>DATDMD010000173.1:0-8843 GCA_036518975.1 Baekduia sp.
AGAAGGGCTCCGTCGCCAAGATCGAGGACGACGCGGGCGTGTCCACGGCGAAGTGAGCGTCACGGCGGTCACGAAGGCGGCCCCGCCGCGCCCGCGTTCGCGCGGCGCGCGGCGGGTCGGCGGCCGGGGCCTCACGGCCCTGGGCGTCGGCGTCGTGACGCTGTGGCTCAGCGTCATCGTCCTGCTGCCGCTCGCCGCGCTGACCGCCAAGTCGCTCGACGGCGGCCTGAGCGCGTTCTGGGACTCGGTCACCAGCCGCCAGGCCGTCGCCGCGCTGCGCTTCACGGTCGTCGTGTCGGTCATCGTCGCGGCGATCAACGCGGTCGCCGGGCTGGCGATCGCGTGGACGCTGGTCCGCGACGACTTCCCGGGCCGGCGCCTCGTCAACGCGGTGATCGACCTGCCGTTCGCGATGCCGACGATCGTCGCCGGCATCACGCTGCTGGCCCTGTGGGGGCCGGAGTCGCCGGTCGGGGTGAACCTCGCGTTCACGCAGGTCGCGGTCGCGCTGGCGCTCCTGTTCGTGACGCTGCCGTTCGGGGTCCGCGCCGTGCAGCCGGTGCTGATGGAGCTCGACCGCGAGATGGAGCAGGCCGCCGCCTCGCTCGGCGCCGGTCCCTTCCGGATCTTCCGCTCGATCATCCTCCCCGCCCTGGCGCCCGCGATCCTGTCGGGCGCGGCGCTGGCCTTCGCCCGCGCGGTCGGGGAGTTCGGCTCGATCGTCCTGATCAGCGGCAACAGGCCGTTCGACACGCAGGTGTCGTCGGTGTTCATCTTCAAGCAGATCGAGAGCGACAACCCGGTCGGCGCAGCCGCCGTGTCGGTCGTGCTGCTGGCGGTCTCGCTCGTCATGCTGCTGTCGCTGCGCGGCATCGAGTACTGGGGGAACCGGCATGACCATTAACCCGGTCGGCCGCCTGTCGGTCCGCGTCGTCGCGCTCGGCTACCTGGCGTTCCTGCTGCTCGTCCCGATCGGCGTCGTGCTGTACCGGACGTTCGAGCCCGGCGTGGGCGAGGTGTGGGACGCGATCACGACGCCCGCCGCCGTCAGCGCGTTCTGGCTGACGGTCGAGATCGCGGCGATCGCGGTCCCGTTGAACACCATCTTCGGCGTCGTCGCCGCGCTGCTGCTCGTGCGCACGCGGATCCGCGGCAAGCGGTTCCTGGAGGCGTTGATCGACCTGCCGTTCGCGATCTCGCCGATCGTGATCGGCCTGGCGCTGTTCCTGCTCTACGGGCGCGAGGGCTGGCTCGGCCCGACGCTCACCAACGCGGGCATCCAGATCATCTTCAGCGTGCCGGGCATGGTGCTGGCGACGATCTTCGTCTGCCTGCCGTTCGTCGTGCGCGAGGTGACGCCGGTCCTGCGCGAGATCGGCGACGAGCAGGAGCAGGCCGCCGCGACGCTCGGCGCGTCCCCCTCTCAGACCTTCTGGCGCGTGACGCTCCCGGCGATCCGCTGGGGCGTCGCCTACGGCATCGTGCTCTCCACGGCGCGCGCGATCGGCGAGTTCGGCGCGGTCTCCGTCGTCTCCGGCAAGATCGCCGGCGAGACGGTGACGCTGCCGCTGCTCGTCGAGAACCGCTACTCGAACTTCGACCTGGCCGGCGCCTACGCGGCGTCGGCCCTCCTCGCCGTCATCGCGCTCGTGACGCTGCTCGCGATGACGCTCCTGCAACGCAAGGGTGGTGGTGGGTCCCGATGATCTCGGTCTCCGACGTCAACAAGCACTACGGCGACTTCCAGGCGCTGCACGACGTCTCGCTGGACATCGCGCCGGGCGCGCTGACCGCGCTGCTGGGCCCGTCGGGCTCCGGCAAGTCGACGCTGCTGCGCGTGATCGCGGGCCTCGAGACGCCCGACAGCGGGACGGTCGTCATCGAGGACCGCGACGTCACCAGCGTGCCGCCGCAGCGCCGCGACATCGGCTTCGTGTTCCAGCACTACGCCGCGTTCAAGCACATGACGGTGCGCGACAACGTGGCCTTCGGCCTGAAGGTGCGCCGCCGTCCGAAGGCGGAGATCAAGGCCAAGGTCGACGAGCTGCTCGGGATCGTCGGGCTCGCCGGCTACCAGGAGCGCTACCCGTCGCAGCTGTCCGGCGGCCAGCGCCAGCGCATGGCCCTGGCACGCGCGCTGGCGGTCGAGCCCAAGGTGCTGCTGCTGGACGAGCCGTTCGGCGCGCTGGACGCCAACGTCCGCGCCGAGCTGCGCGCGTGGCTGCGGCGTCTGCACGAGGAGGTCCACGTCACGACCGTCCTGGTCACGCACGACCAGGAGGAGGCGATGGAGCTCGCCGACCGGATCGTGGTCCTGAACGATGGGCGAATCCAACAGGTCGGCGCGCCGCGCGAGGTCTACGACGCGCCGGCCAATGAGTTCGTCATGGGGTTCCTCGGACCGGTGGCGCGCCTGGGCGGCGGGCTCGTCCGGCCGCACGACCTCGTCCTGAACGCCGACCCGGCGCCGGGCGCGGTCGAGGCGCAGGTGACGCGCGTCGTGCACCTCGGCTTCGAGGTCCGCGTCGAGCTGGAGCTCGCGGGCGACGGCGCGGTCGCCGCGCAGCTGACGCGCCACGAGGCCGAGCAGCTCGAGCTGGCCGAGGGCGACATCGTCTACGTCCGGCCCGACTCGGCGCCGGCCGCCGACCTGGCGGCCGCCAGCTAGCGGCGCGTGACCCAGGCCTCAGGGTCGTCGGCGAGCTGCTCGACGTCCTTGGGCAGCTTGTTGGCCGCGAGGTCGGCGAGGGTGACCTGCTCGACGACGCGGCGCAGCGACGCGCGGACGCCGATCCAGACCTTCTGCAGCGGCTCGGCCGAGCCGGAGTAGTCGACGTCCTCGGGGCGGCCGCCGCGCACGGAGGCCAGCGGGCCCTCGACGGCGCGGATGACGTCGGCGACCGTGATCTCCTCGGCCGGGCGGGCCAGCCAGTAGCCGCCCTCGGCGCCGCGGCGGCTCGTGACCAGCCCGGCGTGGCGCATGTCCGCGAGGATGTTCTCCAGGAACTTCAGCGGGATCCCCTGGGCCTGCGCGACGGCGTCGCCCTTCGTCGGACGCTCGGAGCCCGCGGCGGCCAGCTCGATCGCGGCCCGCACGGCGTAGTCGGCTTTCGCGGAGATGCGCACCGCCGCATCGTTCCAGACGGGCCGGAGCCACGCGCTGTGGACCGGCGGGCGGGCGCTGGCCGGCTCAGCCCGCCGCGTTCGGGTTCCCGGTCGTCTTCTCGCGGTCGGCCTCGCCGCCGGACGAGGTCGCCGGCGACCCCTCGCCGTCCTTGCGCTTGCGCGGATCGGCGCCCTCGGTGCCGCTCGGCGTGCTCTCCGGGTAGCCGCCGGAGCCCTCCTCCTGCTTGCGGGGATCCTCGGTGTGGTCGGCGCTGCGGTCGTCTTCGGACATGCCTCGGTGCTACCCGCGGCGCGGAACCGTCACCGTGCGACGCACCGTGACGGTCTTGAGCCCGGTCGCGCGCACGGTGATCGTAACGTCGAAGCGGCCGGGCTTCAGCGCGCTGGCCTTCAGCCGCAGCGAACGCGCGCCCGCCTTGAGCTTCGACGACGTCGTCTTGAGCGCGCGCTTGGCGCCGTGGCGCTTGACGCTCAGCGTGACCGTGGCCGGGCCCGAGAGCCTGAACGCCGCCAGCAGCGACCCGCGCCGGGCGGTGAGCCTCAGGCCCGAGAGCTTGATCGGGACGTTGTCGAGGGCCGCGGGGGGCGCGGTCGCCGGCGCGCAGGCGTCGCCGCCGGTCTGCGCCGCGGGCGGGAGGCCGTCGGTCGGGGCGGGCCCGCCGCCGATCGTCTCGCCGCCGCCACCGCCGCCGTCCTGGACCGGCTGCGCGCCGACGGTCACGGTGAACGTCCCGGTCGTCACGTTGCCCGACGCGTCGGTCGCCGTGCACGTCACCGTCGTCGCGCCGACGGCGAACGTGCTGCCCGACGCCGGCGTGCAGGCCACCGCCGGGCTCGGGTCCTGGTCGTCGGTGGCGGTCGGCGCCGGCCAGCTCACGGCCGCGCCCGCCGCGCTGGTGGCCTGCGCGGCCTGGTCGGCGGGCAGCGTCAGCGTCGGCGTGATCGCGTCGAACCCGCCCGAGGCCGTCGCGGCGGCGGTGCCGCCGACGATCGGCAGCGAGACCGTGCTCGCCTTCGTGTCCATCGTGAACGTCGTGCCGGCCGTCCCGTTCACCGACGAGAAGCCCGCGTAGTCGCCGACCAGGATCACGCCGATCTGGTGGCCGGCCGCGAAGACGTGGTCCTGCGGGATCAGGGTGATGGGGAAGTCGGTCGGCGCGCCGGCGCCGACGAGCGACGGCACCGAGAGCGACGCGCGGTTCGACGAGTCCAGGATGCCCTTGGTCACGCGCCACTGCGTGACCGCGACCGTCGGCTGCGTCACCTCGAGGTAGCAGGCGCTGAAGTCGCCGGCGGCGGTGTTGTCCTGGCCCCAGCACGTCCGTGTCGTCGTGTTGGTGATGCCGTCGCCCGAGCGCGTGACCTGGGTCCCAGCCCCGTAGTCGACGATCAAGGCCCCCAGGTTGCTCTGCGTCGTCGAGAGCGAGGCCTTCAGGTCGACCACCGGGGTGCCGGAGATCCGCAGGTCGTGCCGGAGCGGCGCCGAGAGGAAGACCCGTCGCGAGGCCTGCGACCCCAGCGGCGTGTTCATCATGGTGGTCTCGCTCTGGTTCGGCGCGTCGGTCCAGGTGACGCTGCCGGCGCCGTCGCCGGGCGTGAAGCCCAGCGCGCCGGCGGCGGCCTGGGTGGTCGCCTGCAGGTGCACGGCGACGGGCGCGGTGCCGGGCGCCGGCCAGTCCGACGCGGTGCTCCACGTCTTGTCGGCGGCCTGAATGTCGACCGCCGGCTGGTCCATGATGTGGTTGTCGATCCCGTAGAGCCAGTGGTCGAACCACTGGTGGAGGGTGTCGACCCACTGGGCGCGGCGCAGGTCGAACGGGTCGACGTGGCCGGCGCGCATGAGCCACAGCTTGCGCGGCACGTCGTCGGCCTTCAGCCCCGCCCACCACGAGGCGAGGTTGTCCATGCGCACGTTGTCGTCCTGCAGGCCATGGACGGCGAGGACCGAGGCGGTGACGTTGCCGACGCGGGCGAGGTAGTCGCGTTCCTCCCAGAACGGGTTGCGGTCGCCGGTGGCGTCGCCGTCGCTGCCGTCCATGAAGGCGCGCGACGCGGCGCAGCGGGTGACGTCCGCCGGGTCGGTCACCAGCTGCGACAGCGTCCTCGGGTAGTGCGTGTTGAAGCGGATGCCGCCCATCCGCGAGTAGCCGTACCAGTCGTCGATGGCCGACTCGGGCACGATCGTCGTCAGCCCGCTCACGCCGGTCGCGGCGACGCCCTCGGTCAGCGTCCCGTCATAGGACTTGCCGATCATCGCGGCCTTGCCGTTGTGCCAGGTCGCGAACACCCGCGTGGCGTGCGCGGCGGTGCTGTATCCCGCGACGCGGTCGTTCAGCCAGTCGACCACCGACTTCATCCCCGCGACGTCGCCCGGGCCGCCGTGCAGCGGGCAGCCGGTCGAGTTGGCGGTGCCGTCGGCCTCGGCGAGGATGACCGCGTAGCCGCGCGGCACGAAGTAGTTGTCCAGGAACAGCGGCCACTTGTCGTTCTTGCCGTCGCCATCGGTGTCGGCGAGGCACTGGGTCTCGTTGCCGCGGCAGAGCTGCGTGTAGTACGGGCTGGGCTCGATGATCGCCGGGACCGAGGCCGGGTCGGCGCCGGCCGGCCGCATGATCTCGATGGCGACGTCGTCGTCGCCGCCGACGCCGTCCTGGTCGATCCCGGTCTGCGGGATGTAGACCCGCTCGCGAGTCGCCAAGTGGTAGTTGAAGACGTCGGCCGTCTCGCCGTCCGCGCCGAGGGAGAAGGTCGACGCCGACGCCGCGGCCGATCCCAGAAGCACGCACGCCGCGACGACGAGGACGACCAGCGAGGTTCGCGCGCGGACCATGGCGCGCGGGACTCTGTTAGCGGACGCGGACGGCCCGCAAGCCGCCTGGACGCTCGTTGCGCGCTGCCGTTACAGCAGGCCCAGCGCCTTGCCGGCGCTGTCGGCGAGGTTCAGCAGCGGCGAGGGGATCACGCCGAAGACGACGATCGCCGCGCCGGCCAGGACGGCCACCAGCGTGACCTCCCAGTCGGAGCGCTCGACGATCGGGTCGGCGCCCGCCAGGCGCGGCGCGCCGGCGGCGTCGCGGGTGGCGACGTCGGCCGCGGTCGCCGGGCGCATCCACATCGCCGCGACCACCCGGAGGTAGTAGGCCAGCGAGATCATCGAGCCGATCACGATGACGATGCCGAGCCAGGTGTAGCCGCCGTCGGCCGCCGCGTCGATCAGCGTGAACTTGCCGATGAAGCCCGCGGTCGCCGGCATCCCGGCCAGCGACAGCATCGCCAGCGTCAGCGGCCAGGCCAGCAGCGGGCGGGTGAAGCCCAGGCCCGCGACCGAGCGGATGTCGTCGCCGTAGGGCGTCTCGCGCTCGCGCGCCGCGATCACCGCGAACGCCGCGATGTTCATGAACAGGTAGACCGTGAGGTAGAAGACCGTGGCCTGGACGCCGAGCCGCGTGGCGACGATGACGCCGGCCAGCAGGTAGCCGGCCTGCGCGACCGACGACCAGGCCAGCATCCGCTTGAGCGACGACTGCGACAGCGCGCCGACGTTGCCGATCACGATCGTGATCGTCGCGAGCGCGGCCAGCGCGGGCGCCCAGTCGCGGTGCGCGTCGATCAGCGCGACGTCGAGGATGCGCAGCGCGGCGCCGAACGCGGCGGCCTTGGTCGCGACCGCCATCCACGCGGTCACCGGCGTGGGCGCGCCCTGGTAGACGTCCGGCGTCCACTGGTGGAACGGCGCGACCGACGCCTTGAAGGCCAGGCCGACGATCGTCAGGCCGATGCCGGTGAGCAGCAGCGGGTCCTTGGCGTTGCCGCTGCTGACGGCCTGCGCGATCCCGCGGAAGTCGGTGTCGCCCGCCGCGCCGTAGAGAAAGGCCAACCCGTACAGGAACGTCGCCGACCCGACCGAGCCGATGATCAGGTACTTGAGCCCGGACTCCAGCGAGCGCTCGCGCCGCATCTCCGTCGCGCACAGCACGTAGAGCGGGACGCTCAGCAGCTCGAGGCCGAGGAAGACCGAGACGAGGTTCTGCGCCGCCGCCAGGATCACCATGCCGGCCGCGCTGGTCAGCATCAGCGCGAAGTACTCGCCGTGGGCGGCCTCGCGCGGCGCCAGCGCGCGCCACGACAGCAGCGTCGCGCCGATGCCGGTGACCGACACGATGAACGCGATCATCAGCGTCAGGTCGTCGGAGCGCAGCGCGCCCTGAGAGCCCTTGGCCACGAACAGGTCCTTGGCGTCGTGCCACTGCCAGATGCCGAGGCCGATCGTGGCGCCGAACGCGACGATCGTCAGGAACGGGACGAGCTGCTCGCGGATGAAGCGCCCGCGGAGCAGGCCCGCGAGCAGCACGACGATCGCGCCGCCCAGCAGGGCGATGAGCGGCGAGACGCCGGCCCAGTCGATGGTTGGCTTGGTGACGGCGGCGAGCAACATGGAGGACTACCGGACCGGGGGCTTGGGGTGGACGGCGGCGTCGCTGACGGTGTTCTCCTCGTGCGCGACCGCGGCCGCGGGGGCGACGGCGCGCGCGATCCCCGGTTCGCCCTTGTGCAGGGCGAACTGCGGGTCGATCGCGAAGAAGAGGATCACCCCGACGAGCGGGACCAGCACGAGGCCCTCGCGGAAGCTGACCTCGCGCGACTCGACCTCCGGCCCGACGCGGTTGTGCATCGTGCGGATGAAGAAGCGCAGCGAGTAGACCGCGGCCAGACCTACGCCGACGAAGGCGATCGCGGCGATGACCAGCTTGGAGTGGAAGACGCCGAGCAGGATGAGGAACTCGCCGACGAAGTTCGACGAGCCCGGCATCGCCAGGTTGGCGAACGTCACGATCAGGAACAGCGTCGCCAGGATCGGCGCGCGGAACGCGATGCCGCCCATGTCGCGGATGTCCTCCGAGCCGTGCGTGCGCGCGGAGAGGTAGGCGACGACGACGAACGCGGGCGCGACGACCAGGCCGTGGTTGACGGCCTGCAGGATCGCTCCCTGCCCGCCGTCGCCGGTCAGCGAGAAGATCCCGAGCGTGATGAAGCCCAGCTGGGCGACCGACGAGTACCCGAGCACGAGCCGCGCCTCGGTCGTCGTGAACGCCATCGCCGACCCGTACAGGATCGACCCCAGCGCGAGCACCAGCATCAGGTCCTGGAAGTGCGCGGAGGCGTCCGGGAAGATCGGCAGCACGACGCGCAGGAAGCCGTAGGCGGCGACCTTCGACAGCACGGCCGAGAAGACGGCCACCACCGGCAGCGGCATGTTGCGGTAGCCGTCGGGCATCCAGCCGTGGACCGGGAACGCCGGCATCTTGACCCAGAAGGCCGCGGCGAAGCAGAGGAAGATCCACTCCTGCGAGCCCTTGCCCAGCGGCGAGGCCTGGAGGTCGGAGAACGCGAACGACAGGTCGTGGCCGGTCTGCTGCGCGACGAGCACGCCGGTGGCGATCGCCGCCGCCAGCATCAGCAGCGACCCGACCAAGGTGTAGATGAACAGCTTGGTGATCGCCGCGACGCGCGTGCGTTCCGGGCCCCAGATCCCGGTCAGGAACAGGAACGGCAGGAGCATCAGGTCGAAGAACAGCACGAACAGCGCGAGGTCCTGCGCCATCAGGGCGCCGAGCACCGCGCTCTCGGCGAAGCCGAAGAAGAAGAAGAACTGGCTGGCGTGCTCCCACTCCTTCATGGCCGCCCAGATCAGGCAGATGAGGAAGATGAACGCGGCG
>DATDMD010000174.1:0-22032 GCA_036518975.1 Baekduia sp.
CTTCCGGGGCGGGTTCGGGGCCGAACTGCCAGGACGCCGAGATCCGTGTCGTTTGGTGGTGAATGGTTGACGACGAGACGACACGGACCTCGGCGCGCGGCGATCCGTGTCGTTTCGAACGTCCATATGACGTCCAAGACGACACGGACCTCGGCGCGGCGCGATCCAAGTCGTCTCGCCCCCGATATGCGGGGGTCAGACGACTTGGACCCCGGCGTGGCGAGGATTCGCCTCCGAACCACGGTCCCTGTCGTCCCGTGTCCCTCTGCGGGACACCAGACGACACGGACCTCGGCGTCCCGGCGATGCGAGCCCGAAACGCCCCCGCCAGGGCGGCCGAAGCACGCCGCCAGCGCGGAGCGCCACCGCAACAGCCTCACGCCCTAGATGCCAAGCAGACCCCGCGCCGCAGGACGACCAACGCCCCGCACTGCGCGCCAACCAACGCCCGCGCTACGGCCGAGCAGCCGCCGGCCACCGCGGCGCCCCCAGCTCCCGCGACACGCCCCGCGCTGCATCCACCACCGCCGTCGTCAACTCCCGACTCGGCGCCCGCGGCAGCATCACAGACGTCTCCCCCACCACGCCGATCGCGCCGACCGCCAACCCAGCGTGGTCGAAGATCGGCGCGGCCAGCGACGCCTCGCCCAAAACAGCCTCGTCGCGCTCCCGCGCGACGCCTCGCGACCGGACGTCCACCAGCTCCTTCCGCAAAGCAACCCCCGACGTCAGCGTCCGCCGCGTCAGCCGCGGCAGCTCGTCGGCCACCAGGTCCTCGACCACCTGCTCCGGCCCGAACGCCAGGATCGCCTTGCCCAGCGCGCTCGCGTGGGCCGGCAGCTGCGCGCCGACCTCCAAAACCTGGAACTGGTCGTCCGGCCGGAACACGTGGTGGACGACGACCACCACTGGCCCGTGCAGCACCCCCACGCGAACGGCGGCCGAAGAGCGGCCGGCCAGCCGCTCGGCATGCACGATCGAGCGGCCGCGCAGCTCGTTCAGGTCCAGGTACGAGTTGCCGAGGTGGAGCAGCCCCGCCCCCAACTGGTACTTGTCGCTGTCGCGGTCCTGCTCGACGAACCCGTGCGCCTGGAGCGTCTGCAGCAGCCCGTGGACCGTCGGCCGCGCGAGCTCCAGCCGCCCCGCGATCTCGCTCACGCCGAGCCGGCGCGGCCCGGAGGCCAGCAGCTTGAGGATCCGCGCCGAGCGGTCGACCGACTGGATCGTGCCGCGGCGCGCGCCGCCGCCACCGTTGGCGGCGGACGCGACGCGCTGCTCGGCGTCGGAGGAGGACATCTCGCTATTCGACATTGTCGAACGGCTTTCGGGACTGTAGACTAGGCAGCATGGTCGGGATCGTCGTTGTATCGCACAGCGCGGAGCTTGCCGCCGGCCTCTCCGCCCTCGCGGGCCAGATGGCCGGCCCCGACGTCACGATCGCGGCCTCCGGCGGGACGCCGGACGGCAGCCTCGGCACCGACGCGGAGGGCGTGCGCGCGGCGATCGACCGCGCCGGCCGCGACGGCGACGGCGTGGTCGTCCTCGGCGACCTCGGCTCCTCGATCCTGACCGTCCGCTCGCTGCTCGACGACTACGCCGACGACGGCGTCCTCGTCAAGCTCGCCGACGCCCCGATCGTCGAGGGCGCCGTCACCGCGGCCGTGACCGCGTCGGCCGGCGCCGATCTCGCCACCGTCCTGAAGTCCGCCGAGGAGGCGCGTGATGCCCGCAAGCTCTGAGACCACCGCCACGCTCCCGAGCGACGTCGACCTCCACGCGCGCCCGGCCGCGACGTTCGTACGCGCCGCGATGGGATACGACGCCGACGTCACGATCGTCGCCGGCGACCGCGAGGCGGACGCCAAGAGCCTGTTGTCCGTGTTGGGTCTCGGCGCCAAGGCGGGGACCACCGTCGCCCTACGGGCCGCCGGCCCCGACGCGGCCGCCGCCGTCGACGGGCTGGCCGAGCTGCTCGCCGGCCTCGTCGAGACGCCCGCCTAGCTCGGCGCGCACCAGCTCGGCGACCTCGTCCGCCCCGGCGCGCGCCAGCGCGCGCTTGGCAAGGTGATGGACTTGACCGGCGTCCAGCGCGCGCACCCACGCACGGACCGTGCCAACCCGCGCCGCCCCCACGCTGAGCTCGTCGACGCCCAACCCGACGAGCAGCGGCATCGCCACCGCATCCGACGCGGCCTCGCCGCAGACCTCGATCGGGATCCCCGCCGCGTGCGCGGCGCGCGCCGACTTGTCGATGTTGTCGAGGACCAGCGGATGGTGCGCGACCGACGTGTTGCGCGCGAAGCGATCGGTCTGGAGCGTCGCGTTGGTGAGGTCGTTGGTCCCAATCGACAGGAACGCGCAGCGCTGCGCGAGCGCGGGCGCGATCGCGGCGGCCTCCGGCGTCTCGATCATCCCGCCGACCCGCGCGCCGTCGGGCAGCCGGGCGCGCACGGCGTCGACCTGGTCGACGTCGGCGACGAGCGGGATCAACACCCGGATCTCGGACGAGCCCCCGGCCCGCGCGATCCGCCGCGCGATCGCCCGCAGCTGCGCGTCCAGCGCGTCGGGATGGGCGAGCAGCAGCTCGATGCCGCGCGCGGTCGTCCCGCGCAGGAACGGCGGCGTCTTGTCGCCGCCGAAGTCCAGCAGCCGCACCGTGATCAGCGGCGCGTCGATCGCGTCCAGCAGGTGTTGATGCTCCTGCTCGGTCGGCCAGTCCGCGTGGTCGAGGAACGCCAGCTCGGTGCGCAGCAGCCCGACGCCCTCGGCGCCCGCCGCCAGCCCGACGTCGACCTCCGCCGGCCCCGCCGCGTTGCTCAACACGCGCACGCGCGTGCCGTCCAGCGTGACCGCCGGGAGCGTCGCCGCCGCGTCCTGGCGCCGGCGCCGCGCCGCCGCGACCGCCATCTGCGCCCGCGCGTTGTCCACCATGTCGCTCGGCGGGTCGACGCGCACGTCGCCGGTCGCGCCGTCGACCACGACGGCCGTCCCCTCCACGGTCTCCAGGATCGAGACGCCGAGCCCGACGACCATCGGCACGCCGAGCGACCGCGCGACGATCGCCGCGTGGGCCGTCGGCCCGCCGCCGGCCAGCGCGACCGCCGCCACGTCCTGGAGCTCGGCGACGTCGGCCGGACCGAGGTCGTCGGCGACGATCACGGCGCCCACGGCCGGCACCGCGGCCTCCGCAGCGCCGTCGGGGCCACCGCCCGCCGCCAGCCGCGCCGCGCGCCGGCCGAAGCTCAGCACGTCATCCGCGCGCGCCGCCAGGTTCGCATCCGGCAGCGCCGCGATCGTCTCCGCGTACCGCGCGCACGCCGCGCCGATCGCCGCCGCGGCGGTCAGGCCTTCCTCGACGACGCCCGCCTCCACCGCGCGCGCCAGCGCCGGGTCCAGCGCCATCAGCGCGCCGGCCTCGACGATCTCGGCCTCCGCCCCGTGCCCGCCCGCGCGCAGCGACGCGGCCGTCGCGTCCAGCTCGGCCCCGGCGTCCCGCAGCGCGCGCCGCGCCACAGCGACCTCAGCCTCGACATCCCCGCCGTGCCGCGCATCCACATCAACAACCCCGGCCGCCACCCGCGCCGGCCCCGCCGCCAACCCCGGAGACGCCGGGACGCCCCGCATCACCCGACCGCGCGGGCGAGCGCGCCCATGACCAGCACGGTCGACGCGGCGCCCGGATCCTCGTGGCCGACCGACCGCTCGCCGAGGTACGACGCGCGGCCCTTGCGGGCCTGCAGCGGGACGGTCGCCTTCGCGCCCTCCGCCGCCGCCTCGGACGCGGCGCTCGCCGCCTCCGCCAGCCCGCCGCCGCCGGCCACCGCCGCGCGGTACGCCTCGACCGCCGGGCCGAGCGCGTCGACCATCGTCTTGTCCCCCGGCGCCGCGGCGCCCAGGTCCTGCACGGCCTTCAGCCCCGCGGCCAGCGCCTCGCCGAGCTGCTCGGCATCCGGCTCCGGCGCGTCGCCCAGCGCCCGTCCTACCCCGCGGAAGAACGAGCCCCACAGCGGGCCGCTCGCGCCGCCCACCGTCGAGACCAGCGTCCGGCCGGCGGCGATCAGGAGCTTGCCCGGAGCGACACCATCATCCTGCTGCTCCAGCGCGCCGAGGACCGCCGCCATCCCGCGGTTCATGTTGATGCCGTGATCGCCGTCGCCGATCGCCGCGTCGAGCTGCGTCAGGTGGTCAGCCTGCGCCTTGACGTCCTCGGCCAGCGAGGTCATCCACTCGACGACGGTCTGCGACTGAACGGCGGTCACGGTCGACATCCTCTCGTCACGCTCCCCAACGCAGTGCCGGGGTGTGCACGGGAGCGTCCCACAACTCGATCAGCTCGTCATCGAGCGCGAGCAGCGTCAGCGACGCGCCGGCCATCTCGAGCGAGGTAATGTACGGCCCGACGAGGCGCCGCACCGGCTCCAGGCCGGCCTTGCGGAGCATGGTGTCCACCTCGCCGTACAAGGCGTACAACTCGAGCAGCGGCGTCCCGCCCATGCTGTTGACGAAGGGCAGGACCTTCGTGCCGGACTCCGGCTTGAGGTCGGTCGTCACGGCCTCGACGAGCAGCCCGGCGATCTCGTGCAGCGTCCCGAGCGGCGCGCGCCGGCGGCCCGGCTCGCCGTGGATGCCGATCCCGACCTCCATCTCGCCCTCGGGCAGGTCGAAGATCGGCTTGCCGGACGACGGCGGGATGCACGACGAGAGCGCGATCCCGAACGAGCGCGCCCGGTCGTCCACCCGGCGCGCGATGCCCGCGACGGCCGCCACGTCGTCCCCGCGCTCGGCGGCCGCGCCGGCGAGCTTCTCGGCCAGGACCGTCGCGCCGACGCCGCGGCGCCCGGCGGTGTAGAGCGAGTCCTGGACGGCGACGTCGTCGTCGATCAGGACCGACTCGACCGCGATGCCGTCGTCGGCCGCGTCCTCGGCGGCCATCTTGAAGTTCATCACGTCGCCCGTGTAGTTCTTGACGATGTGGACGACGCCGGCGCCGCCGTCGACGGCCTTGGTCGCCGCCAGCATCTGATCGGGCACCGGCGACGTGAACACCGCGCCCGGACAGGCGGCGTCGAGCATCCCACGCCCGACGAAGCCGCCGTGCATCGGCTCGTGCCCGGCGCCACCGCCGGAGATCAGCGCCACCTTCCCGGATATCGGCGCGTCGGCGCGGACCACGATCTGGGCGTCGGCGTCGTATCTGAGGAGGTCGCCGTGCGCGGCCGCGAGGCCGGCGAGCGACTCCTTGACGATGTCGGCGGGATCGTTGAGCAGCTTGCGCATCGAGGACGAGGCCACGGCCATGTCGTTCAACTCCTCCTACTTGGGTACGGCCCGCGTTCGACATTGTCGAACACTATTCGGGTCGACGCTACTCCGCTCCCAGCGCGCGTGTCAAGTGCGTCACGGGTCCGGGAACGGCTGGACCGCCAAGCCGGCCGGGACCTCGCGTGCGCCGAGCTCGTAGGCCGCGCCGTGGGCGGTGCGCAGGACGGTGGCCGCGCCGCCGTGCGGCGTGACGACGGCCTCGAGCTCCGCGATCGAGCAGTTGGCGACGTGGTGCTCGCGGCCGTCGGGGTCGGCGTAGCGCCAGACCACGGTCTGCCGGCGGTTGCCGTGGACGGTCAGGCGCACCTTGGCGTCGTGGGAGGCGACGCGCAGGTCCAGCGTGCTCGGGTGCTCGTCGACGTGCGCGCGGGCGGCCGCCCCGCCGACGCGATGGCGCTGACCGTCGAGGCTGATCACGCCGTTGGCGATCCACGGGGTCAGGAGCGGTCCGACGCGGACGCGCCCGAGCGCGATGTCCAGCCACGCGTCCGGCCGGTCCTCGAACAGCGTGCCGTGCAGCCAGATCCAGCGCTCGGCGTGCTGGGTGCCCCAGTTGTGGCCGACCATCCCCGGCCACCCCTCCACCAACGTCGTGTTGTCGTGGATGGTGACCTGACCGTTCACGATCACCTTGGGTCGGAGCGACTCGACCTTCGTGCGCGGGACGGGCGCCGAGTACATGATGGACTTGGGCAGGTGGCGCAGGCCGGGCTCGTCGCCGGTCCAGTCGAGGTCCCAGCTCGCCGGTCCCGCCGACCCGTGGACGCCGGTCGGCGAGAAGTCGCTGTGGCCGACGCGCAGCCAGCCGTCCGGCTCGGGGTCGGTCGTCGACTGCTTGTAGGCCAGCGGCGCGTCCAGCCGGTCGTCGAAGAGCGTGACCCAGGCGGCGCCGATCGGCTCGCCGTCGGGCTCCTGATGGACGGTGTGCCGCAGCCACACCGAACGCGCGCGATCGGGGTCGACCGCGCGGACGTAGAACGACTCGTACCCGCCTTCGGCGCCGAAGTACGGGAAGCGGGTCGTCAGTCCCGACCGTGTCGCAGCCCGAGCCACAGCCAGAAGGGGTAGGTGGCGAACAGGGCGCCGGAGACCAGGTGCGTCGGCGTGCCGGCGCGCTCGGGGTCCAGGCGCAGGACGCCGGAGTTGAGCATCCAGTCGCGGCCGGAGCGGGCGCGGCAGAGACGCCAGATCGGGCGCGTCCACGCCTTGTCGAGGTAGAGCGAGATCGACGTGACGAGGAAGACGCCGAGCGTCGCGCCGGCGAGCTGGTCCCGCCGCGCGTTGTCCGGCGCGGCCGCGGCGAGCGCGCGGCCGTTGGCGTACAGCCAGGGCGGGTCGATCAGGAAGGACATCGGGCTGCTCCTCGTCGTGGGTTCAGGGTCTCACGCCAGGAGCCGGTCGGCCAGCCGGGTCGCGAGGGCCATGATCGTCAGCTGCGGGTTGACGCCCACGGCGGGCGGGACGGCGGCGCCGTCGCAGACGTACAGGTTGGTCGTGCCGTGGACCTTGTTGGTGGGGTCGGTGACGCCGTCGGCGGGGCGCGCGGCCATGCGCGCGGTGCCGAGCGGGTGGAAGGCCATCAACTTGAGGTCGCGCGCGGCGACGGGCTGGCGCAGGATCGCGGCGGGGCCCTGCTGGGGCGTGATCTGCGGGAGCGTGGCCAGCGGCAGGACGACGCGCCGGGCGCCGGCGGCGAGCAGCAGCTCGGCCAAGCGGGCGACGCCGTTCTTGATGGTGTCGACGTCCCGCTGGTTCAGGTCATAGCGGACGATCGGCCGGCCGGGCGCGGCGTGGCGCGCGAGACGCCCGAGCGCGACGTGCCCGCGCGACGTGTCGGCGAGCATCAGGCCGAACTGCGCGACGTGGCGGTAGTCGAGCATGAGCTCGCGATGCGCGGGGCCGGAGAACGGGACGGCCATCGCGAGGTAGTCGGGCGGGCCGGCGATCCCCTCCAACATGATGCCCTCGCTCGCGAACTCGTCGATCCCGTAGGACTGCGGGACGCCGCGGGCCATGTCGACGACCTCGTCCATGATCCCCCAGGCCGCGGTGGCCGGGTGGATCGAGAGGTGGCGGCCGAGGTGCGGGTGTCTCAGTCCGGAGGCGGCGAGGAGGAGCGGCGTGTGGAGCGTGCCGGCGGCCACGATCGTCGTGTCGGCGGTGACGAACACGTCGCCGCCGCCGTGCGTGCGGGCGACGACGCCGGTCGCGGTGTCCCCGTCCAGGACGATCCGCGTCGCGCGCGCGTTGGTGTAGGTGATGGCGCCGGCGGCGTGCGCGGCGTTCATGTACACCTCGCCCGCGTGCTGCTTGGCGCCGGTCGGGCAGCCGAACGCGCAGACGCCCGAACCCTGGCAGCCGCGGGCGTTGCGGTCCAGGAAGTGGCCGGACCAGCCGAGGCGGTCGGCGCCGCGCTTGGCGATCAGCGCGTTGGCGCCGGCGAGCTGTTCGGGCACGCGCGCGACGCCGATCTCGCGTTCCACGCGTGCGTAGGCGGCGTCGAGGCGGCCGGGGCCGAGGTCGTCCAGGCCCAGCTCGTCGACCCAGCGTTGTTGTACGTGATGGGGCGCGCGGAAGCAGGTGCCGGAGTTGACGAGCGTCGTGCCGCCGAGCGCGCGGCCGGTCGGGAGCATGATCGGCGGCGTGCCGACGGTCGACGCCTGGCCGGCGTCGCGGTAGAGCAGCGCGGTCATGTCGCGCGGGCGGGCGGTGAGCTGGTCGCGCGTGAAGTGGGCGCCGTCCTCCAGGACGACGACGCGGCGGCCGGCCTCGGCCAGGGCCTTGGCGACGGGCGCGCCGCCGGCGCCCGAGCCGATGACGACGGCGTCGGCGCGGAGGCGGCGCTCGCCGCAGACGCGGGCGCCGTCGACGATGCCGCCGGCCGTGGTCCGCTCGTGCTCGTCGAGGAGGGTCATCGCTGCTCCCGCGGCCTGTAGCCCAGCAGGGCCGAGACGTGCGCGTCGCCGTAGTAGCTCACGGCGGCGGACGCGCGGAGGGCGTCCACGATCGCCTTCCCGCCGGGGCGCCGCGCGGCGAGCGCGTCGAGGATCGCGAGGCGGCGCTGGGGCGGCAGGCGGCGCCAGCGGGTCCGGGTGCGCGTCAGGCGCGGCGCGAGCTCCAGGCCGAGCAGCAGCGCGCGCAGGGCGAGGCGGTTGAGGCGCGGCGCGAGCGTCAGCCAGTTGTCGAACGCCTTGACCGCGTCGGTGTCGCGGATCGGCGGCAGCGGCGGCGCGGGCGCCAGGAGCGTGTCGGCGACGCACGCGAAGATCGACTGCTCGCGCGGCGACAGCGCGGTCACGGCTGCGTGTCCACCATGCGGCGCTCCTGCAGCGCGGCGAGCCGGTCGATCGCCGTGGCGGCGCGGGTGGCGTCGCCGGCCGCGATCGCGCGGGCCGCGCGGCGGTAGAGCGGGATCAGCTCGTCGCGACCGGTCACGATCGGCCGGAAGCGCTCCAGGTGGCTGAGGTACAGCTCGCGGATCGAGTTGAGGATCAACGTGAAGACGAGGTTGCCGGCGGCGTCGATGACCGTGGCCATGAACGCGAGGTCGACCATCTGCGCGGTGGCGTCGTCTGGCGCTGTGGCGAACGCGGCGGCGAGGTCTTGGAGCGCCTTGCTCTGCTCGTCGGTGTGCCGCGTCGCGGCCAGCCGCGCGGCCTCGCGCAGCAGCAGGCGCCGGGCCTCGAACAGCGCGTTCGTGAGCGCGGGGTCGACGGTCACGGCGTAGGCGAGGACGTCGAGCCCGGAGTTCGCGCGCCAGTCCTGGACGCGCATCGCGTCGCCGTGCTTGACCTCGACGAGCCGCAGCTGCTCCAGGCGCTTGATGCCCTCGCGCAGCGAGGCCATGTTGACGCCGAGGTCCTGCGCGAGCGCACGCTGGGGCGGGAGGCGGTCGCCGGGGGCGTACTCGCCATCGAGCACCGCGCCCACGAGCTGGCGAAAGACCTGCTCGGGCAGCGACGAGCGCTCGACGGGCATGTGTTCCAGTGTTCAGAACACCGGAACTCCTGTCAAGCGGGAGGCGTGCCGCTTGGTCTACAGCCCGAGATCGCGCACGCCGAGCTCGTCGAACCCGATGTGGTGGGCGAGCTCGTGGCGGACCGTGACCATCACCTGGTGCCTGAGGAGGTCCGCGTCGTGGCCGAAGTCGCGCCGCAGCGTGTCGCGGAAGATGATGATCTTGTCCGGGTAGTCGTCGCGGGTGGCGCCGTCGCCGTTGTAGAGCCCGTAGGCCCCGTGACGGCGACCGCCGTCGGAGATCACGACCGCGACGTTGCGGTCCAGCGCCGCGCGCAGGAGGTCCGGCAGGTCGTCCATCGCGTCGCGGACGAGCTCCTCGAAGTCCGCGTCGTCGTAGGGGTCGAGGTCCATGAACTCGTCCTCGGTCGGCTCGGCGGCCGTCCCCTCCTTGGCCAGCCTCTCGGCGCGCAGGACAACCCGCTCGAACTCCGCCTCGGACTCCGGCTCCTTCCAGCCGGCCATCCGGACACCGACGATCGCCATCGCCCCGAGCATCGCCGCACCCGCCATCACGATGACCCCGATGACCTCGACGATCCGCAACGGACCAATCGTGGAGAACCCACCCTCAAGCAGCACGATCGCCGTCAACCCGAGGCTGAGGGCGATGACAGCGGCGAAGAGCGTTCTCCGAAGCGGCATGACGATCGCCGCTCAGACTACTGCCCCGGGAGGGGCGTCTAATTGAGGGGCACGGCCAATTGGCGTGAGGGAGGGAGCGGGCGTGGCTGGGGCGCGCGTCGCGGTGCGTGTGCTCTGGCCGCGGCCGGAATGGCCGGCCGCGCGGGGGCGCGCCGTTGCGCGTGTGCTTGGGGGGCGGGGGCGAGCCGCGGCCGGCGCAGCTCGCGGCGCGGGAGCGCGACGCGACGCGTCTGCCTCGGGGCGGGCGCGCGCCGCGGCCGAGGGCGACTGCGCCGCCGATGACTGGCACGACGCGTGTTCTTCGGGGCGGGCGCCCGCCGCGGCCGAGGCGATCGCGCCATCGACGACTCTCGCACGCGTCTGCCTCGGGGCGGGACCGAGGTCTCGCGCGGTCGGTGTCGGTTTTGGGCGTCATATAGACGTTCTGGACGACACGGACCTCAGTTGTCCAGGTAGAACGGCGGGCCACTCGGGTGACTCGGCCGCCAGCGGAGGTCCGGGTCGCTTTCGGCCCCTATATGGAGCTCAAAGCGACCCGGGTGGCGTCGTGGCCGACACTGTCCGTTTCGCGCGGCGCGGAGTGACGCGTGTGACTCGACGGGTCGGCGGAGACCGCATAGCGCCGGCGACACCAGCGCGGACGACGCGCCGGTGCGATTGCGGTGGCGCCGCCGAAGCGGCCGACCGCGGCCAACCCCGTCGGCGCCCTGCAGGGCAGTGGAGGCGCGTGTACCGAAGCGGCGCGGAGACCGCATAGCGTCGGCAGCACCAGCCTGGACGACGCGCCGGTGCGAATGCGGTCGCGCCGCCGAAGCGGCCGACCGCGGCCAGCCCCGCCGGCGCCCTGCAGGGCAGTGGAGGCGCGTGTACCGAGGAGCGCGGCGGCGCGGGGGCGCGGCGGGAGCGGGGGCGCCGCGAAGGGGCGCGCAGGCGCCGCCCCTACCGCGCCAGCTGCCGCGCGATCACCACCCGCTGCACCTCGTTCGTCCCCTCGTAGATCTGCGTGATCTTGGCATCGCGCATCATCCGCTCCACCGGGTACTCGGTGACGTACCCGTAGCCGCCCAGCACCTGGACCGCCTCGACCGTCACGTACATCGCGGTGTCGCTCGCGAACAGCTTCGCCATCGACGAGTACATCGCCTTGTCGGGCTCGCCGCGGTCCATCTTCGCGCAGGCCTTGTACAACAACTCGCGCGCGGCGGCGGTCCGGGTCTGCATGTCGGCGAGCTTGAACTGCAACCCCTGCAGCTCCAGGATCGGGTTCCCGAACGCGGTCCGCTCCTTCGCGTACTGCACGGCGTAGTCGATGGCGCCCTGCGCGATCCCGACGGCCTGCGCGGCGGCGCCCAGCCGGGTCCGCTCCAGCGTTCCCAGCGCGACGCTCATCCCGCGCCCGACCTCGCCGATCACGTTCGCCGCCGGAACCCGGACGTCCGCGAACACCGGCTGCCCGGTCGGCGACCCGTGGATCCCCAGCTTGTGCTCGTACTTCGGCACCGAGAACCCCTCGCGCTCCTTCTCGACGACGAACGCCGTCACCCGCCGGTTCTCGCGATCCGTGACCGCGAACACCACGTAGAAGTCCGCGACGCCGGCGTTCGTGATCCAGGACTTCGTCCCGTTGATCACCCAGTCGTCGCCGTCCTGCCGCGCGGTCGTGCGCATCGCGCTCGCGTCACTCCCCGACTCGGACTCAGACAGGCAGAACGCCGGCGACCACTCGCCGGTCGCGCACCGCGGCAGGAACCGCGCCTTCAGCTCCTCGCTCCCGAACAGCTGGATCGGCAGCGACCCGAGCTCCTGGACCATCAACATCAACGCGACGCTCGCTGACGCCTTGGCCAGCTCTTCCACCGCCATCTGGAGCATCACCGTGCCGGTTCCCGTCCCGCCCCACTCCTCCCCGAAGGGCAGCGCGAGCACGTCGTTCTCGGCGAGCAGCCGCCGGATGTCCCACGGGTACTCGTCGGTCGCGTCGATCTCGGCCGCGCGCGGCGTCACCTTCTCCACGGCGAGCTGCCGGACCAGGTCGCGGAAGTCCTTGTGCTCCTGGGGGATCTCGTAGATGTCGGTGGCGAACGCGCTCATGGGATGAACGTTATTCGTCGGGGGTACAACGGGGCGCATGGGTATCGGAACCTCGCTCTTCCTCATCGCCGCAGGCGCGATCCTGCGCTACGCGGTCACCGACTCGATCAGCGGGGTCGACCTGACGACCGTCGGCCTGATCCTGATGATCGTCGGGATCGTCGGGCTGATCCTGTCGGTCATCCTCCTGCTGGCCCCGCGCCGGCGTGACACGGTCGTGACCCACGACCGCTACACGGACGCGCCCCCGCCGCCGCCGCGCTACTGACGCGCCGCGAAGTAGGGTCTGGGCCGGTGCGGCTCGCATCGGCGATACGACCGGCGATGGACCGCGAGGTACCCCTCGCGGTCGATGTCCTCCGGCGTGCCGGCTTCGGCACCCAGGTCGCGCGCCTGCTCGAGTACCCGCGCCGCTCCCCGGACGCCGCGATCCTCGTCGCCGAGGGCCGCGGCGCGGTCGTCGGCGTCGCCTGCTGCGCGTCGTTCGGGATGACCGGCTGGATCGGCGCCGTCGGGGTCTCGCCCGAGGCGCGCCGCGGCGGCCTGGGCACCGCGCTCACCGAGGCGTCCGTCCGCTGGCTGCGCAACCGCGGCGCCCGGACCGTCCTGCTCTACGCCACCGAGGCGGGCCGCCCGGTCTACGAGCGGCTCGGCTTCGTCGCCGAGGAGCGCGCGATCGCCTGGCGCGGCGTCGCCGGCGCCGCGCCTCCGCTCGACCTCCAGCGCCTCGGCGACCCCGACCGCTCCCGCCTCAAGGCCCTCGACCACGCCGTCACCGGCGAGCGCCGCGACAACGTCCTCGACGCGATCCACCCGCTCGCCGGCGTCTTCGCGCCGGGCGGCATCGACGGCATGACCGGCTGGGCCATCGCCTCCCCGTGGGGCGCCGGGACCGCGATCGCCGCTACGCGGCCCGAGACCGGCGTCGCGCTCATGGCCGCCGCCACCAGCGGCCCGGGGGCGGGCACGCTGATCGTCCCGGACGGCAACCTCGCCGCCGGCGACGCCCTCCGCGCCTGGCGCTTCGTCCGCCTCAACGACGCGCTGCGCATGCGCCTCGGCCCCGCCGTCGGGTGGCGCCCGGAGCATCAGTTCGGGCTGTTCAACCTCTTCTGGGGCTGACCACCCCTCCACAACGGCGGCCCAACTTCCCACATCTGGGCCATTGCGGCGAAACCCTGTATCCGTACGGTCACCCGGATGCCCGAGATCGAAGAGACCACCACGCTGGCGATCGAGGAGAAGGGCAAGCTGCAGAAGTCGCTGCGCCGCTTCGACCTTCTGTTCTTCACCGTCTGCGCGTTCGTCGGCCTGGACACCCTCGGCCTCGTCGCGTCCAGCGGCCCGCAGGGCTTCACCTGGCTGATCGTCCTGGCGATCCTGTTCGTCGCGCCCTACGCGCTGCTCATGGCCGAGGTCGGCTCGGCGTTCACGCAGGAGGGCGGGCCGTACGAGTGGACCAAGCTCGCCTTCGGCCGCCTGCACGGCGCGATCGCCGCGGTCCTCTACTGGGTGACCAACCCGCTGTGGGTCGGCGGCTCGCTCGCGTTCATCGCCACCCAGGCCTGGAACGACAACATCTTCAGCGTCGGCTCCAGCGGCTCGGTCGGCGACTACGCCTTCAAGCTGCTGTTCATCTGGTTCTCGATCGGCGTGGCGATCGTGTCGCTGCGCCGCGGCAAGTGGATCCCCAACCTCGGCGCCTTCATGCGCCTGTTCGTCATGGGGTTCTTCGTCATCACGCTCATCGTCTACGCCATCGACCACGGCGTGCACGGGTTCCCGGTCGGCCACCTCAAGCCCACCGGCGCCGTGTTCCTCGGCCTCGCCCCCGTCCTGCTCTTCAACTACGTCGGCTTCGAGCTCGGCAACGGCGCCGCCGAGGAGATGCAGGACCCGCAGAAGGACGTCCCCGTCGCCGTCGTCCAGTCCGCCATCCTCGGCGTCTTGTTGTACGCCATCCCGGTGTTGGGCATCATGTTGGTCCTGCCGTCCAGCGCCGTGACCGGGATCAGCGGCTTCCTCGACGCGGTCGCCACGACGTTCTCGGTCTACGGCGGCGCCAAGAGCTTCCTGCTCGGCGCGATGACGGTCGCCTTCGTCGGCACGCTGCTCACCAGCGGCGCCGTGTGGATGATCGGCTCGGACCGCATCCTCGCCGTCGCCTCCTACGACGGCGCGTTCCCCAGCTTCTTCGGCCGCTTCAACGCCAAGCTCGGCACGCCGGTGCGCGTCAACACGCTGTCGGGGATCACGTCCTCCATCTTCATGATCGTGGCCGTGGCCGCCTTCCAGGGCGGCGCGAACTCCAAGTTCGCCGTCGTCCTGACGATCGCGATCTCCACCACCCTGCTCTCGTACCTGTGGATCTTCCCGGCGGCGCTGAAGCTGCGCTACAGCCATCCGGGCGTGCACCGGCCCTACCGCGTGCCGGGCGGGACCGCCGGCATCTGGGTGGCGACGGTGCTCTCGACCATCTGGGTCGCGCTCGGCAGCTGGGTCGCGGTCTTCCCCGGCACGCTCGAGTCGCTGTTCGGGATCGACTACAACTTCCACGACACGTGGGGCGTGAGCCAGGGCACGTTCGAGGCGCTCGCGCTCGGCACGCTGGCCGTCGTGCTCGTGATCGCCCTCGTCGGCTACGCCCTGGCGCGCGACGTGCGCTCCCGCACCGCCACGATCGCGCTCGAACCCTCCGCCTGAACAAGGGCTGAGGGCGCCCAGACGCCGCTCAAGACCCATGCGCATTTGCCGAGAACCGGAGCATGACCCAGGTGGAGGGGACCCACGCGGTCAGCCGGCTCGCATCCACGCGGATGCGCCTCGTGCTGGCCATCGCCGCGCTCGTCGTCATCGTGAGCGTGGAGATCGTCGTCGTGCTGAGCAGGATCTCGGCGATCGACGCGGCCCACGTCCAGGACGGCATCGCTAGCGCCAAGTCGGCGTTCATCGTCGGGACCGCGGTGCTGCTGATCGGCGTGGTCGCGATGTCGCTGTGGTCGCAGATCGAGATCAAGAAGCGCCTGTCGGAGATCTCGCGCGCGGCCAACTCGATCGCCGACGGCGACCTCGACCCGGACGTGCACCTGCTCGTCCACGACTTCGACGAGGTCGGCCGCTCGGCCGCGGCGGTCCAGCGGATGCTGGGCGAGCTGCGCCTGATCGCCGACCACGCCGGCCGCGTCGCCCAGGGCGACCTGTCCGGCGAGCTCGCCCCGCGCTCCGAGCGCGACGAGCTGCGCCGCTCCCTCGCGGAGATGACCGCCGGCCTGCGCGGCATGGTGGACGACCTTTCCCAGGCCGCCGAGACCGTCGCCCTGGTGTCCGGCCGCGTCGTGGTCGACGCCGACGAGGCCGGCCGCGCGGTGGACGAGATCGCCCGCGCCGTCGGCGAGGTCGCCTCCGGCGCCGAGCGCCAGGTGTCCTCGGTGGTCGAGGTCCGCGGCCTGTCGACGAACGTCGCCCAGGCGACCCAGGACTCCGCCCGCGGCGCCGCCGAGGCCGCCGACCAGGCCGGCCGCGCCCGCGAGCTGGCGCACGAGGGCGCCGCCGCCGTCGGCGCCGCGTCCGACGCGATGCTCGCCGTGTCCGGCGCCTCGGCCGAGGTCACCAACGTCATCCGCTCGCTCGGCGAGCGCTCCTCCCGCATCGGCTCGATGGTCGACACGATCGGCGGCATCGCCGAGCAGACCAACCTGTTGGCCTTGAACGCGGCCATCGAGGCCGCCCGCGCCGGCGAGCAGGGCCGCGGCTTCGCCGTCGTCGCCGAGGAGGTCCGCAAGCTCGCCGACGAGAGCCAGCAGGCCGCCTCGTCGATCGCCTCCGTCATCGCCGAGATCCAGACCGAGACCGAGCGCGCCCTGACCGTCGTCGAGGACGGCGCGGCCCGCACCGAGGACGGCGTCGCGACCGTCGAGGCCGCGCGCGCGT
Source organism: Baekduia sp. (assembly GCA_036518975.1). Lineage (GTDB taxonomy): Bacteria > Actinomycetota > Thermoleophilia > Solirubrobacterales > Solirubrobacteraceae > Baekduia. The sequence continues at coordinate 16,006 of DATDMD010000174.1, forward strand.
CGTTCGCCGAGATCGGCGACGCGGTCGAGGTCACCTCCGGCCGCGTGGCGGAGATCGCGCAGTCCATCGGCGCGATCGCCGAGTCCTCGCAGAAGGTCGACGCCGACGTCGGCGAGGTCGCCTCGGTCGCCGAGCAGTCGTCGGCCGCCGCCCAGCAGGTCGCGGCGTCGTCGAACCAGACCGTCGCCTCGACCAGGCAGATCGTCGCCTCCGCGCAGGAGCTCACGCGCAGCGCCGAGGAGCTGCACCGCCTCGCCGGGCGGTTCGTGCTGACGCGCGAGTCCTAGACTCCCGCAGCGTGAGCCAGAACGACATCGAGATCACGCCCGAGGACGCGCGCCGGCGCTTCGAGGCCGGCGAGGTCCAGCTCGTCGACGTGCGCGAGGGCTATGAGTGGGACCAGAGCCGGATCCCCGGCGACGTCCGGCACATCCCGGTCAACGAGCTCTCGGCCCAGGCCGCGTCGATCGACAAGGACCGCCCGGTCGTGTTCCAGTGCCGCGCCGGCTCGCGGTCGCTGATGGCCGCGCAGGCGTTCCGCGCCTCCGGCTACGAGGCCTACAGCCTGGCCGGCGGCCTGCTGGCGTGGGACGACGCCGGCCTCCCGCTGGACCCGCCCGACGCCGGCGTTGCCGAGCACTGACCCTGGGTACACCGATGGCATGTACATCGGCCTCGGAACGCTGTTGATCATCATCGTGCTCGTGATCCTGCTCACGTAGCAGGGAACGACGAAGGCCCGCCGGTGAGCGGGCCTTCGCGCTGCTGCGAGACGGTTGTCGTGCCGGGCGGTCAGGCGCGGACGACGTTGATGGCCTTGGGGCCCTTGTCCCCTGCCTCCTCCTCGTACGTCACCCGCGCACCCTCGGGGAGCGAGCGATAGCCGTCGGCGACGATCGCCGAGTGGTGGACGAACAGGTCCTTGCCACCCTCGTCCGGCGTGATGAAGCCGAAGCCCTTGTCGTCGCTGAACCACTTCACCGTTCCGCTGCTCATCTCAGCGCTGTTCCTCCAAATACTGCTTCACCGGAGCTCGTCCCCGGCCGGTCGCGCGCAACGTACCATCCTCTGTCAAGGATGTCCGTGAATGCACCGTGAAACTCAACGCTACGGACCGTACCGGAGGTCCGGCCGGCAGCGGTGCCGGACTAGGCCTTCTCGGCCTCCTGCGGCACGTCGATCTCGCGCTTGAGGATCTTGCCGGTGGGCCCCTTCGGCAGCTCGGAGACGAACCAGATGTGGCGCGGGTACTTGTACGCCGCGACGTTCTCCTTCATGTAAGCCTGGAGCGCGTCGGCGGTCAGCTCCTCGCCGTCCTTGAGGACGACGGCCGCGCCGACCTCCTCCCCCAGGTCGTCATGCGGGACGCCGACGACCGCGGCCTCGCGCACGGCCGGGTGCTCGTAGAGCACCTCCTCGATCTCGCGCGGATACACGTTGTAGCCGCCGCGGATGATCATGTCCTTCTTGCGGTCGACGATGAAGAAGTACCCGTCCTCGTCGACCTTCGCGAGGTCGCCGGAGTGGAACCACCCGTCCTTGATCGCGTCGGCCGTCGCCTCGGGCTTGTTCCAGTAGCCCTTCATCACGTTGTGGCCCTTGATGACGATCTCGCCGACCTCGCCGACCGGCAGGTCGTTGCCGTCCTCGTCGACGACCTTCATCTCGACGCCCTGGATCGGCGTGCCGATCGACCCCGGCTTGCGCTCCTTGTCAGGGTGGTTGAACGACGCCACCGGCGACGTCTCGCTCAGCCCGTAGCCCTCGAGGATCTTGCAGCTGAACGCCTCGTCGAAGCCGCGCAGCAGCTCGACCGGCAGCGCCGCGCCGCCGGACGCGCACAGCTCCAGCGACGACGTGTCGTACTGCTCGCGGTCGGCCAGGTGCAGCATCGCGCCGTACATGGTCGGCACGCCCTCGAAGACCTTCACCGCGTCGCGCTGCATGATCTCCAGCGCCTTGGCCGGGTCGAAGCGCGGGATCAGGGTGAGGCAGCCGCCGGCGCCGATCGTCGCGTTCATCCCGCACGTCTGCCCGAAGGAGTGGAACAACGGCAGCGCGCCGAGGACGACCACCGACTCGTCGAGGTCGAAGAGCGACCGCGACGCCTCCGCGTTCAGCCTCAGGTTGCTGTGCGTCAGCTCGGCGCCCTTGGGCTGGCCGGTCGTGCCCGACGTGTACAGGATGACCGCGGTGTCGTCGTCGCCCACCTCCGCGACGTCGAAGTCCGGCTCGTGCTCGAAGATCCGGCCCTCGATCTCCCCCGGCTTGACGGCGATCACCTCGGCGCCCGCCTCGTCCGCGCCGGTCTGCGCGGCGTCGTGGAAGTCGTGCCAGGCGAAGACGATCCTCGCCCCGGAGTCCCGGAGGTAGAAGCAGACCTCGCGGCCCGTGAGCAGCACGTTCATCGGAACGACGACCCCGCCCGCGCGCAGCACGCCGTAGTAGGCGACCGGGAAGTACGGGACGTTCGGGAGCATGATCCCGACGCGGTCGCCGGGCTGCAGGCCCATGGCCTTCAACATGGCCGCGACGCGCGCCGAGGCCTCGTCGAGCAACTTGTAGTTGAAGACCGCGTCGTCGAGCTTGACGGCCGGACGGTCGGCGAACTGGGACGCCGATTCGGTCAGGATCGTTGCGAGGTTGCTGCCCATTCCGGGAGCCTACCCGCCGGACCGCCACCCCGACGCGCCGTCTGGCCGCCGGCGTTCAGCCGGACTCGCCGCGCGCCGCCGCCAGCTTGGCGACCGCCCCGCGGATGATCCGCGAGACCTGCATCTGGGAGACGCCGACGAGCTGGCCGATCTGCTCCTGCGTCATGTCCTGCTCGAAGCGCAGGAGCAGCACGCGCTGCTCGCGCGCGTCGAGGCGCTGGAACAGGGTCGACAGCGTCGCGCGGTGCTCCGCGCGCGTCAGCTCGGGGTCCATCGCGCCGTGCGCGTCGGCGAGCGTGGCGCCGGGGTCGTCGCCGTTGCCGCGCGGGGCGTCCAGCGACGCGGCGCGCATGCCCTGCTGGGCCTGCAGCGCCTCGAGCACCTGCTCGTCGTCGAGCTCCAGGGCCTGGCCGAGCTCGCGCACGGACGGCGAGCGGCCGAGCCGCGTGGTCAGCTCGGTGCGGTACTTGTCCACTCCGAGCGCGCGCTCCTGCAGCTCGCGCGGCGGGCGGACCGACCAGCAGCGGTCGCGGAAGTGGCGGCGCAGCTCGCCGACGATGGTCGGGACGGCGAAGGACGAGAACGCGATCTCGCGCTCGGGATCGAAGCGGTCGATGGCCTTGAGGAGGCCGAGGCTCGCGACCTGCAGCAGGTCGTCGAACGGCTCCTCGGCCTTGCGGTAGCGCTTGGCGATCGAGCGCGCGAGCGGCAGGAACCGCTCGACGAGCGCCTCCCGCAGCTGCGGGTCGCGCGTCTGCGCGTATCGGGCCAGCAGCTGCGCATCGGGCATGGGCGCGCGCAGGGCATCCTGGTGCGTGGAGCGGTGCGTGGTCACGGCCGTCATGCCGTTCGGGGTGCCCGGAAGGACGGACCGGTAAACAGTGTCCGGGGCGTTCAGCCATCCGCGGGCGGCGCGCGCCGGTCGCGCTTGACCGCGCCGCGGCGGGCCTTGGCCTCCAGCCGCCGTCGCCGCGAGGCCTTCGTCGGCTTGGTCGCGGTGCGCGGCCTCTGCACGTGCAGCGCGCGGGCCAGGCGCTCCTCGAGGCGGCGCAGCGCGAGCTCGCGGTTGCGCGTCTGGCTGCGCGCGTCCTGGGCGACGGCGCGCACCACCGGCCCGTTCCTGTCCATGATGCGCTGCTTCTGCGCGTCGGTCAGCGACTCCGAGGCGGCGACGTCGAAGCTCGCCTCGATGCGCGACGCGGTGACGTTGGCGTGCTGGCCGCCCGGCCCCGAGGACCGCGACGCGCGCACGACGACCTCGTCGAGCGGGATGCGCACGGAGCGCGTCGGGTGCAGGGCGTCCTCGGGCATGGCGGCAACGGACGTTACCGGCGGACGTCCTCGCAGTCCTTGGCGACGTGGTCGGCCGCGTCGGCCAGGACGACGTCGTGGCCCGAGCCGCAGCGCACGACGTCGGTCTCGCCGCGGACCACGTTGATGCGGTCATCGCCCGAGCCGCCGGCCACGACGTCCGGGCCGAGGTTGCCGAACAGCGCGTCGTCGCCGGCGCCGCCGGAGATGTGGTCGGCGCCGCGGTCGCCGGTGATCTGGTCGTCGCCGTCCTCGCCGAAGATGCGGTCGTCGCCGGTGCGGCCGGCCATCGTGTCGTCCCCGGCGCCGCCGTGGAGCTCGTCGTTGCCCCACTCGCCGTCGACGTAGTCGTCGCCCCCGCCGCCGAACAGCCGGTCGTCGCCCTGCTTGCCGAACAGCGAGTCCGGGCCGGGCGTGCCGCGCAGGACGTCGTCGCCGGTCGTGCCGCGGATGAGCGACTGCGTCGTTGTCGGCGTCGCTGCCTCGGGCGGGACCGGGACGACCGACTCGCACCCGACCAGCCGATCGCGGGCCGGCGCGTCCTGCTCGACGTAGACGGTGTCGTTGCCGTCGCCGCAGTCCACGCTGTCGCCGCTGTCGTCGGCGGCGCGGATCGTGTCGTCGCCCGCGCCCGCGTCGATGATGTCGGCGCCGGGGCCGCCGACGATCGTGTCCGCGCCGTCGCCGCCGAAGATCGAGTCGACGTCCGCGCCGCCGTCGAGCAGGTCGCCGCCGTCGCCGCCCTCGAGCAGGTCGTCGCCGGACGAGCCCGCGATCGTGTCGCTGCCGTTGTTGCCCTCCAGCAGGTCGCGCGCGGAGCCGCCGTCGATGAGGTCGTCGCCGTCGCCGCCGAAGATGTGCTCGGTGCCGGACTCGCCGTAGAGCTTGTCGTCGCCCGCGTTGCCCTCGATGATGTGGTCCGAGCCGCGGCCGCCGTGGATCGAGTCGTCGCCGGCGCCGCCGAGCAGGCGCGCGACGTTGCCGAACACGCCGCCGTCGATGTAATCGTTGCCGTCCTCGCCGGAGATCCGGTCGTCGCCGGCGCCGCCGTCGAGGTGGTCGTCGCCGGGGCCGCCGTGGATCCGGTCGTCGCCGGTGCCGCCGGTGGCGGTGTCGTTGCCGTCGTCGCCGGTGATGACGTCGTTGCCCGAGGAGCCGTTGAGCGCGTCGTCGCCGGCGCCGCCGTCGAGCCGGTCGTCGTACGCGCCGCCCTGCAGGACGTCGTTGCCGTCGTCGCCGTGCAGGATGTCGTTCTCGCGGCCGCCGTCGAGGCGGTCGTCGCCCGCCAGGCCCTCGAGGAGGTCCTGCGAGCGCGTGCCGACCAGGACGTCCGGGCCGTCGCTGCCGAGCGCGAGCGCGATCCCCGGCTGGACGGCGATCGCGGTCGCGGCCTGCGGCAGCGTGCCGGTGCGGCGGTGCGAGAGCGTGGAGACGAGCGAGAGCGTCCCGCCGCCGGCCAGGTACACGCGGACGCCGTCGGGCGCGTAGGCCGGCGCGTCCTGGCCGGGCGCGGAGCGGAACGCGTGGACGGCCTGCGGCGCGAGGTCGACGATCGCGGCCTTGGCGTGCTTCGGGCCGGCGCCGATGGCGAGGTGGGCGCCGTCGGGCGCGACCGCGATCCGGCCGGAGAGCGACCTGTCCACCTTGACGCCCTTGGTCGCCTTCCTGGCGCCGCTCGGGATCGTGCGCAGGCGGCCGGTGGTCGTCGAGATCCAGGCGCGGCCGGCCGCGAACCCGACGCCGGTCGCGCCCTTGACCTTGACGCGGCGCAGCAGGCGCGGGCCGTGCAGGTCGATCATCGCGACGCGGCCGCCGCGCAGCGTCGCGGCGGCGAGCGTGCCGCCGGGCGCGACCGCGAGGTCCACCACGGCGCCGCGCAGGTCGGCCGAGCCGGTCGGCTGCAGCGTCCGGGCGTCCAAGGCGTACACCTTGGTGCCGGCCGCGGCGTACACGGTCCCGCCGGCCGGCGAGGTGGCCAGCGCGACGACCGGCGCGGTGCCGAGCGCGCGCGGGCCGACGGTCGGCGCAGCGAGCGTCAGCGGCTCAGGCGCCGGCGCGAGGC
>DATDMD010000175.1:0-23825 GCA_036518975.1 Baekduia sp.
GCCGCGCTGCGGCCAGAGGAGCGCGAGGCGCTGCTGCTGCACGCGTGGGGCGAGCTGTCCTACGAGGAGATCGCCGCGGCCACCGGCGCGCGGGTCGGCACGGTGCGCTCGCGCCTGCACCGAGCGCGGGCGCGGCTGCGCGAGGAGCTGGCCGATCGACCGCTGACCACGCGAGGAGGACGACGCGATGCCTGAGAGGACGACGCTGGACGACCGCCTCGACGACCGGCTGCGCGCCGCGCACGCCCGGATCCCGGAGCCGGCGCCGGACGTGGTCGCCGCCGCGCGGGCGCGCCTGGAGGCGGCCGCGTGGGCCGAGGAGACAGCGACCCCACCGCGCCGCCGCTGGCCCCGCCGCGCGCCGCGCCTCGTCCTGGCGGCCGCCGCGCTGGCCGTCGCGGCGGCGGTCGTGGTCGCCCTCTGGCCCGGCCGCGCCGCCTCGCCGACCAACCACACGCACTTGCCCAACCTCCCCGGCGCGCCGGTCGACGCCAGCGCCGCCGAGCGCGCCTGCCTCGCCGCGCCGTCCGGGTCGGCCCACGCCTGCCTGACCGCGGTCGCGCAGGTCGCCGGCGCCCAGGACGCGGTCGCCGGCGGGACGGTCTTCTACCAGCGCAACCGCTGGGTCCAGGCCTCCACGCGGCTGGGCCCGCCCGGCAGCCCGGGCCTCGCGCACTGGCGGTCGATCCCGGGCGCCAAGCGCATCTTCATGGTCGTCCGCGAGGCTCCCGAGGAGATCTGGCTGACGGCCGAGGGCGGCGGCGAGATCCGCTACGGCGCCGACGGCCCGTGGCGGCCGGCGTCCGCCTGGGACCGGCGCGCCTGGCGCGACGCCGGCAGCCCCGACCTCGACCGGCTGATCGGCGCCGCGCAGCCGGGCTGGGGACCCAAGGACCAGCACTTCGGCCGCGGCGAGCTGGAGCGGGTGCTCCTGACCAGCGCGAGCCTCGACCAGGTGCTGCCGTCGCACGACCTCCTCTCGGTCGTCCCGCACACGCCGGACGCGATCGCGGCGTGGCTGCGCGGCGCCGTCGTGCGCCAGACCAAGGGCAACTGCCAGCACTCCACGCCGGACGCCTGCGCGCAGATGCGGCGCTCGACCTATGCCTACGACATCACGGTCTTCCTGCGCTGGCCGTTCACGCCGCCGGCCCAGCGCCGCGCGCTGCTCCAGGTCCTGGCCGCGGTCCCCGGCGCCCGGCTCCTGCACGGCCAGCGCGACCTCGCCGGCCGGCGCGTCGCGACGATCCTCCTGCCGGGCCCCGGCGCCGACGGCGAGGACGTGATCGCGTTCGACCCGCGCACCTCGCGGCTCGTGGCCCAGGGCACGCGCCAGGGCGACTCGGTCCGCTGGACGATCGCCTACGCCGTGCGCACCGCCGCGGTCGACCGCGTGGGGGAGAGGCCGTGACTTCGGGCGCGTAGGATGAGGGCCGATGGCGATCGAGTTCTCCGCGGCGGTCCGCCGCATCCCCGTCTACCCCGCGGCCGAGGCCTACGCTCTGCCCGAGGACGTCGCGCTGCTGGCCTCCAACGAGTCGCCCGAGCCTCCGCTGGAGCCGGTCGTCGCGGCGATCGCGTCGATCCTGACCGGCGTCAACCGCTATCCGGACCCGACGAACGCCAAGCTGCGCGGCGCGCTGAGCGACCGCTACGGCGTGCCGGCCAGCCGGATCGCGATCGGCAACGGCTCGTGCGACATCCTGCTGGCGGCCGGCCAGGCGCTGCTGGAGCCGGGCGCCGAGCTGGTCTACGCGTGGCCGTCGTTCAGCGTCTACCCGCACCTCGCCGCCGCGTCGGGCGCGACCGACATCCGGGTGCCGCTCAACGACGCCCAGGAGCACGACCTCGACGCGATGCTCACCGAGATCACGGCCGCGACGCGGCTGGTCCTGGTGTGCAACCCCAACAACCCGACGTCGACCGCGATCCCGCTCGCCGACATCGCGGCGTTCCTGGCCCAGGTCCCGCGGCACGTCTGCGTGATCCTCGACGAGGCGTACTGCGAGTACAACACGCTCGAGGACCCGGACGCGTCGATCGACCTCCTGAGCAAGCACCCCAACCTGGTCCTGCTGCGCACGTTCTCCAAGGTGTACGGGTTGTGCGGGCTGCGCGTCGGCTACGCGCTCTGCGGGTCGGACGCGTTCGTGACCGCCGTCAACCAGGTCCGCCAGCCGTTCTTCTGCAACGCCGCCGCGCAGGCCGCGGCGGTCGAGTCGCTCAAGCACGGCGACGCGGTCGCCGCCCGCGTCGAGCGCGCGATCGTCGCCCGGATCGAGATCGAGGACGGCCTCGCCGACCTCGGCATCACGCCCGCGGCGTCGCAGGCCAACTTCGCGTGGTTCGACCTCCCGGTGGGCGACGGCGAGGATCCCGCGGAGGTCGAGGCCGCCGTCGCCAAGGGCCTCAGCGCGCAGGGCATCCTCGTCCGCGCCGGCGCGGCGCTGGGCCGTCCGGGCGCGCTGCGGGTGACCTACGGGACGCCGCAGCAGAACCAGCGCCTGCTGGCAGGGCTCGGGGCGTTGCTGTCCTGAGAACGGCCTAGGCGTCCACGCGGGCGTCTGCTTCAATAGACCGCGCATCATGTCCCGCTCGCCCCGCACCACGCGCGCTCCGCACGCCGGCCACTCGGCCGCCGCGGACGTCCGCACGGGCAGCGGCACCTTCACCGCTTGGTATTGGCGATTTAGCTAGGCGCTCGGCCGGCCGCGTTGGCCGCGTCCGCATCGGACCCTCGGGTCGAGCGCCGATAGAGCCTCCTCCGCGCGCGCAGCGCCACCGCACGCGCGCCACGCAGTCGCCTCTTAGACTTCCAACCCAAGCTCCCAGAAGGACCGAACCACCATGATGATCGTGATGAAGCCGACGGCCACCGACGAGCAGATCGAGGCCGTGATCGAGCGGATCAAGTCCGTCGGCGCCCAGGCGCACCCGAGCCGCGGCGAGGAGGTGACGATCATCGGCGCGATCGGGGACCGCGAGCACGTGGCCCGCCTCGGCCTCGAAGGCCACGACGGCGTCGAGAAGGTCGTCCCGATCCTCAAGCCCTACAAGTTGGCCTCGACCCAGATCAAGGGCGAGCAGCGGACGGTGCTGGAGATCGGCGGGCGCAAGGTCGGCGGCGACCACTTCGCGCTGATCGCCGGGCCGTGCACGGTCGAGACGCGCGACCAGACGCTCGACACCGCCGACGCGATGCTCGCCGCCGGCGCCACGATGTTCCGCGGCGGCGCCTACAAGCCGCGCACCTCGCCCTACGCGTTCCAGGGCCTCGGTCAAGAGGGCCTGCGCCTGCTGGCGGAGGCCAAGCAGCGAACCGGGCTGCCGATCGTCACCGAGCTGATGGACGCGCGCGACATCGAGGCGGTGGCGGAGGTCGCCGACGTCATCCAGATCGGCGCGCGCAACATGCAGAACTACCCGCTGCTGTCCGAGATCGGCCGCAGCGGCCTGCCGGTGCTCATCAAGCGCGGGCTGTCGGCGACGCTGGAGGAGCTGATCATGGCCTCCGAGTACGTCCTCAAGGAGGGCAACGAGTCGGTGATGCTCTGCGAGCGCGGCATCCGGACCTTCGAGACCGCCTACCGCTTCACCCTCGACCTCACGGCGATCCCGGTGCTCAAGGAGATGACGCACCTCCCGATCATCGTCGACCCGTCGCACGCCGCCGGCCGCCGCTCGCTCGTCGAGCCGCTGTCGCTGGCCGCGGCCGCCGCGGGCGCCGACGGCATCATCGTGGAGACGCATCCGGAGCCTGACGAGGCGATCTGCGACGGCCCGCAGCAGCTGCGCGTCGACCAGTTCAACGCGTACGCGCGCAAGGTGGAGAAGGCCTCCGAGCTGGCCGGGAAGCTGCCGTACGGCGCCGCGGCGGCGCAGGGCGCCGCCGCGTGACGCAGCCGTCGTCTCGGGTCGCCGTCCTGGGCCTCGGCCTGATCGGCGGCTCGGTCGGCCTCGCCGCCCGCGAGCGCCTGGGCGCCTACGTGATCGGCTTCGACCCCGACCCGGCGGTGCGCGAGCGCGCGGTCGAGCGGGGCGCGGTCGACGCGGTGGTCGACCAGGTTGAAGGACTCGGTCCGGCCGGCGTCGCGGTCGTCGCGGCGCCGGTGCAGGCGCTGCGCGAGCGGATCGCGGACGCGTGCGCGCACGTGCCCGGCGCGGTGGTCACCGACGTCGGCTCGACCAAGCGCGCGCTCGTCGAGGCGCGGCCCAGCGACCCGTACATCGGCGGCCACCCGCTGGCCGGGGCGGAGGTCGCGGGCGTCGAGCACGCGCGCGCCGACCTGTTCGACGGCGCCACGTGGTACCTGACGCCGCGCGCGGACTCCGAGGGCATCCTGCTGGAGCGCCTGCACCGCTTCGTCACCGGGCTGGGCGCGGTCCCGACGGTGATCGGCCACGCCGAGCACGACCGGCTGATGGCCGCCTTCTCGCACGTCCCGCACGTCGTCGCCAACGCGCTGGTCGCGCAGGCCACGCGGGCGCTGGGGGAGGAGGCGATCCCGGTCGTCGGGCCTTCGTTCCGCGACGCCACGCGCGTCGCCGGGGCCAACCCGCCGCTCTGGGCCGGGATCTACGACGCCAACCGCGACGCCGTGCTCGACGGCCTCGACGCGACGATCGCCGAGCTGCAGGCGGCGCGCGCGCTGCTCGCCGGCGCCGACGGCGGCGCGGACGTCGAGCGCTGGCAGGCCGGGATCGGCGACCAGCGCCGCGCGCTCCTCGACGTCGGGATGACCGGCGGCTCCCTGCACGAGATCCGCCTCGTCGTCCCCAACCGCCCCGGCGTGATCGCCGATCTCGCCCTCACCCTCTCCCGCGCAGGCATCAACATCCACGACATGAGCCTCTCTCCCCAGCCCGACTTCCGCAGCGGCGAGGTCGCGCTGTGGGTCGCCGCCGACCACGCCGACCGCGCCCGCTCGCTCGTCCAGGAGGTGCTCGCGCCGTGAGCACCTCGACCCGGAGCGTCCGCTTCGCGCCCGCCCGCAAGCTGCGCGGGACCGTCACGCCGCCGGCCGACAAGTCGATCTCGCACCGCGCCGCGATCTTCGGCGCGATGGCCGCCGAGCCGGTCCGGATCGCGAACTACCTCATGGCCGAGGACACGCTCTCCACGCTCAACGCCGTGCGCCGGTTGGGCGCGCTGGTGACCGTGGGCGACGACGGCCTCGTGACCGTGCGGGGGACGGGCCTGCGCGAGACCACTGAGCCGGACGGACCGATCGACGTCGGCAACGCGGGGACGTTGATGCGCCTGCTGCCGGGCTGGCTGGCCGGGCAGGACGGCCGGAGCTACACCTTGGACGGCGACGCGTCGATCCGCCGCCGGCCGGTCGACCGGATCGCCGAGCCGCTGCGCCGGATGGGCGCGACGATCGACGCCACCGACGGGCGGCTGCCGCCGTTCACGGTCCACGGCGCGCGCCTGCGGTCCATCGCCTATGACATGCCCGTGGCGTCGGCGCAGGTCAAGTCCTGCGTCCTGCTCGCCGGCCTGGTGGCCGACGGCGCGACGACCGTGATGGAGCCCGCGCCCTCGCGCGACCACACCGAGCGCATGCTCGCCGCCGCCGGCGTCACCGTCCACCGCAACGGCCGCCACGTCACGGTGACCAACGTGGACGAGCTGGTCCTCGACGACCTGACGATCCCCGGCGACCCCTCGTCCGCCGCGTTCCTGATCGCCGCCGCCGTCCTGGTCCCGGGCTCCCGCATCCGGATCGCCGGCAGCGGCACGAACTGGACGCGCACCGGCTTCCACCGGATCGTCGAGCGGATGGGCGGGATCATCGTCGGGGAGCTCGAGGAGGAGCTCGTCGACGGCGTGGTCGGGACCGAGCCGATCGGCGACCTCGAAGTCGCCCACGGCCCGCTGACCGGAACCGTGGTCGAGCCCGACGAGGTCCCGCTGGCGATCGACGAGCTGCCGCTGGTGGCGCTGCTCGGTTGCTTCGCGGAGGGGGAGACGGTGGTGCGGGGCGCTCAGGAGCTCCGGCTGAAGGAGTCCGACCGGATCGCGACCGTGGTCGATGGCTTGACCGCACTCGGCGGGGACCTGGAGGCGACGGAGGACGGCTTCGTCGTCCGCGGGACCGGCGGCCTGCGCGGCGGAACGATCGCCTCCCACGGGGACCACCGCCTGGCGATGCTCGGCGCGATCGCCGGACTGGCGTCGGACGAGGGCGTCGAGGTGGTCGGGATGGAGGCCGCGGACGTGTCGTATCCGGGCTTCGGGCGGGACGTGGCGGCGCTGTTGGCGGGGTAGGGCTCCGGCTCCGGCGCTCTTGGCGACCAGTTCGCGGCGCGGCTGGCGACGCGCGACGTGGTCTGCTTCGCATCTAGGGCGTGACAGTTTGGGTGACGCCAACGCTCACGGTCGCCGTGGCCGCGATCCCGAGACGAGCGGGCGCAATTCGCCTCCGAACCATGATCCGTGTCGTTTCGAGCGTCATATAGACGTTCGACACGACACAGACCTCCGCGAGGCCAGGATTCGCGCCCGAACCTCGGTCCAAGTCGTCTAACCCGCCATATACGAGGGTCAGACGACTTGGACCTCCGCGAGGCGAGGATTCGGCTCCGAACGACGGTCCATGTCGCCCCGCGTCCCAATACGGGACACCAGACGACACGGACCCCGGCGTCCCGCCACTTCGGCCCCGAATCGCCCGCCGAGGCGGCCGAGCCACGCCGACAACGCGGAGCGGCTCCGCAACCGCGTCACGCCCTAGATGCGGAACGGACCACGTCGCGTAATGCCAACCCCGTCGGCGCTGGGCGCCAACCACGCCACGCACCACCCACCACGCGCGCAAACCCCCAACGCCACGCACCCCGACCACCGCTCACCACGCCAGTCCAGCCACCTTGGCGCGCAGCCGCACCCGCAGCCCCCCTAAACCGCCGCGTCCCGCTCCGCGTCCGCCGCCACCACATCAGCCCCATCCGCCGCCCGCCTCAGCGTCGCCAGCGCCAGCACCCCCGGCAGCGCCGGCAGCCACACCGAGATCGCCCGGTACGCCAGCACCGCCACCAAGGCCACCGAGGCGTTCATGTCGAACGCGGCGCTCGCGCCCACCATCCCGCCTTCGACGCCCCCGACACCTCCAGGCAGCGGCAGCAGGTTCCCCAGCATCCCCAGCAGGTACGCCATCACCAGCTCCGGCACGTTCGGGTGACCCCCGAACGCCCAGAAGCACGCCCACAGCGTCGCGATGTCGAACACCCACCAGATCACGACGCCCCACAGCCCGCGCTCGCGCCGCTCGACCAACTGCAGCGTGAACGTCGTCCCGTCCGCGAGCGCCTGCGGCGCCGCCAAGAGCCGGCGCCGCCACGTCGGCCCCGTGTCCAGGTGCCGGCTGATCCAGTCCGGCGCCTGGATGATCACCAGGAACGTCGCGACGCACAGCGCTGCGATGACGGCCGGGAGGGCGGACAGCAGCGGGTCGGCGCCCGCGATCGCCAGCCCGGTGCCGAACGTGATCACCAGGATCATGAACACGCCGTAGGTCGCGACCAGGTGCTGCGAGACCTGCTTGGCCGCCTGCTTGGGCCCGTGGCCGGCGCGCGACAGCGCCCACGTCGTCACCGCGATCCCGCCCGCGCCGCCGGCGGCGACCAGGCGCGTGGCCGCGGTCGCGGCGAGCGTGATCAGCGTGGAGCGCTTGACGCCGAGCACGACCCCGTCGGCCGCGCTGACCGCCGCCATGTTCCACGCGTAGCCGAGGTAGGACACGCACTCCAGGCCGACCGCCGCCGCCAGCCACGCCGGGGACCCGTCCTTGATGCGGTTCCACGTGTCCTCGAGCCCCGCCAGGTGCGGGATCAGGAGGTAGACGATGAGGATCAGGAGCGCCGTGGAGGCGAACCACACCAGCGCCTTGCGGCCCTTCGGGCCGGGCATGATGAACGACTCGCGAACGCGAGAGCGCTGCTCGGTGTCGTCGCCGCTGCCGCTCATCGACCGCAGCGAGCATAGGACGCCGCCTGGTCGTAGGCTTCGACGCGCCTATGGACGGACGTCAGCGCATCGCCCACGCCTTCGCCAACGCTCACGGCCGCGCGGCCCTGATGCCCTATCTCATGGGCGGCTTTCCCACGGTCGCGGAGTCGATCCGGATCGGCGAGGCCTACATCGACGCTGGCGCGGACCTCGTCGAGCTCGGCGTCCCGTTCTCCGACCCGCTCGCCGACGGACCCGTGATCCACGCCGCCGGGACCGAGGCGCTGCGCGCCGGGACGACGGTCGCCGACGTCTTCACGGTCTGCCGCGCGCTCTCCGAGCGCGTCCCGGTCGTGATGATGTTGTACGTCAACCTCGTGCTCTCGCGCGGCGTGCCCGAGTTCGTCGACGCGCTCGTCGAGGCCGGCGCCTCGGGGCTGATCGTCCCCGACCTGCCGCTCGAGGAGTCCGGCCCGCTGCTGGAGGCCTGCGACGCGGCCGGCATCGCGCTGGTCCCGCTGGTCGCGCCCACGACCCCCGACGACCGCCTGGCCCGCATCGGCGCCCGCGCCCGCGGCTTCGTGTACACGGTGTCGGTGACCGGCACGACCGGCGAGCGCGCCGCGCTGTCGGACGCGTTCGGCGCGGTGATCGCCCGCACGAAGGCCAACACCGACGTCCCGGTCGCGCTCGGCTTCGGGATCGGCGCCCCCGAGCAGGCCGCGCAGGCGATGCGCGCCGGGGCCGACGGCGTGATCGTCGGCAGCCGCCTGGTGCGCGCCGCCGCCGAGGCCGACGACCCGGCCGCCGCGGTGCGCGAGCTCGTCGCCGGGTTCTCCGCGGCGCTCGCCGACTAGCGCCCGATCGCGATGGCGGTCCTGCACGTCACCAACGGCGCGGCGGCCGCAGCCGACCTGAGCGCGCTGGGCGACGTGCTGACCTGGGACGACGTCCTGCACGAAGGGCCCGTGCCCGCGCAGGAGCCGGCGGCGCTGCGCGAGACGCGGGCGCGGTTCCTCTCCGGGGCCGCCTTCACCGACCTCGCCACCGCGCGCGCCCGCCTGGCCGCCCGCGACGCGCGGCTGGAGGAAGTCGACTTCTCCACCAAGCTGGTCCTGTGGTTCGAGGACGACCTGTACGACCAGCTCCAGCTGATCCAGGTCCTCGACCGCCTCGCGCTCGGCGGCGGCTCGTCGCGGCGCAGCCGCCCGCTCGGCCCGGTCCAGCTCGTCGTCCTCCCGCGCGAGCGCACCTTCCTGCGCGACCGCCTCGCCGCGGCGCGCTCGCTGGGCGCCGCGGAGCACGCGCTCGCCTCCACGGCGTGGGCCGCCTTCACCAGCCCCGACCCGCACGGCGTCCAGGATCTGTGGCTCGCCGGGACGCCGGGCCTGCCGGACCTCGCGCCCGCCCTGGGCCGGCTGCTGGAGGAGCACCCGGCCACGACCGACGGCCTGGCGCGCACCGACCGCCAGATCCTCGCGGTCCTGGCGGACGCCGGCGGCCCGGTGGCGCCGCCGCTGCTGTTCGCGGCCGTCGCGGCCGCCGACGAGCGCCCGTTCCTGGGCGACGCGACGCTGTTCTGGCGCGCCGCCCGCCTGGCGCCCGCGCTCGTCGAGCGCACCGCCGAGGGCGCGTTCGCGCTCACCGCCGGCGGCGCCCGCGTCCTGGCCGGCGAGGCCGACGCCGCCGCGCTCCTGGCGCCGCTGGACCGCTGGGTCGGCGGCGTCCACCACGCGGGCGCGCCCGCGTTCCGCTGGGACCCGGCGGCGCGCCGCCTCAGCGACTAGCGCAGTAGGATTCCGCCCCAGATATGGGACTCGCCTACTCCATCGTCGCCTCGCTGGCCCTGTGGATCGTGCTCTGGGCGCTTGGCGCCAAGGCCCTGGACAGCTTCCTGCTGGCCGGCCTGCTGATGATCATCGCCGTGACGGTGCACATGCTCACCCGCTACTCGCCGTCTCGCCGCCAGCGCTGAAGCACCGTCAGCTAACGCCCGCTTAACAGCCGGGTGCACCGCGTCTGTCGGGGCGCGATGGACCGGTTTGCGTGCGGGTCCCACGTGGTCAAGACACATTTCCACCTTGTGGTGTGGCGAGGTGACCATTGCGCGGCGTCGTCGGGTCTGTTTAGACTCGCGCTCTCTCCGTATTCGATCCCTTGAGGAGGGGACACGTTGCGCGTACGTCATGTGGCAGCCTCAGGCTGCCTGCTCGCCGCGCTGTCGTTCGGAGTCGCTGCCTGTGGCAGCGACAACAGCGACAGCAGCGGCGGCGGTGGGAGCTCCACGAGCGCAAGCTCGGGCGGCACCAACCTCACCATCTACTCGAGCTTGCCCTTGCAGGGCGACTCTCGTCCGCAGTCGGTCTCGGTCAACAACGGCGAGCAGATGGCGCTCGAGAAGGCCGGCAGCAAGGCGGGCAAGTACACCATCACGTTCAAGAAGCTGGACGACGCCACGGCGGCGGCCGGCAAGTGGGACCCGGGCGCGACCTCGGCGAACGCCCGCAAGGCGGCGCAGGACAAGTCGACGATCGCCTACCTGGGCGAGTTCAACTCGGGTGCGAGTGCGATCTCGCTGCCGATCCTGAACGAGGCCGGCATCCTGCAGGTCTCGCCGTCCAACACGGCCGTCGGCCTGACGCGCTCTGAGGGCGCGGACAAGGGCGAGCCGGACAAGTACTACCCGTCCGGCAAGCGGACCTACGGGCGCGTCGTGCCCGCCGACCACATCCAGGCGGCGGCGCAGGTCACGTACCAGAAGGACAACGGTTGCACCAAGTTGTACATCTTGAACGACAAGGAGGTGTACGGCAAGGGCCTGGCCGACCAGGTCGCCCCGCGCGCCAAGTCGGCGGGCATGACGGTCCTCGGCAACCAGGGCATCGACCCGAAGGCCGCGAACTACCGCGCGCTGGCGGGCACGATCAAGTCCTCGGGCGCCGACTGCATCTTCTTCGGCGGCATCACGCAGAACAACGCGGTGCAGCTGTGGAAGGACCTCAACGCCACGATGCCCTCGGCCAAGCTGTTCGGCCCGGACGGCGTCGCGGAGTCGGCGTTCTCGACGAAGATCGGCTCCAAGGCCGAGAAGCAGACGTTCATCACCAACCCGACGCTGGATCCGAAGCTCTACCCGGCCGCCGGCCAGGAGTTCTTCAAGGACTACAAGGCGAAGTACGGCGCGGATCCCGAGCCGTACGCGATCTACGGGTACGAGGCGATGAGCGTCGCCCTGCAGGCGATCCAGAACGCCGGTGACAAGGGCAACGACAAGCAGTCCGTGATCGACGCGTTCTACAAGATCAAGGACCGCCAGTCCGTGCTCGGCACGTACTCGATCGACAAGAACGGCGACACCACGTTGACCGACTACGGCGGAAACCGCATCGAAGGCGGCAAGCTCACCTTCGACAAGGTCATCAAGGCCCAGACCACCTCCTAGGCCGCACGGCTGCGCCGGCCGGGGCCATCGCACCCCGGCCGGCGCCACCGTCGCGTGTCACTCAGCCTCGGGAGGACCCCACACCATGGAAGCCGCATCCATCACCGAGAGCGCCTCCGCTCCGCCGCCAGCGCGGAAGCTCGGAGACGTCCTCAACGCCTACGCGCTGCCGCTGCTGCTCTCGGCGGCGCTCGTGGCGCAGTTCATCTACGAGCCGACCGGAACGCTCGAGAACGTCAAGACCGGTCTGTCGAACGGCATGGTCTGGGCGCTCATCGCGCTCGGCTACACCCTCGTCTACGGCATCGTCGAGCTGATCAACTTCGCCCACGGCGAGGTGTTCATGATCGGCGCGTTCGTCTCGCTCTCGCTCTGGCAGACGTTCCACGTGACGGACTCGACGAGCCTCGCGCTCATCGTCGTCTCGATCGTCGTGTTCCTGTTCTGCGCGATGCTCGCGAGCGCGACCCTGAACGTCCTGATCGAACGCGCGGCCTACCGGCCGCTGCGCAACGCGCCGAAGCTGGCGCCGCTGATCACCGCGATCGGCATGAGCTTCATCCTGCAGAACGTCGGCCTGCTGTGGCGCCCGACGCCGGACCAGGTCCCGGACCTGATCGGCTCGCACGCCGCGTACTTCACGATCTTCAAGGTCGACATCCTGCACTCCGACGTCTTCGCGGTCGTCATCACGGTACCGCTGCTGGTCGCGCTGATGTGGTTCGTCGGCTCGACGAAGTACGGCAAGGCGATGCGCGCCACCGCGCAGGACCCGGACGCGGCCCGCCTGATGGGCATCGACGTCGACCGCACGATCAGCCTCACCTTCCTGCTCGGCGGCATGATGGCGGGCGCGGCGGGCCTGATCTACTCGCTCTACAACCTGACCGTCCGCTTCAACATGGGCTTCACCGCCGGGCTGATCGCGTTCACCGCGGCGGTCATGGGCGGCATCGGCAACCTCAAGGGCGCCGTGGTCGGCGGCCTCATCATCGGCGTCATCCAGGCGGTCTCCGACGGCGGGAACTTCCTGGGCCTGCCGCTCGGCGAGGCGTGGACGCCCGCCGTGGTCTTCGGGATCCTGATCATGGTGATGGTCTTCCGACCGCAGGGCCTCTTCGGCGAGGAGACGCGAGAAGGATGACCACTCGAGCCGCAGCTCTGCGCGACACCGGCTCCTCGATCGCCGGGGTGCTGCCCCGCTGGGCCTGGATGCTGGTCTTCCTGGTCGTCGCGATCCTCTTCCCGTACGTGACGGGCGGGGGCGACTTCCTGGACGCGTCGATCCAGACGCTGGCCTACGTGATCATGGCCCTGGGCCTGAACATCGTCGTCGGCTTCGCGGGCCTGCTCGACCTGGGCTACGTCGCGTTCTACGCGATCGGCGCCTTCGTCATCGGCTGGTTCGGCTCGCAGCAGTTCCCGGACGTCAACGGCGGCAAGGGCATCCACATCCTGGTGTCTGACCGCTCGACGTTCCAGCCCAAGCTCAGCGGCGGCCGGCTGGAGATCCCGGGCATCCACATCAACTTCTTCATCGTGCTGATCATCGCGATGGCGATCACCGCGCTGTGGGGCGTCCTGCTGGGCGCCCCGACGCTGCGGCTGCGCGGCGACTACCTGGCGATCGTGACGCTGGCGTTCGGCGAGATCGTGCCGCGCATCTTCGAGAACTCGACGAGCGGCCTGTTCGGCATCGGCTCGACGGACTTCTCGCACGGGCGGCAGGGCATCACGCCGATCGACACCATCAACCTGCCCTGGTCGCACAACATCGTCTACACCGACGCGAACCTGAAACCCGCGTATTGGGTGGCCTTAGCCATGGTCGTGTTCACGATCTTCGTGAACAGGCGGCTGCGCGACTCGCGCATGGGCCGCGCGTGGATCGCCGTGCGCGAGGACGAGGTCGCCGCCGCGTCGATGGGCATCAACCTCGTGCGGACCAAGCTGTGGGCCTACGCGATGGGCGCCGCGTTCGGCGGCTTCGCCGGCGTGTTCCTCGGGTCCTACAACAACACCGTCAACGTGGACCAGTTCGAGTTCGGCTTCTCGGTGTTCATCCTGGCGATGGTCATCGTCGGCGGCATGGGCAACATCCTGGGCGTCATCGTCGGCGCGATCGCGTTGTCGATGATGAACCGCTACGGGCTGCCGCAGCTCAACAACCTGTCCGAGCCGCTCGGCTTCGACGTCACCGCGATCTCGTTCGGGATCTTCGGGTTCTTCCTGCTGATCATGATGGTGCTGCGGCCCGAGGGCCTCATCCCATCGGGTCGACGACGACTCGAGCTCCACGAGGCCGACATCGAGGGCGACACGATCGACACCGCCGTGGTGGGCGACATGTCCCAGATGTACGAGGTGCGCCAGTGAGCGAGCAGATCACCGCGGTCGACCAGATCGCCAACCCGCCGAAGGGCGAGGTGCTGCTCGACGCGGCCGGCGTCTCGAAGGTGTTCGGCGGCCTGGTCGCGGTCAACGACGTCAACTTCATCGTGCCCGAGAAGGCCATCGTGTCGCTCATCGGGCCCAACGGGGCGGGGAAGACCACGTTCTTCAACTGCCTCACGGGCCTGTACCGGCCGACGACCGGGCGCGTGACGTTCGACGGCTCCGACATCACCGCCAAGCGGCCGGACATCGTGAGCCAGGCCGGCATCGCGCGCACGTTCCAGAACATCAAGCTGTTCCGGACGATGACCGCGACCGAGAACGTCCAGGTCGGCATGCACCCGCGGCTGCGGTCGCGGGTGACCGGGATGATCCTGCGCACGCCGTTCGTGCGGCGCGAGGAGCGGGAGGCCCGCGAGCGCGCCCGTGAGCTGCTCGACTTCGTCGGGCTCAAGCGCAAGGACGAGCTCGCGATGAACCTCCCGTACGGCGACCAGCGCCGGCTGGAGATCGCGCGGGCGCTGGGATCGGATCCCAAGCTCTTGCTGTTGGACGAGCCGACGGCCGGAATGAACGCGCGGGAGTCCGAGGAGCTGCGCCAGCTGATGGAGAAGCTCCGGACCGAGCAGGGGGTCTCGATCCTGCTGATCGAGCACGACATGAAGGTGATCATGAACGTCTCGGACCACATCACGGTCCTCGACCACGGCGAGAAGATCGCCGAGGGCACGCCGGCCGAGGTCCGCCAGGACCCGCGCGTGATCGAGGCCTACCTCGGGAGCCAGGCGTGATGAGCACGACTCCTGAAGTTCCCGTCGGCGAGCCGGATGTCGAGGGCCGCGGCTCGACCAAGCCGGTCCTCCAGATCGAGGACATCCACACGTACTACGGCGCGATCGAGGCGCTGAAGGGCATCTCGCTCGAGGTCTACGAGGGCGAGATCGTGACCTTGATCGGCTCCAACGGCGCGGGCAAGACCACCACCTTGCGCTCGATCTCCGGGATCGTGCCCCCGCGCCAGGGCCGGATCATCTACCAGGGCCGCGACATCACCGGCCTGGCCGGTCATCGCGTCGCGGCGCTGGGCATCGCCCACTCGCCGGAGGGCCGGCGGATCTTCCCGCGCATGACCGTGCTGGAGAACCTCGAGATGGGGGCCTTCACGCGGCGCGACGCGGCGGGCATCCGGGAAGACATCAACCGCGTCTACGAGATGTTCCCGCGCTTGAAGGAGCGCGAGAAGCAGAAGGCCGGCACGATGTCGGGCGGCGAGCAGCAGATGCTGGCGATGGGCCGCGCGCTGATGGCGCAGCCGACGCTGCTGCTGCTGGACGAGCCCTCGCTGGGGCTCGCGCCGGTGATCGTGGACAAGATCTACGAGATCATCCGGGAGATCAACGAGCAGGGCGTCACGATCCTGCTGGTGGAGCAGAACGCCAACTACGCCCTCGACGTCTCCGCGCGCGGCTACGTGCTGGAGACGGGAACGGTGGCGTTGACCGACAAGTCGGCCTCGTTGCGCACGGACGAGCGCGTCAAGGCCGCGTACCTGGGGACCTGAGATGACCGCGATGATCATGGCCGCGATCGGCTCCAAGGCGTTCTGGCTGCTGTACCTGTGGCTCGGGTCGGCCTGGGGCGCGAGCGAGCTGTCCAACCGCAAGGGCTACGGCGAGACGTGGGGGCTCGGCTGCGGCCTGCTCCTGAGCGTCATCGGCGTCGTGATCTGGCTGATCGTGCCGCCGCGGCCCGACTCGCCGTGGGTCCAGAAGCGCCGCCGCGAGGCGGCGAACGCCCCGGACGCCTGAGCGGTCTGTGGGTTGACGTCGCCGCGAAGCTCCTGAGCATCGTGGCCGGCCCGAGCGCGCCATCGGTCGTCCGGCCAGATCTGCGGCCAACCGTGCACGGCGCGCGGGGTGGGCGCCGATGCGATCTCCGAAGCGCGCCCGCCCGGGCGCGCCGACCCGACCTGGAGATCCTCTTGAACCGTTCTCTCTCCCTCGCGGGGGCCGTCGCCCTCGCCCTCTCCGTCGCTCCCGCCGCCGTGGCGGCGCCGGGCGGCCCGAGCGTGCCCGTCTGCAACCAGGCCAGCCCGCACTTCCAGGGCGGCGGCCTCGTGGCCCTCGACCCGCCGACCGACAGCCCTGCGGCCCGCTTCACCGACGACCTGACGCAGCTGCCCGGCAAGGGCGAGGGCCTTGTCAACGCGGCCTCGCACTCGCCGGCGCTGACGGTCTGCGGCGAGGGCGAGGGCGACGGCGGCGACGACGGCGGCGGCTCCTCCTTCGGCTGATCACCGGGACGCGGCGCTGGGCGCCAAATACTTCAGCGCAACGCCCAGCGCCGCGTCGAGATCCTCGAACCGGAACGCGAACCCGCCCGCCAGCGCCCGGTCCGGCACCGCGCGCTGCCCCTGCGTGACGACCTCGGCCATGTCGCCGTAGAGCAGCTTCAGCGCCAGCCCCGGGACCGGCGCCACCGCCGGGCGGTGCAGCGCGCGGCCCAGCGCCTTGCTGAACGCCTTGTTCGTCACCGGCTCCGGCGCCGCGCCGTTGTACGGGCCCGACCACGACGGGTCGTCCAGCGCGCGCAGGTACAGCCCCACGATGTCGTCCGCGTGGATCCACGGCAGGTACTGCGCGCCGCCCGCCACCGGCCCGCCGATGCCCAGCCGGAACGGCGGCAGCATCGTCTTCAGCGCGCCGCCGGACTGGTCGAGCACGACGCCGGTCCGGATCGACACCACGCGCGCGCCCAGCTCTGGAGCGGCCGCCGCTGCCTCGCGCTCCCAGGCCACGCAGGCCTCCGCCAGGAAGTCGCCGCCCGCCGGCGTCGACTCCGGCACGCGCTCGTCGCCGCGGGGGCCGTAGTAGCCGACGGCGCTGGCCGAGACCAGGACCTTCGGCGCACTCGCCAGCTCGCCCGCGGCGCGCAGGCCGGCCACGAGGTTCCGGGTCCCGACCTCGCGGCTCGCGCGGATCCGCAGCTTGACCTCCGCGCTCCAGCGCTGCGCCACGGGCTCGCCCGCCAGGTGCACGACCGCCTCGCGGTGCACCAGCGCGTCGGCCGGCGCCGGTCCGGCCAGCGGATCCCACCCGAACGCCTCGACGCCGAGGAACGCGGACGCCTTCTCCGGTGAGCGCGACAGCACGGTCACGCCGTCGCCCCGGTCGCGCAGCGCCTTGACGAGCTTGGTCCCGATGAGCCCGGTCGCACCGGTGATCGTGATGTTGATGGCCATCGCCTACACCTACGTGCGGGCTACGGCTCCGGGATCATCCTCGAAGCTGCTCGATGTCCAGCGCCGCGAACCCGATCGTGTCGCCCGCCCGGTCCTCGCCGGCGCGGCGTGCCTCGCCGGCGACCGCCGCTGCGACCGCAGGCGCGACGTCGCGGTTGAAGACCGACGGGATGATGTAGTCCTCGCGCAGCTCGCCCTGGGGGACGATGTCGGCGATCGCCCGCGCGGCGGCCATCTTCATCGCCTCGGTGATCTGCGGCGCGCGCACGTCCAGCGCGCCGCGGAAGATGCCCGGGAACGCCAGCACGTTGTTGATCTGGTTGGGGTAGTCGCTGCGGCCGGTCGCCACGATGCGCGCGTACGGCGCGGCCTCCTCGGGGGAGACCTCGGGCGTCGGGTTGGCCATCGCGAAGACCATCGCGTCCTTGTTCATGCGCGCCAGCGCGTCGGCCGGGAACACGCGCGCGCCGCTCAGGCCGATCAGCAGGTCCATGCCGTCGATGACGCCGGCTGGCGTCCCGCCGAGCCGGTCCGGGTTCGTCGCCTCGGCGTACCAGCGCTTGATCGGCGGCATCGAGCCGTCCTGGTAGTCGCCGCGGTCGGTCGACAGCACGCCGCGCGAGTCGGCGCCGATGATGTCGCGGACGCCGGCCTCCATGAGGATCTTGGTGACCGCGACGCCGGCGGCGCCCAGCCCGATGATCAGCACGCGCAGGTCCTCCAGCGCCTTGCCGGTCAGCCTGCACGCGTTGATCAGCGCGGCGAGCGTGACGATCGCCGTGCCGTGCTGGTCGTCGTGGAAGACCGGGATGTCGAGCTCGGCCTTCAGCCGGTCCTCGATCTCGAAGCAGCGCGGCGCCGAGATGTCCTCCAGGTTGATCCCGCCGAACGTCGGCGCGATGTTCCTGACCGCCTCGACGATCGCGTCCGGGTCCTTCGTGTCCAGGCAGATCGGGAACGCGTCGACGTTGGCGAACTCCTTGAAGAGCATGGCCTTGCCCTCCATCACCGGCATCGCCGCGCTCGGGCCGATGTCGCCGAGCCCGAGGACCGCCGTGCCGTCGGAGACCACGGCCACCGTGTTGCGCTTGATCGTGTACTGGAACGCCTTGTCCGGGTCGTCGTGGATCGCCATGCAGACGCGCGCCACGCCCGGGGTGTAGGCCATCGAGAGGTCCGCGCGCGACTTCAGCGGGGACTTGTTGTGCAGCTCGATCTTGCCGCCCATGTGCAGCAGGAACGTGCGGTCGGTGGTGTCGACCACGGACACGCCGTCGAGCGCCGCGAGCGCGCCGACGATGTCGTCCCAGTGCTCGGACGACGACGCGTCGACCGTGATGTCGCGCAGCAGCACCGACTCCTTGACCTCGACCAGGTCGATCGACCCGATCGACGCGCCGGCCTGCCCGATCGCGCTCGCTACGAGCCCGAGCATCCCGGGCCGGTCGGCGATCTCGACGCGGATCGTCAGGCTGTACTGGGCGCTCGGTGAAGGCGACATCGGCTCGCACTCTAGGGCGCTTCGGCGCCGCGCGCGATGCCCGGTAATTGCGTACTTGTATGGCAGTGGGGGCGAGCCCTGAGCCCCGCCTCCACGGTGCCCTCCGGCCGCTCGCTAGATTCCCGTCGATGGCGGAGAACGGGTCGGCGAACGGCACTCATGACGAGCTCTACCTGATCGACGGCAGCTCGCTGGCCTACCGGGCGTTCTTCGCGCTGCCCGAGTCGATCGCCACCTCGACGGGCGTCCCGACCAACGCGATCTTCGGGTTCGCCTCCATGCTGGTCAAGCTCCTGACCGAGCACGGGCAGAAGCCGACGATCGTGGTCTGGGACGCCGGGCACTCCGGCCGCAAGGAGGTCTCGGCCGACTACAAGTCCACGCGCCAGTCGCGCCCCGACCTGCTGCGCGAGCAGTGGCCGCACCTCGGCCCGCTGGTCGAGGCGTTCGGCTACAAGAACGTGCAGGTCGACGGCTACGAGGCCGACGACGTCATCGCGTCGATCGCCGAGAAGGCGCGCGCGCAGGACGTCCCGGTCGTGATCGTCACCGGCGACCGCGACATCTTCCAGCTGATCGACCCGGAGTCGAAGGTCCGGGTCATGGCCACCGGCCGCGGCATCACCGACACCAAGTTGTACGACTACCAGGCGGTCATCGACCGCTACGGCCTGCCGCCCGAGGCGATCCCGGACTTCTACGGTCTCAAGGGCGACACGTCGGACAACATCCCCGGCGTCCCCGGCATCGGCGACAAGACCGCGGCCACGCTGCTGGACAAGTACGGCGACCTCGAGAGCGTGCTCGCGTCCGTGGACGAGATCTCCGGCGCCAAGCGCAAGGAGAACCTCACCAACCACGCCGACGACGCGCGGATGTCCAAGCAGCTCGCGACGATCATGCGCGACGTGCCGGTCGAGATCGACCCCGCGCACGAGGCCGCGCGGGAGCCCGACCGCTCCAAGCTGCGCGAGGTCTTCCGCCAGTTCGAGCTGCGCGCGCCGCTGGCCCGCCTGGAGGACGCGCTGGCCGCCGACGACCAGGCCGGCATCCCGGCCGCGATGCCCGCCGAGGCCGAGAACGTGCGGGTCCGGGCGCGCGCCGGCGGCGTCGGCGACGTGCGCGCGCTCGGCCGGGCGGACTCCGAGATCGCGATCGCCTTCGTCGCGCCCGAGGTGCCCGAGGGCCAGCTGCTGGCCGAGGAGCCGGTCTGGCGGTTCGGCGCGGTCGTGGGGGAGGAGGCCGTGGTCGGCACGGTCGACCGCCCCGAGCAGCTGGTGCGCGAGCTCGGCGACCGCCCCGTCGTGGCCTACGACGCCAAGGCGTGGGGCGTCGTCCCGGCCAACCTCACGCACGACGCGCTGCTGGCCGCCTACCTCCTGGAGCCCGCGCGGCGCGGCTTCCCGTTCGCCGAGATCTGCGAGGAGCGCGGCTTCAAGGTCGAGACGCCCGAGCCGCTGGCGGCCGACGCGGCGCTCATCCAGGCGCTCACCGCGTGGCAGCGCGAGCAGCTCGACGACCGCGGCCTGACCGCGTTGATGGACGAGGTCGAGCTGCCGCTCGTCGCGGTCCTGCGCGACATGGAGGTCGCCGGCGTGCGCCTCAACAAGGAGCGCCTGGCGACGATCCGCACGCGGGTGATGGACGAGATCGCCGACCTCGAGCGCGACATCTTCGCGCTGGCCGACGAGCAGTTCACGATCGGCTCGCCGCAGCAGCTCGGCGCGATCCTGTTCGACAAGTTGGGGTTGTCGCGCAAGCGCCGCGGCAAGACGGGGTTCTCGACCGACGCGCGCGTGCTCCAGGCCATCCGCGACGAGCACCCGATCATCCCCAAGGTCGAGCGCTGGCGCGAGCTCAACCAGCTCATGAAGACCTACCTCGACGTGCTGCCGCAGGTGGCCGACGAGGAGTCGCGCATCCACACCACGTTCGTGCAGGCCGCCGCGACCACCGGCCGCCTGGCCTCGACCAACCCGAACCTGCAGAACGTGCCGGTCCGGACCGAGCTCGGCCGCGAGATCCGCGGCTGCTTCGAGGCCGCGCCCGGCAACGTCCTGATCAGCGCCGACTACTCGCAGGTCGAGCTGCGCGTCATGGCGTTCATCGCCGACGAGCCGGTGCTGAAGGAGATCTTCGTGCGCGGCGAGGACGTGCACACCGCGACCGCGTCGACGGTGTTCGGCCGGCCCGCCGAGGAGCTCACGCCGATGGACCGCTCCAAGGCCAAGATGATCAACTACGGGATCGTGTACGGGTTGAGCGACTACGGCCTCGCGGACCGGTTGAACATCCCGCGCGAAGAGGCCAAGGCGTTCATCGACACGTACCTGGAGCGCTTCTCGCGCGTCGCCGCGTTCATGGCGACGACGATCGAGGAGGCCAAGGAGCAGGGCTACGTGACGACGCTCTACGGCCGCCGGCGGCAGATCCCGGAGCTGCGGGCCCGCAACTACCAGGTGCGGACGCTGGGCGAGCGGCTCGCGGTCAACACCGTCATCCAGGGCACGGCGGCCGACGTGATGAAGCTGGCGATGATCGGCGTGCACCGCGCGCTGGTCGCGTCCGGGCTGACGACGCGGATGATCCTCACGATCCACGACGAGCTGCTGTTCGAGGGCCCGCCCGAGGAGGCCGAGCAGGTCAAGGCGATCGTCGAGCGCGAGATGGTCGCGCCGTGGGGCGACCGCACGCCGCCGCTCGCGGTCGACGCGGGCGTCGGCGTCACGTGGCTCGAGGCGAAGTAGGTCTACATCATGGATCGCGGGGTCGCGGCCGTCCTGATGGTGGTCGCCGGAGGCTTCATCGCGCTGCAGTCGCCGATCAACTCGGGGCTGGGCAAGCACGTCGGCGCGCTGCAGGGCGCGTTCGTGTCGTTCCTGATCGGCACGTTGGTGCTGTTGGTCGCCGCGGCGTTCGCGCGCGGCGGGCTGGGGCGGATCAGCCACGTCGGCGAGGTGTCGTCGTGGGTCTACCTGACCGGCGGCGTGCTGGGCGGCGCGTACGTGACGGCGGCGCTCCTGTCGGTCCGCTCCCTGGGGACCGGCGGCGTGATCGCGGCGACGATCGCGGGCGAGCTGACGGTGGCGGTGCTGATCGACCAGTTCGGCTGGTTCGGCGTGGACCGGCAGCCGCTCGACGCGGCGCGCCTCGGCGGGATCGTCCTGCTGGCGCTGGGCGTGCTGCTGATCGTCAAGCGCTGAGGCGCCTGCGCCGCCGCGGCGCGCTTGGCAGCGGCCGCGGTGCTCGTTACGATCGACACGAAGAGCACCTCGCCACTCGCCGTCGCCGCGAACGTCATCTGGAGGTCCTCACATGGCCGACGTGCACCTGCCGCATCCGCTGCGCGACCACCCGGGCGCCACGCGCACCGCCGTCGACGCGTTCTGGGCCCTGGCGATCGGGGTCATCGCCGCCTACGTCTTCTTCGCCGCGCTCGGCGCGTTCTCGCCGGGCGACGTGCTCGGGGTGACGATCGCGGTCGCGATCCTGGTCGGGCTGATCATCCTCAGGGCCTGGAACAACCGCCGCCGCGGGCCCAGGGACGACAAGGACCCGCGCCTGACCCACGCCCGCGAGCGCCGCGGGTTCTAGGCCGCCGCGGCCGAGGCGGACGACGGTCGCTCGTCGGCCGAGCGCTCGGCCGCCCACGGCCGCGCGCCGTCCAGCGCGAACGACGGCGGGGCGATGTCGAGGTAGTGGCGGAACGTCCAGCGGACCAGCTTCGGCGAGCGGAAGAGCTCGAGAGCCGTGTCCATCGCCGGGTACTTGTTGATGCCGCTGACGACGGACTGCACGCGCCAGAGCCAGTCGAACGCCCAGCGGTGGTCCTCGTTGAAGGAGTGGTAGCGGGCCAGCGCCTGCTCGCGGGTCTGGCGGCCGTCGATGACGAGACGGAGCTCGCGGCCGCAGGCCAGGCCGAAGTACAGCGCGGTGCGGATGCCCTCGGCGGTCGTCGGCAGGCAGTGGCCCGCGCTGTCGCCCGTGAAGAAGACGCCGTCGCCGGTTCCGGGTCGGAGACGGTGGGGGATCCAGTTGCCCTGGTAGCCGCCCTCGGTCCCGATGCCGAGGTCCTCGGCGAGCCGGACGGTCGGCTCCTTGACCTTCAGGCGCGGGTCGAACGAGCCGACGCCGGTCCGGAGCTCGTCGCCGGCCGGGAAGGCCCACGAGTAGCCGGGGACGATGTACTTGGGGTCCAGCCACAGCTCGAGGTCGTCGCCGGTGGCGGGCGGGTGGACCTCCAGGCCGCGCGACAGGCGCGCCTCCGGCGGCTGGATCGCGTCCGGCTTCTCGCTCAGCACGCGGCGCCAGCCGAGCGCGTCGACCACCAGCGGGGCGCGCAGGTCGCCGCGGTCGGTGTGGACGACATGCGTGACGCCCCGCGTGATCCCGTCGACCTTGGCCGTGTCGAAGGCGAAGTCGCCCTGCTCGGCGAGCAGCTCGCACAGCTGGCGGTAGTCGAACGTCGAGAACGACCACGGCAGCGTCCACCGATGCGTCTTGGTCGGGCGGTGGATCACGATGTCGCGGAACGTCTGGCGGATCGACGCGCCGAGACCGAGGTTGTCCAGCCACTCGGTCGGCGCGGCGCACGCGGACGTCTGCCGCTCGCCGATCTCGTAGCGGTCGACGACGAGCACGGAGGCGCCGCTGCCCGCCAGCTCGCGCGCCACCGCGAGGCCCGCGAACGAGGCCCCGCAGATCACCACGTCGTAGTCTCCGGCGAGCGGGGTGCGCTCTGCCCCTCTCTTGGTCGCGCGAACCGGCATGCGATGCACGATCGTAGCCGCGGTTCCCGGTCGGCGGCGCGCCCCTGGCAGCCACCTGCCAAGTGCGGTTTCGCGCTACCCTGCGTGGTCGCACATGACCCAGACAATCTCACCTACCCCCGAGGCGAAGATCGTCGAAGGCAGCGACGGCCTGCTGCTGGAAATCGACGGTCACATCGTCCCGAATTACGATGCGACGTTCGCTCCCTTCGAGGAGGGCGACGTGGTGTCCGGCCGTGTCGTCCGCATCGACAACGACGAAGTCCTCGTCGACATCGGCTACAAGAGCGAGGGGGTCATCCCCTCCAATGAGCTTTCGATCCGCAAGAACGTGGATCCGCACGAGGAGGTGGAGCTCGGCGAAGAGGTCGACGCCCTCGTGCTCACCAAGGAGGATCAGGACGGCCGCCTGATCGTCTCCAAGAAGCGCGCGCGCTTCGAGAAGGCATGGCGCAACATCGAGGCCGCCGCCGAGTCGGGTCAGCCCGTCACCGGCACGGTCATCGAGGTCGTCAAGGGCGGCCTGA
>DATDMD010000176.1:0-11063 GCA_036518975.1 Baekduia sp.
GAGGGTCAGATCGACCGGGCCCTCGGTGGTGGCGGCGTGGACGAGGTACCGGCCGAAGCGCCCCGGGCTCGCCTGCCACCGGTAGCTCATGTGGCCCACCGTGATCGCGAGCGGGCCGGAGCCGATCGACGCGGCGGCCGCGGCGTCGTCGCTGCTGAGCACCGTTTTGTTGGTGGTCAGGTCGATGAGGTTGACGTGCGCGAGCCCGGCCGCTCCGACCTTCCAGATCGTCGCGAAGTACGAGTACTTGCGGCCCTTGTCGTCCTGCACCAGGCCCGCGGAGTACCACCACTCCATCGCGAACCCCGGATGGACGCCCTGGTCGCGCGGCAGGACCACCGGCGCCACCTGCGGGGCGGGCGTGGCCTCCTGCGCGGCGGCGCCGCCGCCCGCGCCGCCGGCCACGCCGACGGCCAGCAGGACGAGCAGCGCGAGCGCGAGGACGGAGCGGAGACGGACGGACATCGGCGGCAGCGTACTGCCGCGCCCTACTTCTTGACGATGATGACCACGCCGTAGACCACGACGGCGAGGAACGCGGCCGTGCTCACGAGCGCAAGCAGGCTGTAGGCCATGGCGCGGACGCCGGCCGCGCCGTCGCGCCGCGCCTCGGTCCCGCGCGCGTAGCCGACGATCATCAAGGAGTAGGTGATCGCCACGGCCAGGCCGGCCAGCGGCGCGACCCACAGCAGCTCGCCGATCTTGCCCCACTCGATGGCCGCGGAGATCAACCCCATGATCTAGGCCTCCGCGCTCGCCACCGGCGCCGCCGCCGTGATCGCGGGCCCGCGGCGCACGCGCGTCCCGAAGGCCGCGGCGACCAGGCCGATGACCAGCAGCGTCACCACGATGACGCCGAGCGCGTCGTCGCCGAACAGCTGGCTCATCCCGTAGGCAACGCCGCCGATCACCGCCGAGCACGGCAGCGTCAGGACCCACGCGAGCGCGATGTTGCCGGCCACGCCCCAGCGAACCGCGGACAGGCGCTTGGCGGCGCCGGCGCCCATGATGCCGCCGCTGATCACGTGGGTCGTCGAGAGCGGAAAGCCGAGGTGCGACGCGGTCAGGACCACTGCGGATCCGGCGGCCTGGGCCGAGAAGCCCTGGGCGGGGTCCATCTTGATGATCCGGGAGCCCATCGTGCGGATGATCCGCCAGCCGCCGAAGTAGGTCCCCAGCGAGATGGCGGTCGCCGAGGAGACGACGACCCACGTGGGGACGGCGAAGTTGTTGGCGTCTAGGTTGCCGTGCGCGATCAGCGCGAGCGTGATGATGCCCATCGTCTTCTGCGCGTCGTTGGTGCCGTGCGCCAGCGAGAAGAGGCTGCCGGTGACGAGTTGGCCCAGGCGGTAGCCGCGGTTGACGACCCCTGGGCGCTGCCTTCCCACCACGCGGTAGGCAACGAGGATCGCGATGCCCGCGACGGCGAACGCCAGCGTCGGGGCGATGAGCGCGGGGAGGATGACCTTCTCGATGATTCCGTCGACCTCGATCACGCTCGCGCCCTTGGCCACGAACGCGGAGCCGATCATGCCGCCGATCAGCGCGTGCGACGAGGACGACGGCAACCCGAACCACCAGGTGGCGAGGTTCCACGCGATCGCGCCGATCAGCCCGCCGAAGACGATCGTGGGCGTCACCGCGTCAGCCTGGACGATGCCCTGGGCCACGGTCGCGGCCACCGCGAGCGACACGAACGCGCCGGCGAAGTTGAATACGGCGGACATCAGCACTGCGGCCCGCGGCGACAGCGCGCGCGTCGAGATGCTCGTCGCGATCGCGTTGGCGGTGTCGTGGAAGCCGTTGGTGAAGTCGAACGCCAGCGCCGTGGCGACCACGATGTACAGGACGATGTCGCTGCTCACGGTGCGAGTGACCTGCAGCAGCTACGAGTTCTTGATGACGATGCCTTCGAGCACGTTGGCGACGTGCTCGCACGCGTCGATCGCCTGCTCGAGGCGCTCGTAGATGTCCTTCCAGCGGATCACGACCATCGGGTCGATGCCGTGGTCGAACAGCGCGGCCATCGCCTCGCGCACCACGCGGTCGCCGTCGTTCTCCAGGCGGTGGATCTCGACCGTGTAGTGGCTGATGTCCTGGAACCCGCGCATGCGCGGCAGCGCCTCGGAGACCTGGCGCGTCGCCTGGACCAGGATGTGCGACATCCGGACCGCCTGCTCCATCGGCGCCTCGATCCGGTAGAGGCCCATGTAGTCGGCGACCTCCTCGGTGTAGTCGATGATGTCGTCGAGCGCCGAGGCCAGGGCGAGGATGTCCTCGCGGTCGATCGGCGTCACGAACGTCGCGTTCAGGCGATGGATGATGTCGTGCGTGATCCGGTCGCCGTTCTGCTCGCAGTCGCGGATCTCGCCGGCGAGCTCCTGATGCTCGGGCCAATCGGCCAGCATCGCGTCCAGGAGGCCGGCGGCGCGGGCGAGGTTGCTCCCGGCTTCCTCGAAGAGGTCGAAGAACTCGCGGTCGCGTGGGGCGAAGACCTGAGACAGACGGGCCACGCGCGGCAATGTAGCGCGTGAAAGCTTTGTTAACGCCCGCGGCCCGTTCTGCGCTCAGCCGGTCACTCGGTCAGCTGCGCCTTGAAGGCGGCCAGCTCCTCGTCCGGGATCGAGTAGCCGTGGTCCGGGCCGGGGTACCGGCGGGTCCGGACGTCGTCGGCGTAGGCCGCGACGCCGGCGACCATCTCGTCCAGGATGTCGGCGTAGCGCTGCACGAAGCGCGCGCCGCGGCCCTCGCGGATCCCGAGCAGGTCGTGGAACACGAGCACCTGGCCGTCGGTCGCCGGGCCGGCGCCGATGCCGATCACCAGGACGTCCAGCCTCGGCATGACGGCCTCGGCGACCGCGCTCGGGATCGCCTCGAACACGAGGCTGAAGCAGCCCGCCTCCTGCAGCGCGAGCGCCTGCTGCGCGAGCAGCGTCGCCGCGTCCGCCGTGCGGGCCTGGGCGCGGTAGCCGCCCAGCGCGGTCGACGTCTGCGGCGTCAGGCCGACGTGGCCCATGACCGGGATGCCGGCGTTGACGATCGCCCGGGCGCGCGCGACCGACGTCGGCCCGCCGCCTTCGAGCTTGACGGCGTCGGCGCCCGCCTCCTTGACGAAGCGGAACGCGGTCTGCACGGCCTGCTCGTCGGACACCTCGTAGGAGCCGAACGGGAGGTCGGCGACGAGGAACGGGGTCTTCAGGCCGCGGCGCACGGCCTTGGCGAGGACGAGGAGCTCGTCGAGCTCGACGGCGACCGTCGACGGGTAGCCGAGGACGGTCATCGCGCCGGAGTCGCCGACCAGGACGAGGTCGACGCCGGCCTTGTCGACGGCGAGCGCGCTCGGGTAGTCGTAGGCGGTGACCATGACGAGCGGCTCGCCGAGGCGCTTCTTCTCGGCCAGCCGCGGGAGCGTCACCGGCAGGCGCGAGGCGTCGGCCGGGACGGTGATGTTGCGCATCGTGGACATGGTGCTGGAATGCCTCCTGTGGACCTGATCGGTTGACGCCCTCTATGAGAGGAGGGTCGCCACCGCCGCGTCCACGTCGATGATGGTGTTGGCGTCCTTCGCGACGTGGACGACCTTGGGCTCGTAGCGCTCCAGGTCGGCCGCGTCGTACTGCGCGTAGGAGATGACGATGATCGTGTCGCCGCGGTGCACGAGGCGGGCCGCGGCGCCGTTGACCTTCATCGCGCCCGAGCCACGCTCGCCCGCGATGGTGTAGGTCTCGAAGCGGGCGCCGTTGTCGACGTCCACCACGTGGACCTGCTCGTGCTCGAGGATGTCGGCCGCCTCGAGCAGCTCGGGGTCGATGGTGATCGACCCCACGTAGTGAAGATCGCTGTCCGTGACCGTGGCACGGTGGATCTTGGACTTGAGCATGACGCGCTGCATCAGCGCTCAGCGCCTCCGTTGGGGGTGAGGATCGTGTTGTCGATGAGCCGCACCGGCCCGACGTGGGCGGCGACCGCCAGGAGCGCGTCCTGGTCGACCGTGCGCACGGGGGACAGGTCTCCGGGATCGACGAGCGCGAGGTACTCGGGCTCGACGGCGAAGGGGGTCATGGCGGCGCGGGCCGTCGCGAGCAGCGTCGCGGCGTCGGTCGTGCCGTTGGCGTGCAGCTCCTGCTCGGCGGCCTGCAGGGCGGCCGACAGGGCGCGGGCGCGCTCGCGGTCGGGCGGCTGCAGGCGCACGTTGCGCGAGGAGAGCGCGACGCCGTCGGGCTCGCGGACGGTCGGGACGACCTCGATCCGCGTGGGCAGGTCGAGGTCCGCCGCGAGGCGCCGGATGACGAGCGCCTGCTGGGCGTCCTTCTGGCCGAACAGCGCGACGTCCGGGCCGACCATGTTGAGGAGCTTGGTCACGACGGTGGTCACGCCGTGGAAGTGCTCGGCGCCGCGGTGCGCGCCTTCCAGCGTCTCGGTCAGCGGGCCGGAGATCCGGACCTGCGTGGCGAAGCCGGGCGGGTAGACCTCGTCGACCGCCGGGGCGAACATCAGGTCGGCGCCGGCCTCCTGGGCCAGGCCGGCGTCGCGGTGCTCGTCGCGCGGGTAGGCGTCGAGGTCGCCGGCGTCGTTGAACTGCGTGGGGTTGACGAAGAGCGAGACGACGACGAGGTCCGCGCCCTCGCGGGCGGCGCGGACGAGCGCGAGGTGGCCGTCGTGGAGGTAGCCCATCGTCGGGACGAGCGCGATCGACCTGCCGCAGCGGCGCGGCTCGGCGAGCGCGGCGCGCAGCTCGTTGACGGTGCGGATCGTTCTCACGCCGTCGCCCCGGCGGCGAGGGTCCTGGTGGCCTCGGCGAGCGCGTCGAAGAGCTCGGCGAGGTCGGGGGCGCGCGCGATCACGGCGGCGCGCTGGCGGGCGACCGTGGCCTCGTCGCCGCGGACGATCGGGCCGGTGAGCGCGTCGTGCGGGCCCTGCTGGAGCCAGTTCGTCACCGTCGCCTGGACCAGGGGCGCCAGCGCGGCGCGGTCGAGGTCGCCGACGCGGGTCGCGGCCCACTCGAGCGTCACGAGGAAGTTAGAGGCCATCGAGGCGGCCGCGGGGTAGGCGGCGCGGTCCTCGTCGGGCACCTCGATCGGGGTCATGTCCAGGGTGGTCGCCAGGTCATGGGCCAGCATGAGGGCTTCCGGGGTGCTGCCCGCGATCGCGGCGCTCGCCCCGGCGAAGTCCGCGCCCGCACGCGTGACGGTCATCAGCGGATGCAGGGAGAACGCGTCCGGGTGGCCGGTGCGCGTCAGCGGCTCGAGCGTCGTGGCGCCGGAGCAGTGGCCGACCAGCGCCTGGGGGCCGACGAGCGTCGCGGCGTCGGCGATCTCGGCGTCCGGGACGGCGAGGATGACCACCGGCGCGTCGGGCGTCGCGCCGCGGCCGAGCGGCCCGTCGACGGGCACGGAGGCGGCGCGCAGCGCGGTGGCGAGCGCGCTTCCGAGACGGCCGTGACCCACGACCGCGCAGCGGGGGATGGTGATGGTCATGTCAGGTGCCGGTCCAGCTCCCCGCAGGTCGGGGATGCCGGTCGCGAAACTCGGTACGGCGAATGGTACCCCGGAATTAGCGGGATGGCACGCCGCGCGATCCGGCCGGCACTTTAAGGTGGTGGGCGTGTCGTCCCCGGACGAACGACGCGATGCCCTGAAGGCGCTCTTCCACGAGGCGCGCGGCTGCACGCGCTGCCCGCAGCTCGCCCAGACCCGGCACACCGTGGTCTTCGGCGCGGGGAACGCGAACGCGGACCTGATGTTCGTCGGCGAGGCGCCGGGCCGCAACGAGGACGAGCAGGGCCTGCCGTTCGTCGGCCAGGCGGGGCAGTTGCTGGACACGCTGCTGGCGGAGATCGGGCTGTCGCGGGCGGACGTGTTCGTCGCCAACGTCCTGAAGTGCCGGCCGCCGGGCAACCGCGACCCGCATCCGGTCGAGATCGAGCGCTGCCAGGACTACCTGTTCCGGCAGATCGAGCTGATCCAGCCGACCGTGATCTGCACGCTCGGGAACTTCGCGACGAAGCTGCTGCGCCACGACACGACCGGGATCATGCGGCTGCACGGGCGCGCCGAGGTGCGGGTGGTGGGGCCGCGGGCGGTGCGGCTGTTCCCGGTGTTCCATCCGGCGGCGGCGCTGTACACGCCGAGCAACGTGGACGTGCTGCGGCGGGACTTCGGCGCGCTGCCGGCGCTGCTGGCGCTGGGGCCGCCGGAGCAGCCGCCGGCGCTGGTGGAGCCCGACGAGGAGCCGCTGGAGGACGTGGCGGCGGTCGCGGAGGAGCCGCTGGAGGCGCGGGCCGCGGGCGTTGACGCCGCTGTCGAGCCGGAGCCTGAGCCCGACGCCGAGCCGGCGCAGCCCGAGCTCCATCCGCTCCAGCTCGGCCTGTTCTAGCCGCGCCTGAGGCAGCCGTAGTCCGCCGCGTTCGCCCCGCGCCGGTGGCCGACGAAGCAGCCGCCGATCAACATGAAGTCATAGGTCGCGGGCGGGAGCGCGCCGACGGTCAGCGTGCAGGTGAACAGGTGGCGCGGGTGGCCGCCGAACGAGGCGATCGCGATCCGGCGGTCGGCGGCGGTCGCGCGGCGGCAGCGCACGTCGCGCGCCGCGTTGTTGGGGTTGGTGATGAGCGCGGTCTCGAGCCGCGCCGCGGTGGAGTCGGTGACGATGCTGACGGTCAGCTCGGCCCGGGGCGCCGCGGCGGTCGTCGCCTCCTTGGCTCCGCCGCCGCCGCACGACGCCAGCGCCACGGTCGCGGCCAGCAGCGCGGTGAGGGTCGATGCGCGGGCCCGCATGGGCGCACGATCGCGCATCCGGCCGCCGCCGTGGGACATATGGTCCGGGCATGGCACGTCAGATCGCGCTGCTGCGCGGCATCAACGTCGGGGGCAGCAAGAAGGTGGAGATGGCCCGCCTGCGCGACGTGTTCGCGGGGCTCGGCCACTCCGACGTCAAGACCTATGTCAACAGCGGCAACGTGGTCTTCAGCGGGCGCAGGACGACGGCCGCGAAGGTCGAGGCGGCGATCGCGCAGGAGTTCGGCTTCGACATCCCGGTCGTGCTCCGGACCCGCGACGAGCTCGCCGCGGTCGTCGCCGCCAACCCGCTGCGCGACGTCGCGGCCAACCCGTCGCGGTACCTCGTACTGTTCAGCGGCGGCGGGGCGATCGACCCCGCGAAGGCCGAGGGCGTGACCGGCGGCGAGGGCGAGTCCTACAAGATCGTCGGCCACGAGGCGTACCTGTGGCTGCCTGACGGGATCCACGCGTCGCCGCTGGTCAAGGGCCTGACCGAGAAGCGCCTCGGCGTCGCGCCGCTGACCGGTCGCAACTGGCGCACGGTCGAGAAGCTGCTGGCCTTGGCCGACGACGTGTAGGACTACGCGTCGAACAGGCGCCGCGAGTCCGGCCCCTGGTGGGTCTCGGCCAGCGTGGTGATCGCGTCGACGGTCCGGCGCAGCTCCTCGACGTAGGGCCGGGCGGCGGGGCCGAGACGGTCGCGCTCGCGCTCGAACGCCGCCGCGAGCTCGCGGTAGTAGACGCGCGTGGCGAGGCCGAGGCCCTGGCCGAAGCGGCTCCACAGGTCGTCGCCGAGCGTGCGGTAGTCGAGCAGGATCGCGCGCGCGTTGTGCACCTTGTCGGCCAGCGAGACGCGCAGCGCGGCGGGCGACTTGGCCGGGAAGCCGTCCACGTACGCGCTCTTGCGGGCGTACCAGCCGGCGCCGCCGCCGGCGTCGTCCTTGGGGTCGAGCGTGTCGGAGTTCGCGGCCACGAGCGCGGCGACGGCCGAGCCGAACGCCGCCTCGATCTCGGCCAGCGCGCGCCGCCCGCCGCCGTCCTCGACGACGTCGTGCAGCAGCCCGCCGATCGCCTCGTCCTCGTCGCCGTGCATCTCGAGGACGAGCGACGCGACGGCCAGGACGTGCGCCGCGTAGGGGATCGGCGTGCCCTTGCGCAGCTGGCGTGCGTGGTGGCGCGTGGCGTAGTGCAGCGCGGCGTCGAAGCGCGCGGTGAGCAGCGGCGTGTCGGTGAACGACTCGGGCATCCCGGCCGTCAGCGTGCCACGCGCCGCGGGATCGCGCCGAGGTCGGAGAGGAGCTCGTCCCACGCGGCGCCGTCGGCGTCCGCGCGGGCCGGGACGCCGGGCGGCAGCGGGAGGGCGGCGAGGCGGCGGACGTTGTGCGGCGGGTCGGGCAGCGGGCGCAGGACGTCGGCGGGGTCGCCCGTGCCGCCGGCCGTCGCGACGAAGACCAGAGCGCCGCGCGAGGCGAGCAGCGCCGCGGCCATCGGAGCGACGTCGGCGGCGTCACCGGACGGGTCGACCACGAGCGCCGCCTCGGCGCGGCCGGCGGGCAGGTACAGCGTCCCGGCCGTCCCCTCGCGCCAGCGGCGCACCTTCACGCCGTCGGCCAGGAACGAGCGCGTCAGCGTCCGCGACGACGCCGCGCCGTCCGGATCCTCCACCCGCACCTCCAGCACGACCGGCCTCAGCGACCGCAGCGCCGCGACCGCGCCGGCGCTGGGCTTGGCCGGCGTCCACGACAGCGCGACCGGCGCGTCGCCCTGCGCGCGCCAGACGAAGCCGTCGTCGTCGCGGATCCGCGCGCGCCAGGTCAGCGACGTCCTCGGGGGCGCGCCGCCGACTTCGAGCAGCAAGGGGTCATCGACCAGGCCAGGGCCTGCCCCGCGGATCTCCAGCATCCCGGCACAGCATGACCGATCAGCCGCGTTTGGCGGCCTTGCCCTCGCGCGCGAACCGGCCCCCGCGGTCATCGCGCAGCGCCGGCAGGACCTCCTCGCCGTAGCGCCGGATCGACGTGGGCGGATCGTGGTCGCCGATCCCTTGCAGGCAGATCACGCTCACCGCCTCGTCCAAGTTCATCATCTCGCGGATCCGCCGGACGTGCTCGGAGGCGTCGCTGCCCACGAGGAAGCCCTCGTGGGCGAACTCCTGGTCGCTCATCCGCGCCTCGGCGTCGCGCGCCATGACGTCGAGGTCATGGTGGTCTTCGAGGTAGTACTCGGGGAACTGCGTGGTCTTCCACTTCTTGGCGGCCTTGATCACGGCCGCCTCGGGCTCGCCGAGGTGGAAGCCGGCCTGGAGGATCACGTCGCCGACCTCCTTGCCGTGGTCGGCGCACGACTTCTTGTAGGCCTCGATCACCTTGGGCGCGCTCTGCGGGTCGCCGAGCGTCCACAGCCCGTCGCCGTATTTCCCCGCGATCGCCGCCGCCTCCGGCCCGAACGCGCTGACGATCATCCGCGGCCGGCTCGGGGCCATCGTCATCAGCCGCGCCTCGCGCAGCTCGAACCAGCCGCCGTCCATCGTGACGGTCTC
Source organism: Baekduia sp. (assembly GCA_036518975.1). Lineage (GTDB taxonomy): Bacteria > Actinomycetota > Thermoleophilia > Solirubrobacterales > Solirubrobacteraceae > Baekduia. Next base: position 9,316 of record DATDMD010000176.1, read on the forward strand.
GCCGTCCCACAGGCGCGTGATCGCCTCCAGGCCGGCCTCGAAGCGCCTCAGCATCTCGCCCGGCTTCGGCCAGTCCAGGCCGAGCGGCACCTCGCTGATGGCCTCGCCCGAGCCCACGCCGAGGATCGCCCGGCCGGGGTAGAGCTCCTCCAAGCTCATGAAGTACTGCGCCACCACCGCGGGGTGGTAGTGGTGCAGGATGGGCGTGACGCTGGTGAACAGGGGCTTGTCGGCGATCGCCTGGCCGGCGGCGGGCAGGAACGCCCACGCGCTCGCGGCCTGGCCGCCCGGGAACCACGAGATGAAGTGGTCGGACGAGCCGATCGCGTCGAAGCCCGAGGCGTCGGCGAGCTTGGCCTGCTCGAGCATCTGCGACGGCGGGAACTCCTCGGTGGAGGCGGCGAACCAGAACTGGGTCATGTCGCTCGGCTACCCGCGACGGGCGGCGCGCAACGCGGCGAGTTGCGCGCGCTCGCGTCCGGCGTCCCGGCGCAGGACCGCGCGCCCGGCGGCGCGGGTCGCGAACGTGAGCGCCTGAGCGGCGTCGTCGAGGGCGACGGCGCGGGCGCCGAGGTTGGCGCGGACGACGTCGCGCCGGCGGCGGGCCAGCAGCGCGTGCGGCTCGCCGCCGTAGGCCGGGCCGGTGGAGTGGCCGCCGCGATGCTCGAGCGCGACGTCCGGATGCAGGATCGTCGGGACGCCCGCGGCGCGCGCGCGGAGGCAGAGGTCCAGGTCCTCGTAGAACAGGAACTGCCCGGGGTCGAACGGGCCGAGGCCGCGCAGCGTCGCCGTGCGCGCCGCCACCGCGGCGGCGATGGCCCAGCCGACGGGCCGGTCCGGGGCCTCGGCGCGCCACGGCTCGGCGTGGTGGCGCAGCGGCGCGGGCAGCGCGCGCGGGTGGACCAGCGCGGGGAGGAGGGCCACCGGCCGGCCGGGCAGCGGATGGGCGGAGCGCTGCACCGACCCGTCCGGGTTGAGCAGCCGCGGGACGTGCAGGGCGTCCTCACGCCGCGCGTGGCGGGTGAGGCGGTCCAGCGCGCGCGGGTCGTGGACGACGATGTCGGGGTTGAGCAGGATCGTCACCGAGGACGTCACCCGCTCGACGCCGGCGTTGTTGGCCGCGCCGAAGCCGACGTCGCCGGCGCCGACGACCTCCGCGCCCCACGCCGCCGCGACGTCGGGCCCCTCGTCGGCCGAGCCCGCGTCGACGACGACCAGCCGCGGCCGCTCGGCCGCCGCCTCCAGGGACCGCAGCAGCCGCCGCAGGTCGTCGGCGGAGTCGTGCAGGACGGTGACGATCGTGGCGCCGCTCACGGTCCCGCCGCCTCTTCGAGCACGGCGCGCAGGTCGCGGGCCGCGTCGGCCCAGCTGCGCGGCGGCGGCAGCTCGGCGACCAGTCGCGGGCGCTCGGCCTCCAGGCGGCGCAGCGCGTCGGCCAGCGCTCCGGCGTCGCCCGGTGGGAAGCGCAGCGTCCCGGGCAGCCGCAGCGTCGGGATGTCGGAGACGATCGCGGGCGTCCCGTGCGCGGCGGCCTCCCGTGGCGGGAGCCCGAAGCCTTCGAGGTACGACGGCAGGACGACGGCCAGCGCGCCGGCGTAGAGGCCGTGCAGCTCGGCGTCGCTGACGTGTCCCAGGTGTCGCGCGCCCGGCACCGCCACGCGGCCCTCGCCGGCGACGAGCAGCTCGACGCCGTCCAGCGCCGCCCGGCGCCAGCCCTCGGCCAGGACGTCGAGCCCCTTGCGCGGCTC
>DATDMD010000177.1:0-29318 GCA_036518975.1 Baekduia sp.
CCTCGCGCCGGCGTCGCACCGTCGCCGCGGGGCGCGTGCACGCCGTCCGGCGTGCGCACCGCCCCGCGCCCTCTCTGACCCCTGAGATCCCCGTCGCGCGCGACGCCGTCCTGGCCGGCGCCGACCGCCTGCTGGCGCTCGCCGGCGTCCTGCGCTCCGAGCGCCCCGTCCCGGACGCCGGCGTCGCCGCCGCCCGCCACCTGCTCACCGACGGCGCCGGCCCGCTGTACCTCGGCGGGCCGGGCGAGCTCGCCGACGCGATCACGGTCGTCGAGGTCGCGCTCGACCTGCGCTGAGCGGGTTCAACGCATACGTGATCAGGCTGCCGCCGGGCCGCCGGCGCCGCCGCCGTCCAGGCCCAGGCCGTGCTCCAGCGCGCCCTTGACGGACGCGTCGAGCGCGTTGAGGCGGTAGAGCGCGAGCGCCTCGGGCGAGCCGAAGCGCCGGTTCGGCGCGGCCTCCGGCCCGTGATGGGTCAGGACGCAGTGCGCGAGCGCGAGGCGGCGCTCGGCGTCCAGGTTGCCGGACCGGCCCTCGATGATCCGCAGGCCGAGCTCGACGTGGCCCAGCAGCCGGCCGGCCTCGGACTGCGCGATCTCGGCGCCGTAGGTGAACTCGGCGGTCTTGCCGAGGTCGTGCGTCAGCGCGGCGCAGATCAGCAGGTCGGAGTTCAGGCGCGGGTGCAGCTGGCAGGCCTCGAGCGCGAGCGTCCCGACCGCCACCGTGTGCTCCAGCAGCCCGCCGAGGTAGGCGTGGTGGCCGGCGCGGCTGCACGGCGCGCGGCGCCACTCGGCGCGCAGCGCCTCGTCGGCCAGCAGCGCGCGCAGCAGCTGGGCGAAACCGGGGTCGTGGACCTCGTTGGCGAGGTGCTCGAGGAAGCCGTCGAGCTCGTCGAGGTCGCGGTAGGCGACCGGCAGGAACTGCGCGGGATCGGCGTCCTCGCTGCGGGCGATCGCGGCGACGTCGAGCTGGAGCTGGTCGCGGAAGCGCTCGACCCGGCCGGTGACCGTGACGAGGTCGCCGCGCTCGAAGCGCGCGGCGGCGACGTCGGCGTCCCGGAACACGCGCGCGGGGATCGCGCCGGTCCGGTCGCGCAGCTCGAGCGCGAGGTACGGGCTGCCGGCCCGGGACATCAGCCGCTCCTTGCGCGTGCAGGCGAACGTGCCGCTCACCTCGTCTCCGGCGCGGAGCGTGGCGATCGTCGGGGCGGTCTCGGCGTGATCGGTCATGGGCGGCGGCGCCGATGACGCTACCGTCCTGTCGATGCAGCCGCTCATCTGGGAGAGCCGGCCCGACGGGCTTCGCGCCCCGGCCCTCGTGTGCGCGTTCACCGGCTGGAACGACGCTGGGGACGCCGCGTCCGCCGCCCTGCGCTTCTTCGGCGCCTCGCTCGGCGCCACGCGCTTCGCGCAGATCGACCCCGAGGAGTTCTTCGACTTCCAGGCGACGCGCCCGCGCGTCAAGCTCGTCGACGGGGACACGCGCTCCCTCGAGTGGCCGTCGGTCGAGATCTACGAGGCGCGCGTGCCGCGGGCGCCGCGGGACCTCGTCCTCCTGAGTGGTCCGGAGCCGTCGTTCCGGTGGCGGACCTTCGGGCAGCTGATCGTGGACCTCGCCGAGGCGCTCGGGACCCAGATGGTGGTGTCGCTCGGCGCGCTGCTGGCCGACGTCCCTCACTCGCGGCCGGTCGGGATCACGGGGCTGTCGAGCGACCCGTCGCTCATCGAGGGGCTGGAGCTCGCCCCGACGTCGTACGAGGGGCCGACGGGCATCGTCGGCGTCCTGCAGGCGGCCTGCCAGGAGGCGGGCGTGCCGAGCGCGTCGCTGTGGGCGTCCGTTCCGCATTATGTCGCCGCCGCGCCGAACCCCAAGGCGGCGCTGGCGCTGGTGCGCAAGCTCGAGTCGCTGGTCGGCGTGACCGTCGACGCCGAGGAGCTGGAGCTGGCCTCCGCCGACTACGAGCGCCAGGTGTCGCTGGCGGTGCAGAGCGACCCGGACGTCCAGGCCTTCGTCGAGCGGCTCGAGAAGACCGCCGAGGAGGAGGAAGAGGCGGCCGACCCGACCGAGCTGCCCTCCGGCGACGTCATCGCGCGCGAGTTCCAGCGCTTCCTGCGCCAGCGCGGGCCCGAGGGGCCCGACATCGCCGGGGGCCTCTGAGCCGTTGGAGGACTTGGTCGCGTTCCTCGCGCGGCACGGGTTCGTGGCGGCTGAGGAGGAGGCGGCGGAGCTGGAGGCGTTCGCCGGGGGTGACGCTCGCAGGCTGAGCGCCGCCGTCGAGCGCCGCCTGACCGGCGAGCCGCTGGCGTGGATCACCGGCTCCGTGGTGTTCTGCGGGCTGACGCTGCGGGTCGATCCGGGCGTGTACGTGCCGCGGTGGCAGACCGAGGACGTCGCGCGGGACGCCGTGGCGCGGCTGCCGCGGGGCGGGACGGCGATCGACCTGTGCACCGGCTGCGGGGCGCTGGCGGCGGTGCTGATGGCGGAGGCCGGCGCTCGCGTGCGGGCCACGGACGTGGACGAGGCGTCGGTCGCGTGCGCGCGCGCGAACGGCGTGGACGCGGTCGTGGGGGACCTGTTCGCGCCGCTGCCGGGCTCGTTGTGCAACACCATCGACTTGGTCTGCGGCGTCGTGCCGTACGTCCCGACGGGCGAGTTGTCGCTGTTGCAGCGCGACACGTTCGCGTTCGAGACCGAGCTGGCCTACGACGGCGGCGGCGACGGGTGCGTCGTGCTGCGCCGCGCGGTCGTGGGCGCGGCGGGGTTCCTGCGCGGCGGCGGTGCGCTGGTGCTGGAGCTCGGCGGCGACCAGGCGTCGCTGCTGGCGCCGGATCTGGCCGCGGGCGGATTCGCCGACGTGCGCGTCCTGCGTGACGAGGACGGCGACGTGCGCGGCGTCGCAGCGACGTTGGCCCCGTGAAGACGGGCGCGCTTGGCCCTGGATTCCGGGCCAAGCGGATGCTGTGATGCGTCGTCCATGACCGACGACCTCAACGGCTTCGCCCCGCCGGCGGGCGTCCCGGACGGCGTGACGCGCCTCGTCGGCGTCCGCGTCGTGCTCGAGCCGCTGGACGCCGACCGCCACGGCGACGACCTCTTCGCGGCGGCGACCGACGGCGGCGACCCGCTGCTGTGGCGCTACTTGGGCTACGGGCCGTTCGACGGCGACCGGCCGGGCTTCGACGCGCACCTGCGCGAGCAGGCGGCGTCCGCCGATCCGCGCTTCTACGCCGTCGTCGACGTCTGGTCCGGCCGCGCGCTGGGCGTCGTGAGCTTCCTGCGCATCGAGCCGGCGCACGGCGTCATCGAGATCGGGCACATCTGGTTCGGCGCCGAGCTGCAGCGCACGCCGCAGGCGACCGAGACGGTGTACCTGCTCGCGCGCCACGCCTTCGAGGCCCTGGGCCACCGGCGGCTGGAGTGGAAGTGCGACGCCGCCAACGCCCGCTCGCAGGCCGCGGCCCGGCGGTTCGGCTTCACGTACGAGGGCACGTTCCGCCAGCACCAGCTGGTCAAGGGCCGCAACCGCGACACCGCGTGGTTCTCGCTGCTCGACCGCGAGTGGCCCGCCGCGCAGGCGGCGTTCGAGGCGTGGCTGGCGCCGGAGAACTTCGACGACGACGGGCGCCAGCGGGCGTCGCTCCAGACCCTGCGCGAGGCGCGCGCCGCCGCGCGAACTTGACACCGCGGCGCTCGGGCAGGGAGGCTCGCCGCCATGCCGCCCCTCCCGCCCCTGCTCTCCGAGCGTCCCCCGGCCGTGCGCGTGGGCGTGATCGTGGTCGCGCCGCTGCTGTTCGGGTTCGTCACCGGCGCGATGCTCGGCGAATCGGTCGCGGCGTGGGCGGTCGCGAACGTGATCGCGACGCTCGGCGGGTTCCTGGCCGGCTTCGACCACGACGACCTGCGCGAGGCGGCCCGCCGCGGCGCGCTGGGCGGTCTGCTGTTCGGGCTGGCGCTGGTGTGCGCGGACGCGCTGGTCGTCGACGACCGCGTGGCGACGATCGCCGACCCGGCGATCCTGCAGGTGGTCGTGACGACCATCGCCGGGACGCTGCTCGCGGTGGCCGGCTGCGCGCTGCGCGGCCGGCTGGCGCGCAGGGCGGCGGTGGCGGCGGCCGACGCCTGAGCCGCCGCTCAGCTGCTCGGCTCGGCCGCGCCCCAGATGCCGGGGCCGCGGCGGTGCTCGTAGATCAGCGACGTCTCGGCGTGGGCGACGGCCGGATGCGTGGCGAGGTGGTCGACCACGAACTCGCGGAGGTCCTGCGCGTCGGCGGCGGCCAGCCAGACGAGGTAGTCCGTCGCGCCCGCGAGGTGGAACACGGTCAACACGCCGGGCAGCTCGCGCACCGCGTGCGTGAACGTGTCGATCTGCTCGCGGTTGTGGACGGCGAGCCGGACGGCGACCATCGCCTGCAGCGGACGGCCGAGAGCCGCGAGGTCGATCTCGGCGTGGAAGCCGCGCAGGACACCGGACTCCCGCAGCGCGCGCACGCGCTGCAGCGCCGTCGACGGCGCGACGCCGACCCGCTCGGCGAGCTTGTTGTTGGGGATGCGGGCGTTCTCACTCAGCGCCTCGAGGATCGCGCGGTCGGTGTCATCCAGACGGATCTCGTCGGCCATGCCTTCGATGGTCGCACGTCGGGACGAAAGATCGTGCGGGCAGGCGCCGCCGCGCCCGCACGATCGTCGGTCGGGGTCAGCGGCGCAGCGTCGCCTTCGCTGACGCGCTGACCAGCGTGCGGCCGAGTGCGTCGCGTCCCGTCGCGGTCGCGACGACGCGCACGCGATGGCCCTTCGGCAGCGCCGCGCGGGCCGTCTTGCCGAGCTTGACCCGGAGTGTCCGGGCGGCGCCGGCGCGCAGGCTGAACGACGCGCGGGCGAGCGTGACGTGGTGCTTGCCGGTGGCCGTCCGGACGACGAGCTTCCCGCTGCAGGCCACCGTCCCGGCGCAGGTCACCCGCGCGCCGAGGCGGCCGTCGCGACCGATGCTCAGCTGCGCGACGCGCAGGGTCGGCCGGGCCGGGGCGGGCTTCGGGGGCGTGGGGCCGGGGCCGGGCGCCGGAGCCGGACCGTCGCCCGGCGGGGTCGGCGCCGCCGGCGCGGTGACGTCCACCGCGAGCTGCTTGCTGGTCGTCACGCCCGCGGGATCGGTCGCGACGGCGGTCGCCGTCGCCGGCCCCGCGGCCGCGAACGCGTGGTCCGCGCTCGGCCCGGCGGCCGTCGTCCCGTCGCTGAAGTCCCAGCGCACGGTCGGCGTCTCGCCCGGGTCGGGGTCGCTCACCCCGCTGACCAGGAAGCTCAGCGGCGTGCCGAGGACGGTCGTCGCCCCGCTCGCCGCGGCGTCGAAGACCGGCGGCCGGCGCTGGTACTCGAAGGCGCCGATGTCCACCCGTGCGTTCCCTGCGCCCGTGCCGTCGACCACCCGCGCGCCGCCGCCGAGGTCCGTCGTCGGCGTGTTCGGCGCGGCGACGGTGCCGCCCGCGTCGACCAGCGGCGAGCTCCACAGCAGCCGGTAGTCGCCGGTCGCCGCGTCGACGAAGCCGGTCGGCGCGCCGAGGAGGTGCGTCCCGAAGACGTCCGCCGGCCCCGCCGCGTAGCCCGGGCCGAACGCGGAGTCGTCGACATCGAACTTCGTGATCCCGCCGCCGCTCTGCGTCCGGCCGAACGGCACGCCGGTCCCCGCGATGGCCACGGCCCGCAGGATCACCCGCGCGGTCCCGGCGCCGGCGCCGCTCTGGAACGCCTGCACGATCCCGCCGCCGCTCTGGCCGACGATCGTCGAGCGCGTGAGCCGCAGCGTGGTGGTCGTCGCCCCGAAGTTCTGGACGTCGACGGTGTCCTGGCCGCCGCTGGTGGTGACGAGCAGGCTGTCGGCGATCGACAGCTCGTTCGGGTTCTGGATGTACGCGGCGACGTAGGAGCCGGTGATCCGCGCGCGCGTCACGGTCGTCATGCCGTTGCTCGAGTTCACCCGCAGGGCGTAGCCGCCGGTGATCGTCACGTCGCTCAGCGTCGCGCCGCCGCTGCCGTAGACGTATACGCCGGAGCCCGGCGCGCTGGACAGCGTCACGTTCACGTCGTCGAGCACCGCGCCGCCGGAGATCCCGATGCCGTCGCTGCTGCCGGTGCTGCTCGGCCCGTCGACGTCGACCCGCCGCGCCGTCGTGGCGGCGCCGTCGAGGTCGAGCCCCTCGCTGTCGACGTTGTCGGGCAGCCGGAAGCCGAGATCGGAGACGACGAGGCCCGCGCGGTCGACCTCGAGCGCCGCCTCGCCGGCCGAGCCGCCGGTCAGGATCGTGGCGTCGCGGCCGGCGCCGTCGATCTCGGTCATGTCGTTGGTGCTCTGCACCGTCGGCGTGGCGCCCGGGAACGGGAACGTGCCGGGGCCGATCGCGATGCGGTCGGGCCCGGCGTGCGCGGACGCGGCGCTGATGGCGGCCGTGAGGCTCGCGGCGGCGTGACCGCCCGGCGCGGCGGCGCAGCGGGCATTGGCGACGCAGTAGGTGTCGGCCTGGGCGGAGGCGACGGCCGCGGCCACGGACAGGACGGCGGCCACGAGCAGGGTGCGGCGGATCATGTGCCCAGGCAAACGCCGTGGGGCGAGCTGCCTTACGTCGTTTCTGCGATCGGACGAGGGCGATAGCCGGCAACAACGAAGATCATGCGGAGAAACGATGCGCCAAGCGAACGATCTTCGACCGTCTGGCACAACCATCGCACAACTGCTTGACTGGTGGGCATGGAACCCGCCGTCCAGACCCGCACCGCCAGCACCGCCGTGATCCACGACTCGATCATCGACACCGTCGGCGACACGCCCCTCGTGCGCCTCTCGCGCATCGGCAGGGGCCTGACGCCGCAGATCGTCGCCAAGGTCGAGGCGCTCAACCCCGGCGGCTCCATCAAGGACCGCGCGGCGCTCGCGATGATCGACGCCGCCGAGCGCGACGGCCTGCTGCGCCCCGGCGGCACGATCGTCGAGCCGACCTCCGGCAACACCGGCACCGGCCTCGCCATGGCCGCGCGGCTGAAGGGCTACCACGTCATCGCCGTGATGCCCGACAAGATGTCCAAGGAGAAGATCGACCTCCTGCGCGCCTACGGCGCCGAGGTCGTGGTCTGCCCGACCAACGTGGAGCCCGAGTCGCCCGAGTCCTACTACTCGGTCTCCGACCGCCTGGCCGCGGAGATCCCCGGCGCGTTCAAGCCCAACCAGTACTTCAACCAGAACAACCCGCGCGCGCACTACGAGTCGACCGGCCCCGAGATCTGGGAGCAGACCGGCGGCAGGATCACGCACCTGGTCGCGGGCGTCGGGACCGGCGGCACGATCACCGGCATCGGGCGCTACCTCAAGGAGCGCAACCCGGACATCGAGATCATCGGCGCCGACCCCGTCGGCTCGATCTACTCCGCGCCGGCCGCCGCCGACGTCAAGGGCTACCTGGTCGAGGGCGTCGGCGAGGACTTCTGGCCGGAGACGTTCGACCGCACGATCGTCGACCGCTGGATCGCGGTCACCGACAAGGACTCGTTCCTGACCACGCGGCGCCTGGCGATGGAGGAGGGCATCCTCGCCGGCGGCTCGTGCGGCACCGCGATGTGGGCGGCGCTCGAGGCGGCCAAGACGATCGACGACCCGAACGCCTTGATCGTCGTCGTGCTCCCCGACGGCGGCCGGTCCTACCTGTCCAAGATCTTCAACGACGCGTGGATGACGCAGTACGGCTTCCTCGAGCGCGCGGGCGACCTCGCCGTCGGCGACGTCCTGCGCCGCAAGGCCGACGGCGCGGCCACGGGCGGGATGCCGTCGCTGGTGACGGTCCAGACCCACCAGAAGGTCCGCGACGCGGTCGCGCTCCTGCACGAGCACGGCGTCTCGCAGCTCCCGGTCGTCAGCGCGAAGGACCCGGGCACGGTCGTCGGGTCGGTCGGCGAGCGCGGGCTGCTGGCGCGTGCGATCGACGAGCCGGCGCTCCTCGGCGCCGAGATCGTCGCCGTGATGGAGCCGCCGCTGCACGCCGTGTCGGCCGACGACCCGGTGCGCGAGGCCGTCGAGCTGCTCGTCGGCGAGCGCCAGGCGCTGCTCGTCATGGCCGGCGGCCGCCCCGCGGGCATCGTCACGCGCGCGGACCTGCTGGAATCGCTCGCCCGATGAAGTTCGCCACCCGCGCGGTCCATGCCGGCCTCGAGCCGGATCCCACCTATGGCTCGGTCATCCCGGCCATCCACCAGACCTCGACGTTCGCGCAGCGCGCGGTCGGCGAGTTCGTGGAGGACTACGACTACGCGCGCAGCGCGAACCCGACGCGCGCCGCGCTCGAGCAGGCGCTCGGCGAGCTGGAGGGCGGGCTGGGCACGTCGTTCTCCTCCGGCATGGCGGCGACGCACGCGCTGCTGACGGCGGTGTGCGAGGCGGGCGACCACGTCGTCCTGCCCAACGACCTCTACGGCGGGACCTTCCGCCTGGTCGACAAGGTGCTGACGCGCTTCGGGTTGACCTACACGTTGGTCGATCAGACCGACCTGGACGCGGTCGCCGCGGCGGTGCGGCCGGAGACCAAGGTGGTGTGGATCGAGACGCCGACCAACCCCTTGTTGAACGTCGTCGACGTGCGCGCGGTGATCGAGCGCGTCGCCGCCTCCGAGGTGTTCGTGGTCGTCGACAACACGTTCGCGACGCCGGTCAACCAGCGCCCGCTGGAGCTCGGCGCCGACGCCGCCGTCCACAGCGTCACCAAGTACCTCGGCGGCCACTCCGACACGGTCGGCGGCGCGGTGGTCGTGCGCGACCCCGACGTCCACGAGCGCGTCCGCTTCGTCCAGAACAGCGTCGGCGCCGTGCCGGGGCCGTTCGACTGCTTCCTCGTGCACCGCGGGCTGCGGACGCTGCACCTGCGCATGGCGGCGCACGCGGCCAGCGCCCAGGCGGTCTCCGGGTTCCTGAAGTCCGCGCCGGGCGTCGTCGACGTCCGCTGGCCGGGCTTCTCCGGCATGGTGTCGTTCCGCCATCCGGACGCGATCGGCATCGCACAGCGGACCAGGCTGTTCACGCTGGCCGAGTCGCTGGGCGGCGTCGAGTCGCTCGTCGAGGTGCCGCAGGCGATGACGCACCAGTCCGTCGAGGGCTCCGACGCGGCGGTCCCGGCCGACCTCGTCCGGCTGTCGTGCGGCATCGAGGCGCCCGAGGACCTCGTGGACGACCTCCGCCGCGCGATCGGCGCCGGCGCCTGAAACCAGCGAAAGAGGTGTCATCCGGCGGACCGCTGGGAAGAGCGGGAACATGCCTCGTCGCATAGACCTTGGCCGCGCCGTGCTCTTGCTCGGGTCGGCGCTGCTGTTCATCTCGCTGTTCCTGCGGTGGTACGACACCGGCCCGACGGGCTGGGAGGTCTTCGAGTCGCTCGACCTCGTGCTCGCCGCGCTGGCCGCCGCAGGCGTCTTCGCCGCCGTGCGCCCGGACGCGACCGCGCCCTGGGCGGCCATCGGCATCCCCGGCGCCGCGGTGCTGATCGTCTTCGTCCAGCTCGTCAACGCGCCGCCCGCGGCGGCCGGCGCCAACCCGTCGTCGGGCGCCTGGCTCGCGCTCGCCGGTGCGCTGCTGATGGCGGGCGGCGCGGCGCTGTCGCTCGCGGCGATCTCGATCACCGTCTCGGTCCGCGAGCACGACATCCGGCGCCGTGTGCCGGCCGTCGACCGCCGCCACCGCGCGACCGAGGACGACGTCGCCGAGGACCTCGACGCCGACGCCGAGGGCCCGGCTCCCCCGCGGCCGCGGATGCCGAGCCTGCTCGGCGGCCTGGGCCACCACCGCGAGCCCGACGAGGACGACCCGCCGCCGCCGCCGCGCGGCACCGGGCGCTTCGCGCCGCGCGAGGCCGCCGGCGACGAGCAGGCCGCCGCGACCGCGCACCGCGCCGCGTCGGCGCGCCGGCCGCACCCTCCCGAGGGCGATGACCTGGAGCGCACGCAGCCGCTCACCGGCCTGCCCGACGAGGAGGACTCCGAACGGCCGTGACGCCGCAGGCGCGAAGCGGCGCCCCGTTCGAGCTGCTGCGGTTCGAGGCGGCGCCGGTCCCGGGTGCGCTCGTCGTCCTGCAGCTCGAGGGGCGGTTCCGGCAGTCGACGCGGTTCGGGCGGCCGCCGCTGCTCGTCATCGAGCCGGGCGACGACCGGCCGCGCATCGAGCTGACCCCGATCCGGACCGTGGCGGACGGCCACCGGTGGGAGGGCGCCTACGCCGTTCCCGCCGAGGCGCTGACCGGCGACGCGCGGATCGCCCTCGGCGTCCGCGGCACGCTCCTGGAGCTGCCCGCGCCGGACGACGCCGACGACGGCGAGCGCCTCACCGCCCTGGCCCGCGAGGCCAACCGGCTGCGTCGCGGCATCGAGGCCGCCGAGACCGACGCCGCGGCGGCCCGCGCCGACGCGGCCGAGGCGCGCGCCGGGCTGGAGGGCGCCGTCGCCGCCGCCCGCGCCGCGGCGCTGGCCGAGTCCGCGGAGCGGATCGACGCGCTGGAGCGCGAGGTCGTCGAGGCCCATCGCCTCGCGGCGGCCGACGCCGACGAGCTGCGCACCGAGCACGCGGCGGCGCTCACCGAAGCCGCGCGCGTCGCGGCCGCCGACGCCGATGCGCTCCGAGCCGAACACGCAGCGGCGCTCACCGAGGCCGCCGCCCGCGCCGACGCCGCCGAGGCCCGCGCCTCCGAGGTCGAGGCGGAGCACACGACCGCCGCCGACGCGGCGCTCACCGCTGAGATGGCGTCGCTGGTCGACGCCCAGGCGCGCGCCGGCGACGTCGAGCGCGAGCTGCGGGCCGCGAAGGAGGGGATCGAGGTCCTGCGCGCCGAGCTCGCCGAAGAGCGCGAGCGCGCGGGCGCGACGATCGCCGACCTTCAGCACCAACTCGCCGCCGCGCGCGACGGGGACGACGACGACCTGGACGAGACCCGTCCCTTCACCGTCGCCGAGGAGCGCGACGCCGACGACGACGCGACCGCGCCGTTCGGCCCGTCCGAGCGCGGCCGGGCGCCGCGCGAGCCGACGCTCCACGACCTCCTCGCGCCCGCGGGCCACGAGGCCGAGCACGACGGGACGAGCGTCGGCCGCTGGATCGCGCTCGCCGCGCTGGTGCTCTTCGCCTTCGTCCTGATCGGCCTGCTGGCCGGCTTCCTGGGCTGACGCGGCCTAGCGCTCGGCCGCCGGGCAGGCGATCCGGTAGTCGCACATCGAGCACGCCGCGTAGGACGGCGTCGGCTCGAAGCCCTGCCCGAGGATGCCGTCGGCGACCTCCATGACGGTCTCGGTGATCCACTCCGCGTCGTTGGCGTCGTCGGGCAGCGGGACCTTCTGGTCGTCCAACACGTACAGGTAGGACTGCACGCTGGAGTCCAGGTCCCACGCGGCGCCCGCGGCCACCGCGTACAGCGCGAGCTGGACGTCGTCGCGTAGCTGCGCGGGCGCCTTCGGGCGGCCGGTCTTGTAGTCGATCAGCTCGTAGCGCCCGTCGGCCATCCGGTCCACGCGGTCGACCCGGCCGCGCAGCGTGTGCGCGCCGATCTTGAAGTTGAAGGACTTCTCGAACCACATCGGCTCGGCGTCGTCGGCCTGGAAGCGCTCGTGGTAGCGGCGCAGCGCGCCCTCGGCCTTGCCGTGCAGCTGGCGCTCCTCGTCGGACCGCCCGAACCCGCTGCGCCGCCAGCCGGCCTCCAACAACCCCAACAGCTCGTCGACGCTGCGGCCGGCGCTCTGGTGGTAGCGCTCCAGCACCTGGTGGACGACGATCCCGAAGCGCTGGTTGATCGTCGGCTCCTGCGGCACGCGGAACACGCGCGCGAACTTGTACTTCAACGGGCAGGTCCTATAGGTCTCGATGTCGGACGCCGACAGCGCCAGCCCGTCGCCGCGCGTCGGCAGGAACGGCGCCAGCGACGGCTCGTGCCGCGCCGCGCTCGCCTTCGCCCGGACGCTCGCGTCGCGCTCGCCGTCCAGCAGCACGTCGTCCAGCGACGAGGTCTGCAGGATCTCGCGCTGCTGCGCGGTCGCGGCGTGCAGGATCGCCGCGTTGACGCCCGGCAGCGCGTCGGCGATCGGCTGGCCGTCGGGCCGCGCGTGCAGCGCCGCGAGCTTCAGCAGCTCCAGGTAGCGCGAGACGCCGTGGGCGACGTCCAGGTCGGTGTCCAGCCGCAGCTCGCCCAGCCGCGCGCCGATCTGCTGAACGTCGCGCAGCAGCTCGTCGCGCAGCTGCCCGATCGCCGCGTGCAGCGCCTCGTCGGGCCCGAAGAGCTGTTCTTCCACATCTTCCCACTCCTCGCCGAGCGCCTCGCGCGCCTCCTCGGCAAACGGTGAGGGATGCTGCGGGGCGCCGCGCTCCGTGTGGCCGGCGTAGGCCAGGACGAGCCCCTCGCGCGCCCGTGTCATCGCCACGTGCAGCACACGCCGCATCTCCGCGACGTGCTCCTCGCGCGAGTCCGCGACGCCGCCGATCAGCCCGTCCGGCGCCAGCCCGTGCGGCAGCGGCTCGACCAGGACGCGCCGGGCGCCCGGCATCCGCGACGACTGCAGCCCGCAGATGAACACGTGGTCGAACTCGAGGCCCTTGACCGCGTGCAGCGGCAGGACCGCCACCGCGTCGTCGCGTGGCGGCGCGCCGTCCTGCTCCTCGACGTCGCCGAGCCCGCCGGCCTCGGCCACCGCGGCCAGCCAGCGCGCGAACTCGCGCGGCGTGGCCTGCGGCGCCCGGCGGACGTAGGACGCGGCCAGCTCCCCGACATGGGCAAGCGAGACCAGGCGTTCGACGACGTCCACCTGCGCGGCGAACACCTGCTGGCGGCGCAGGCCGAGCCGCTCGATCAGCCGGTGGACGAACAGGTCCGGGCGCGTCGTGTCCAGCGCGCTCGCGGCCTGCCGGTGCAGCTTGAGAAACGCCAGGACGCGCTCGCGCGCCTCGGGCGGCAGCTGCGGCGACTCGGTCGCGGCGACCAGCCCGGTCACCATGTCGAGCTTGCGGCGCTTGGCGATCTGGATGCAGCGCGCGAGGTCGACCGCGTGCAGCTCGATCGGCGGCCGCGCCAGCGCGCGGACCACGGCGCCGGCGTCGCTGGGGTTGACGAGCAGCCGCAGCCAGGCCAGGACGTCGCGCACCTCGGCCTGGCCGAAGAACGCCGCGGCGCCGGCCAGCCGGAACGGCAGCGCGCGCTCCTCCAGCGCGACCGCGAGCTCCTGGCCCTCGGACCGCACCGACCGCACCAGCACGCCGATCCGCCCGGCCGGGACGCCCTCGCGCACCAGCCGCTCGATCGCCGCCGCGACCGCCTGCGCCTGGGCGCGCTCGCTCTCGCAGCGCCACAGCCGGACGTCGCCCTCGACGCCGCGGCCGACGATGTCGGTCCCGGACCAGGACTCCTCCAGCCGGTCGCCGATCGGCGCGACGACGGCCTCGGCCGCGACCACGACGCGGTCCGGGCAGCGCAGCGACCGGCCAAGGACGACAACATCCATGGGGCGTCCGCCGACGCGGGCGCCGAGCACGTCGCGCAGCCGCGGCGCCACCGCGCGCGGCTCGTCGACGGCCTGGTCGTCGTCGGCCGTCACGATCAGCTCGCCGTGGTCGGCGGCCAACAGCATGATCAACCGCAGCTGGGCCGGCGTGACGTCCTCGACGTCGTCGACGAGCACGTGGCGCCAGCGGCCCGCGACGCGCGCCCGGACGTGCGGGCGCTGCTCCAGCAGCGACTGCGCGCGCAGCACCAGCTCGCCGAAGTCGAGCAGCCCGTGCTCCAGCATCAGCCGGTCGTGCGCCTCGTACAGCGCGGCGAACTCGCGCTCGCGCTCGTGGCGGTCGGAGCCGCCGGGGTCGTCGGCCGGCAGCGCCGCCGCCCACTCGGCGAAGCGCGCGGGCGAGATCCCGGTCTCCTTGAGCCGGTCGATCCGCCCGAGCACGGTCGAGAGCACGGCGGCCGGCCGCCCGCGCAGGTCGTGGCGGCGCAGCGTCAGCTCGTCGACACGGTCCAGCAGCAGCGCCAGCCGGTCGGCCGGCGTGGCGGTGACGGCGAACGGGTCGATCCCGGCCTCCAGCGCCTCGTCGCGCAGCAGCCGCGCGCACATCCCGTGGATCGGGAGGACCGGCAGCTCCTCGTAGGCCCGGTCGCCCAGCGCGTCCTCGACGCGGGCCCGCAGCGCCTCGGCGGCCGCCGCGCCGCGCGTGAGCACCAGGATCTCCTCCGGCGCCGCGGCTCCGGACGTCACCAGCCACGCGAAGCGGTCGACCCGCGCCTGGGTCCGGCCGGACCCCGCGCCGCCGAGGACGAGCAGCGGCCCGCCCCGCCGCGGGAGGGCGCGGGTGGGCGGGGCGGTGCTCACGGCGGGCTCGGGTGTGATGGCGCCGGGAGTTGCGGGCACGACCCTAGGATATGGAGTTGATGACCACGCACCCCGCTCTCGAACACGATTGGCTGGGAGCGTGTCGCGCGGCGGCCGACGGCCTGCGGGCGGTGCTCCAGGACCACCCGACCAGCATCGAGCGGGTGATCGAGACCGGCGAGCGCGGGATGGGCGGCGATCGGACGCTCGTGATCGACGCCGAGGCCGAGGCGCGCGTCTTCCGGGCGCTGCAGGCCGTGTACGACGAGGGCGCGCGCTTCACGGTCGTCTCCGAGGAGCGCGGGACGGTCGACTTCGGCGGGGACGACATCCTGGTCGTCGTCGACCCGATCGACGGCTCGCTGAACGCCAAGCGCGGTCTGCCGCACCACGCGCTGTCGGTCGCGGTGGCGACCGGGCCGACCATGGCCGACGTGGTGTTCGGCTACGTGTATGACCTGGGTCCGGGCGAGGAGTGGCGCGCCGTCGCGGGCGAGGGCACGCTCCTCAACGACGTGCGGGTCGACGCGCCGCCGCCCGAGCGCCGGACGCCGGACGGGCGCCTGGAGCTCATCGCCGTGGAGTCGGCGGACCCGCGCTGGCTGGCGCTCGCCTCCGAC
Source organism: Baekduia sp. (assembly GCA_036518975.1). GTDB lineage: Bacteria > Actinomycetota > Thermoleophilia > Solirubrobacterales > Solirubrobacteraceae > Baekduia. The sequence goes on from DATDMD010000177.1 coordinate 14,979, forward strand.
GACCTCGTCGCCGCGACGCGCCGGATCCGCGCGATGGGGTCGGTCGCGGTGTCGATGTGCCAGGTCGCCGCGACGCGGGTCGACGCGATGGCGTCGCTGGCCCGGACGCGCGCGGTCGACGCGGCCGCCGCGCAGCTCATCGTGCGCGAGACGGGCGGGCAGGTCGCGTTCGTCGGCGCGCCGGACGGGCCGCTGAGCGCGCCGCTGGACCTCGAGCCGCACCATCCGGTGGTCGCGGCGCGGACCCGCGAGTCGCTGGAGCAGCTGCTCCAGCTCCCGGCGGTGTCTTAGGCGATGCAGGTCGATTGGGAGCTGGCCGCGCGGATCGCGCGGAGCGCGGCGGGCGCGGACGACGCGCGGTCGGCGCAGCCGGCGGGGTTGGACGCCATCGCGGCCGCAGCGCGCGACCAGATCGTCGCCGCGACCGGGCTGGTGCCGGACGGGCCGCTGCCGCCGGCCGAGTGGGTCGACCGCGGCGCGTGGATCGACGCCAACCTCGCGACCATGCGGTCGACGATCGGGCCGGTGCTGGAGAGCGCGACCGGCGGCGACGCGGCGTCGTCGGGCGCCTTGGCGCGGTTGCAGGCCGCCGGGGGTGCGGTGGTGGCCGCGGAGATCGGCGGATTGATGGGGCTGTTCGCGCGGCGGGTCCTGGGGCAGTACGAGCTGGACCTGACGGACGCGACGGTGCCGCCGCGGCTGCTGCTCGTCGGGCCGAACCTGGACCGCGCGGCCGGCGAGCTCGGCGGGCGGCGCGACGAGGTCGTCACCTGGGTCACGCTCCACGAGGTCACGCACGCGGTGCAGTTCGGGGCGGTGCCGTGGCTGCGGCCGCGCCTGGGCGACGCGCTGCAGGAGCTGATGAAGGCCATGGACGTCAAGGTCGATCCGCGGGCGCTGCTGCGGGTCGGGATGGACGACCTGCGCGCGCTGGCCGAGTCGGTCCGCGAGGGCGGCCTGGTCGGCGCGGTCATGGGCTCCGGGCGCAAGGAGCTGCTCGACCGCGTGCAGGGGACGATGGGCCTCGTCGAGGGTCACGCCGAATGGGCGATGGACCGCGCCGGCGACGAGGTCCTGGACAACGTCGACGCGCTGCGCGCCGCGATGGACCGCCGCCGCGAGGACCGCGCGCCGCTGTGGCGCATCCTCGACCGCCTGCTCGGCTTCGACCTCAAGCTCAAGCAGTACGCCCAGGGCCGCGTGTTCTGCGACGCGGTGGTCACCGCCCGCGGCGAGGCCGGGCTGCTCGAGGCGTGGTCGGCGCCGGAGCTGGCACCGACGGCCGCCGAGCTGGCGGCGCCGGCCCTCTGGCTGGCGCGCACCGAGCCGCGCGCGGCCTAGGGACCGCCCCAGAGGCCGACGTCGGTGAGGTGGCCGGTCTGGGGGCCGATGGCCATGTCGGTGTACAGCTGCATCGTCCGCGTGCCGGTGAAGCAGTTGCTCGTGAAGCCGAGGGTCACGCCGCCCGTGGCGGTGAACCGCGAGCCGGTCGCCGTCGGCCCCGTCGCGTCGGCGGTGTCGTTGCTCCTGCGGTCCTGGCCGCTGAACAGCGCGCCGACGGTCTGCACGGGGATGGTGAAGGTGCAGGAGGTCATGGTCGGCGCGGAGATGGTCATCGCGGCCGAGCAGCCGCCGTTGCCGGTGTCGAACGCCGACGTCTGCAGGCTGCCGCCGACGTTCTCGTAGCTCTGCAGGGTGATGGTCCAGTCGCAGCCGGCCGTCACGAACGCCGGTCCGGTCGGGCCGCCCACCGGGCCGTAGAGGCAGCCCGCCCCGCCGGGCGCGGGGTAGCGCGGCGTGAAGGTGAACGCCGTCGCGGTCCTGTTGGTCGTCGGCGTGATGCCGTCGAACTGCGCGGTGGTGCACGTGATGTCGGCGACGTAGCCGACCATGTTGAAGAAGAAGCCCTGCTGCGACGTCACCGACCGCCCGTGGAACAGGCTCGACACCGACGAGCTGTAGAGGTGCCCCGGCGTGAAGACCGTCGCCGACGCGCTGGCCGCGCCGAGCAGCGCCGTCCCCAGGACGAAGGTGACGACCAGGGCGGTGATCCGGTGGCGCATGGCGCGCAGGGTCCTCGCGGTGAGACGCAGGCGCCAGAGCCGGCTGGCATGGCGGGACGCCCCCGTCTCGCCATGCCGGTCGGCCCCGCCCGGACCGTTCGCCACCGAATTCTGGATCGCGCGAACTCGTGTTCGAAATGTAACCGCGGCGACGGACGGGTTTACAAACGTGTGTTCGCTGGTACGCTGTGGGCGAACACCGACTTAGATCTAACTTCCTTAGACCAGAGGAGCGAATCACATGGCCGCCACGCCGGACCCCGCCACGAACGCCCGCAAGACCAACGAGACGAAGCGCTCGACCGCCGCCAAGAGGGGCGCGCAGACGCGCGCCGCCAACCAGGCCGCCGAGGCGCGCAAGCGCACGGCGACCGCCGCCAGGAAGGCCGTCGAGGCCGAGCGCGAGCAGCTCAAGACGCCAGTCGACCGCGTGCAGGAGTACGCCGAGCGCGCCGCGCTCGTCCAGGTCGGCGCCGCGCTCGTCGCCCGCGACGCGCTCACCGAGGCCGTCGACTCCGTCCGCGGCACGCTGAGCTCGCGCGACAAGGTCGAGCGGGAGCTGCAGCTCCGCCGCAAGCGCCTCGAGGCCGAGCTGAAGCGCTTCGAGCGCCGCGGCGCGACCGCCCGCAACCGCTTCGAGCGCGACGCGAAGAAGACCCGCACCCGCGTCACCAAGCAGGTCAAGCCGTTCACCTCGCAGGCCGACCTCGTCGCCGCCCGCGCGCAGAACATCATCCAGACGGGCCTGACCGCCGGCCAGAAGGCCGCGACCACCGTCCAGGAGCGCATCGCCTCCGTCGCCTAGCGCGACGAGCAGACTCCTCCCCCGACGACGGGCCGCCCCTCCACGGGCGGCCCGTCGTGCTTGGAAGGGCGTTCGGAAAGCGGCCGGACTCAGCGAACCGACGCGCGGCGCCGGTGCCGATGCGCGCGGATCGCCGGGCCCCCAGCCCGCCTCCCCGCGCGCATCGCCCCCGGCATCCACGTTCCGGCCCGCTGAGCCTCGCCCGCTGATTCCGAACGACCTTCCCAAGGGGCCTTCGCCGAAGCGCCCGTCGCCGTTTGCGACAATGGTGCACATGGCCTCACCCTCCCGCGACGAGATCCTCCAGGCGCTCACGGTTGTCATCGATCCCGAGCTCCGCGAGAACATCGTCGAGCTCGGCATGGTCCGTGCGATCGACATCGCCGACGACGGCTCCGTCGCCGTCACCGTCTCGCTGACCACCGCCGGCTGCCCGATCCGCAACCACTTCCAGACCGCCGTCGCCAAGGCGGTCCAGGAGCTCGGCGTCCCGAAGGTCTCGGTCGCCTTCGACGTCCTCTCCGACCAGGAGAAGACCAACCTGCAGAAGAAGCTGGGTCGCGGCGGCTCGCTGCCGACCGGCGCGCTCGCGCAGGTCCAGAACGTCATCTGCATCGGCTCGGGCAAGGGCGGCGTCGGCAAGTCGACGCTGACCGCGAACATCGCCGCCGCCCTCGCGGCCGACGGCAAGAAGGTCGGCATCCTGGACGCCGACGTGTGGGGCTACTCGATCCCGCGCATGTTCGGCCTCGGCGGCGACCGCCCGCCGGTGTCGGCCGAGCGCAAGATCCTGCCGCTGGAGGCCAGCGGCGTGAAGATCATGTCGATCGGCTTCTTCGTCCAGGAGGACTCCGCCGTCGTCTGGCGCGGCCCGATGCTGCACAAGGCGCTGACGCAGTTCCTCGAGGACGTCGACTGGGGCGAGCTCGACTTCCTGCTCGTCGACCTGCCGCCGGGCACCGGCGACGTCTCGATGACGCTCGCCCAGCTGCTGCCCGACGCGAAGTTCCTGCTGGTGACGACGCCGCAGCCGACCGCGCAGAAGGTCGCGCGCCGCGCCGCGGAGATGGCCCACAAGGTCTCGCTCGACATCGCGGGCGTCGTCGAGAACATGTCCGGCTTCACGACGCCGGGCGGCGAGCGCTTCCAGATCTTCGGCGAGGGCGGCGGCCAGGAGCTCGCCGACGAGCTCGACGTCCCGCTGCTCGGCAAGGTCCCGCTGACGATGCCGCTGCGCGAGCAGGCCGACGCCGGCGCGCCGCTGGTCGGCACCGACCCCGACGACCCCGCCGCGCAGGCGATCCGCCAGGCCGCCCGCGGGCTGATCGCGCTGATGCCGGTCGAGCTGCCGATGATGTCGGCCGCGCCGACACCGGCCGACGCATCGCCGTTCGAGGTGATCCCGCCCGCCGCGAAGAAGACGAGCGGGGTCAGCCTGCCGATGGCGGGCTAGATCACCTCGCGCAGCGCCCCGGTCTCCACGTCGTAGACGAATCCGCGCACGGAGTCCTTGCGTGGGATGAACGGGCTCGCGTGGATGCGTGCGATCGACTGGCGCACGTCCTCGTCGAGGTCCGGGAACGCCTCGGCCGCCCACTCGGGCTTGATGCCGGTGTCGTCCTGGACCTGGCGGCGGAACGCGTCGTCGGCGAACGTCAGCATTCCGCAGTCGGTGTGGTGGATGAGGATGATCTCCTCGGTGCCGAGCAGGCGCTGCGAGATCGACAGCGAGCGGATCTCGTCGTCGGTGATGACGCCGCCCGCGTTGCGGATGACGTGCGCGTCGCCCGTGTCGAGCCCCAGCAGGGCCTGCGGGTCGAGCCGCGCGTCCATGCACGCGACCACCGCGACCTTCTTGGCCGGCGGCAGCGGGAGGCCGCCCTTCGTGAAGCGCGACGCGTAGTCCTCGGCGTTGCGCAGCAGCTCGTCGGTCACGGACATGCGGTGCCTCCTCAAGCGGGAATGGGACTGAGGAGGAAAACTCTACTGACTTTGTGGGGAATGCCGTGCCGCGTCAGGCGGCGGCACGGCCCCGCTCCCAGTGCGGGCTACTTCTTGAAGTAGTCGCCGTTGATCTGGACGAACTTGCTCCACTCCTCGGGGACCTGGTCCTCGGCGAAGCAGGCGTCGACCGGGCAGGCCTCGACGCACGCGTCGCAGTCGATGCACTCCTCGGGGTCGATGTAGAGCATCTCGACCGAGTCGTAGTCCGGCTCGTCCGGGGTCGGGTGGATGCAGTCGACCGGGCAGACCTCGACGCAGGAGTTGTCCTTGGTGCCGATGCAGGGCTCGGTGATGACGTACGCCATGAAGTTCCTCGTGCGGGTTCGAGACGGGGGTTGGACGCGGCATTCTGCCAAAGGGCGCCGCAGAAGGCTCCCGGGCCGCCGGCTGGAGCTTCGTTGCGCCATTTGGCCTGGAAGCCATGCAGTTCGCCCATGGTCCGCGCATCCCTGCGCCAGGCGCCCACAATGGGTCGCGGCTGAGGGTGATGCAGACGCTTCCGCATGGCGACGCCACCCGTTACGAAGACGCACGTCGAGATCCGGACCAGCCGGCGCCGCCGCGCCGTGCGCTGGCTCCATGCCCGCGCGGCCTGGCTGGTGGCTGACGTGGTCGCGATCGCCGCCTGCGTGGTGGTGTTCGTGCGGGGCGTGGGGTAGGGCGGCGCCGGCGTTGGTGGCGAGCAGCGCCGGCGTTTGTGGTTCTGCGTCGCGGGGTGTGCTTCGCATCTAGGGCGTGAGGGAGTTTGGGTGGCGCTCCACGCTGTCGGCGTGGCTCGTCGCTTGGGTGCTTCCGGGGCGGGTTCGGGGCCGAATCGGCGGGACCGTGAGGGTCAACGGTGTTTTGGGGTTCGCCTAGGACCCAAATCCACCGCTGACCTCCCGGAGGCGGGTCATTCGTATCGAGTGGCCCATAGAGGGCTACGCGCTACGAACGACCTCGCGCCGGGCCGCGATCCCCTCCCAACACCCCCGCCCCAGGGCGGCCGAGGCACGCCGACAGCGCGGAGCACCACCTCAACTGCCCACGCCCTAGATGCGAAGCAGACCCCGCCACGCAGAACCACAAACGCCGGCGCTGCTCGCCAACCCACGCCGGCGCTGCACCGCCAAAGCGCCGGCGCCCCCGTACTCTCCCACCCACCCATGCTCCTCCTGACCGGCGCCACCGGCCTCGTCGGCTCCGCGCTCCTGCGCCGCCTCACCGCCGCGCGCGTCCCGGTCCGCTGCCTCGTCCGCGACCCGCGCCGCCTCGGTCCCGAGCGCGTGCGCGTCCAGATCGCCCTCGGCGACCTCGCCGACCCGCCGTCCTTCCGCAACGCCCTTCGCGGCGTGACGACCGTCGTCCACCTCGCCGCCGCGATCCGCGACCAGCCCCGCGGCTCGATCGAGGAGCTCAACGGCATCGCCACGTGGCGCATGGTCCAGGCGGCCGAGGCCGCGGGCGTCGAGCGCTTCGTCTTCTTCAGCGCGCTCGGCGCGACCGCCCACGACCGGACGCGCTTCCTCCGGGCCAAGGCGCTGGCGGAGGAGGCGGTCGTCGCCTCCGAGCTGGATCACGTCGTCGTCGCGCCGTCGATCATCTACGCGCCCGGCGACGTCTTCATGACGCTCCTGAGCCGGATGTCGCTCGCGCCGATCGTCGCGGTCAGCGGCGCCGGCCGCGCGCGGTTCCAGCCGATCTGGGCCGAGGACGTCGCGGACTGCGTCATGGCGCTGCTCAGCGAGGACGGCGACGCGCCGCGCCAGGACCGCTACGAGCTCGCCGGCCCCGACATCTACACCTACACCGAGCTCACGCGCCTTCTGCTCGAGGCCGTGGGCCGGCCGCGGCCGCTGGTCCACGTCCCGACCCCGATCGTCTCCCGCGCGCTGCGCGCGACCGAGGCGATCCTGAAGTCGCGCGCGCCCGCGACGTGGGACGAGGCCGAGCTGATGGAGGTCTCCATGCTGACCTCGCGGGGCACCGCGGACGCCCGGCTCCTCGGCGTCGATCCGGCACCGATGCGTGCCGTTCTAAAGGTGGACGACAGGTAGGCGTGCTAGACGTGAGGGGAATGCCGTTCCCCCTGACGACATCAAAAGCCCGTGCCGCGAGCCTCCTGACCGTGCTGGCGCTCGGTGGCGGCGCGACCGCGATCGCCGGCTGCGGCAGCAGCTCGGAGCCCGCGAGCGACGCCCAGACGACCCAGAAGACGCCGAGCGGCGAGACGAACCCGGACGTCACGAACCCCGGGATCACCGAGGGCGACGTGACCGAGGCGCAGCCCGGGTCGACGACGTCGCCGGGCTCGACCGGCGCCCCCGGCAGCACGACCGTCCCCGGCGGCTCGCCGTCGCAGAGCAGCACGACGCCGTCGCAGACCAAGACCTACACCGCGCCGCAGGCGACCGGCGGCCACGCCGCGCCGGACGACAACGGCGGCAGCACCGGCGGCGCCTCGGGCGACGACTCGAGCGGCACCAGCGGCTTCAGCGGGAGCAGCACGACGAGCACCACCGGCGACGCCGGCGGCGGCACGTCGACCTCGTCCTCGCAGGACCCCGACTGCAAGGCCGGCACCGGCCCGGGCCAGGCGGACCCGCAGTGCGAGCCCGTCTCCGGCCCCGACGCGCAGGACCCGGACAACTAGCCGGTCCCGCGCGCCGAGCGCGCGGCCTACAGGTCCGGCCGCCGGTCCGACCAGTCCTGCGCGTCCTCCAGCTGCGCCGCGAGCGCCAGCAGCGCGTCCTCCCGCGCCGGCTGGCCGATCAGCTGGACGCCCAGCGGCAGCCCGTCCTCGCGCTCGTACAGCGGCAGCGAGATCGCCGGCTGCCCGCTGATGTTGCACGGCGGCGTGAACGGGGTGAACAGCCCGCTGCGCGTGAACGTCCCCATCGGGTCGTCCTCGTCGAGCGGGTTGAGCGTCCCCAGCGGCAGCGGCGCCTCGGCCAGCGCCGGCGTCAGCAGCACGTCGTACTGGCCGACGAACGTGACCAGGTCGCGCCCGACGCCGTGCAGCTGGAACTCGGCCAGCAGCGCGTCGACCGAGTTGATGTTCTTGCACAGCTCGTACAGCGCCCAGCTCAGCGGCTCCATGTCCGCGGCCGTGGCCGGGCGCCCCGCCAGCATCTCGGCGAGCTTGATCTGCGTGCACACCGCCGGCCCGAACGACGCGGTGAACACCGCGCCCAGCTCCGGCCGCGCCCACGGCGGGTCGGCCTCGACGATCTCGTGCCCGAGCGACTCGAGCAGCGCCGCCGCGTCCTGGACGGCCTGGACCGCGACCGGGTCGACCACGGCGTCGGGCACCGGCGACAGCGACGACATCGCGATCTTCAGCCGGCCGGGCCGGCGTGCCGCGCTCTCGGCGAACGGCTCGGCCGGCGGCGGCGCCCACGTCATGTCGCCGAGCGTCGGCCCGTGCAGGACGTCCAGGACCTCGGCCGTCTCCCGGACGGTCCGCGTCAGGACGCCGTCGGCGACCAGGAACGAGTGCCCGATCTCCGGGCCGAGCGAGATCCGCCCGCGCTGCGGCTTGAGCCCCACCAGCCCGCAGCACGCGGCCGGGATGCGCGTCGAGCCGCCGCCGTCGTTGGCGTGCGCGATCGGGACCATGCCCGATGCGACCGCCGCCGCGCTGCCGCCGCTCGACCCGCCCGGCGTGCGCGACTGGTCCCACGGGTTGCGCGTCGCGCCGAACCGCGCCGTCTCGGTCGTCGGCAGGATGCCCCACTCCGGCAGCGTGGTCGTCCCGACGATGATGAACCCGGCGGCCTTCAGCCGCGTGACGACGTTGTGGTCGTAGGGCGCGAGGAAGTCGCCGACGAAGTTGGAGGCGAACGTCAGCCGCTTGCCGGCCACCGCGCGGTTGTTCTTGATGGCGATCGGGACGCCCGCGAACGGGCGCGGGTCGCCGGGCCCGACGGCGTCGGCCGCGGCCAGCGCCTCGTCGGCGAAGACGTCGACGAACGCGTTGAGCGTCGGGTTGAGCTCGGCGATCCGGTCCAGCGACGCCTGGACCAGGTCGCGGGCGGACAGCTCGCCGGTCCGCACGCGGGCGGCCAGCTCGTGGACGGGGCGGAACATGAGGTCGGCCCCGGCGGCGGTGGACATGGCGCGGAATCTAACGGCGCTGTCCAGTCGGCGCGTCGCGTAACCGCATGGCCGTATATCATCCGGTTATGCCCGATCGGGACCTCCCCGAGGACCTCCACCTCCCGCTCGCCACCGGCGAGCCGTGGTGGTACTGGTCGGGCGGGCGCCCCGCGGTCGACTTCGTCAACACCCACCGCGAGCGCTGGCGCCGCGGCGTCGAGACGCTCGTCACGCCCGACGACCTCTCGACCTGGCTCGTCCGCGCCGGCGTCATGGACGTCCCCGCGCCCGTCCCGCGCCACGTCCTGTTGCAGGCCCGCGACCTGCGCGAGGCCATCGACGCGCTCGTCGTCGCGCAGGTCGACGGGACCACGCCGCCGCCCGGCGACGCCGTCACCCTGGTCGACGACTGGCTCGTCTTCGCCGGCGCGCGTCCCCAGCTGGTGACCGGACCCGACGGCGCCGCCGCCCTGGCGGAGCGCGCGCCCGCCGACTCGCCGCGCCGCGCGCTGGGCATGGTCGCCCTCGACGCCGCGCAGATGCTCGGGACCACTCAGCGCTCACGCATCCGGATCTGCGCGTCGGAGACGTGCTCGGGTCGCTTCTTCGACCGTTCGCCGGCCGGCCGGCGCCGGTGGTGCTCCATGCGCACCTGCGGCAACGTCACCAAGGCCCGCCGCCACCGCGAGCGCCTCAAGGCGCGGGCCTGACCGCGCTTCGCAACACCTTCAACAAGACCATGAACACGAGGAGCAAGACAGCATGAGCAGCGTGATCGAGGGCGTTCAGTCCGGGCTGGAGGGCGTCGTCGCGTTCGCGACCGAGATCGCCGAGCCCGACAAGGAGGGTGGCGCGCTCCGGTACCGCGGGGTCGACATCGAGGACCTCGTCGGCACCGTCCCCTACGAGAAGGTCTGGGGCCTGCTCGTCGACGGCAGCTTCGACCCCGGCCTCGCGCCGGCCGAGCAGCACCCGCTGACGATCCGCAGCGGCGACCCGCGCGTGGACGTCCAGGCCGCGATCGCCGCGCTCGCGCCGGAGTGGGGCCTGGGCCAGCTGATCGACATCTCCGACGACCAGGCGCGCAACGACCTGGCCCGCGCGTCGGTCATGGCCCTGTCCTTCGTCGCGCAGTCCGCCCGCGGCCTGGGCAAGCCGTGGGTCCCGCAGGCCGACGTCGACCAGGGCTCCACGCTGGCCGAGCGCTTCCTGATCCGCTGGCGCGGCGAGGCCCATCCGGACCACGCCAAGGCGATCGACGCCTACTGGATCTCGGCCGCCGAGCACGGCATGAACGCCTCGACGTTCACCGCGCGCGTCATCGCCTCCACCGGCGCGGACGTCGCGGCGGCGCTGTCCGGCGCGATCGGCGCGCTGAGCGGTCCGCTGCACGGCGGTGCGCCGTCCCGAGTGCTCAAGATGCTCGACGAGGTCGAGCAGATGGGCGACGCCGAGCGCTGGGTCTCGGACGCCCTGGACCGCGGCGAGCGCCTGATGGGCTTCGGCCACCGCGTCTACCGCGCCGAGGACCCGCGGGCCCGCGTCCTGCGGCGGACCGCGAGGGAGATCGGCTCCGCGCGCTTCGAGGTCGCCGAGCAGCTCGAGCAGGCCGCGCTGGCCGAGCTCCAGGCCCGCCGCCCGGATCGCGTGCTGGCGACCAACGTGGAGTTCTGGTCGGCGGTCGTGCTCGACACGGCCCAGGTCCCGCCGGAGCTGTTCACGCCGATGTTCACGTGCGCGCGCGTCGCCGGCTGGTCGGCGCACATCCTCGAGCAGAAGCGCGAGGCCCGGCTGATCCGCCCGACCGCGAGGTACGTCGGTCCCGCCCCGCGTCCGGTCGCGGACGTCCCCGGCGCCTAGAGGGCCGGACGCTCAGCGCCGCTGAGCGACGTCGACCCGTTAAGTGCACCGGCGCCCCGGGTGACCCCGGGGCGCCGATGCCTGCGGAAGAGTCGCGGCCGGCCTATGCGGTCACATAGGACATGCTGCGAATGCGGCGGGTCGATGGTCCCATCGCATACGCATACCGTAATGGAATACGGTGCCGTGTGCAAACCGACATTCGTGTGTCTCGGTAAGTGCCGCTCCAACACAGCGCAATGGGCTCCGGCGCCGTAATCCCGTAGAGGCCTCTCGCTGTCGTAATGTCGCCGCTCCAGTGGAGAAAGGGGAGGAGCGACTCGGGGTGTTGCTGGCGGAGATCCGCCATCCCGTCCGCCTGCCCATCCTGCTCGCGCTGGCCGAGGCGCAGCTCAGCCCGTCGCAGCTCGCCGAGCGCCTGGACGTGTCGCTGGACACCGTGGTCTACGCCGTGCGGGCGCTGCACCGCGCCGGTCTGATCGAGCTCGTGCGCGTCGAGCCGGCCGGCGTCGGCGAGAACACGGTCCGCCGCGTCTACCGCGCGCTGCGCGACGACTGGCATCGGGTGGTCGAGGTCCTCAAGGACTTCGTCCCCAACCCGAACCGGTCTTGACATTCCGGACGGTATCTGAATACCGTCCGGTATCTGATGACCGCCACGCCCACGGCCGCGCCGCCGCTTCCGCTCGCCGCGCGGGGCAGTTCGCAACCGCCGCGCCTCCGCATGCCGATGCCGCTCCAGACGCTCGGCTGGATCAACCGCCCGTTCACGTTCATCGAGCGCGCCCGCGCGCGGTACGGCGACACGTTCCGGATGCGGCTCGCGCGCGACGAGTTCGTCGTCCTGTCGGACCCCGCCGACGTCAAGCAGGTCTTCACCGGCGATCCCGCGATCTACCACGCCGGGATCAGCAACATCATCCTGCTGCCCTTCCTCGGCAGCAAGTCGGTGCTGTTGCTCGACGGCGCCCAGCACCTCAGCCAGCGCCGGCTGCTGCTGCCGCCCTTCCACGGCGAGAAGATGCGCCGCCACGTCGACCTGATGACCGAGATCGCCGAGCGCGAGGTCGCCTCGTGGCCGCGCGGCGTCGCGTTCGAGGCGCAGCCGCACATGCAGAAGCTGACGCTCGAGGTCATCATGCGGATCGTCTTCGGCGTCGACGAGGACGACCCAAAGCTCGGCGAGCTGCGCACTCGGCTGCGGACGTTCCTGGCGTTGGGCGCCAACCCGCGCGAGCTGCGCAAGCTCCTGTTCTACGGGCCGGAGAAGGCGGACCGCAAGCGCATCTACGCCCACGTCCTGGACCCGGTCGACGCGCTCATCGCCGAGGTGCTCGAGGACCGTCGCCGGCACGACGACCTCGCCGACCGCGACGACGTGCTGTCGATGCTGCTGCTCGCGCGCCACGAGGACGGCTCGCCGATGGGCGACGTCGAGCTGCGCGACGAGCTCATGACGCTGCTGGTCGCCGGCCACGAGACGACGGCGACCGCGCTGGCCTGGGCGCTGGAGCGCCTGACCCGCCACCCCGCCGCGCTGGAGCGCCTCACCGAGGAGGTCCGCGCGGGCGAGGGCGAGGACTACGTCGACGGCGTGATCCGCGAGACGCTCCGCCTCCGGCCCGTGATCCCGTTCGTCGGCCGCGTGCTGCAGGAGCCGCAGACGATCGGCGGCTGGGACCTGCCGGCCGGGTCCCGCGTGACGCCGTCGATCCACCTCGTCCACCGGCGCGAGGACGTCTACCCCGACGCGACCGCCTTCCGGCCGGAGCGCTGGCTCGGCGTCCGTCCCAACCCCTACACCTTCCTGCCCTTCGGCGGCGGCATCCGCCGGTGCCTGGGCGCCAGCTTCGCGGAGACCGAGATGCGGGCCGTCCTGGCCGCGATCGTCGGTCACGTGCGCCTGCGGCCCGCCGACCCCCGGCCCGAGCGTGTCGCACGACGCGTCGTCACGCTCGTCCCGGGCCGCGGGGCTGAGATCATCGCGTCGTGACGAGTGAGACCGAGCCCCCGCGGCTGACGCGCAAGCAGCGCCAGGAGCACACGCGCACGTGCCTGCTCGAGTCGGCCGGCCGCGTCTTCGCGCGCCGCGGCCTGACGCAGGCGTCGGTGGACGAGGTCGCGGCCGACGCGGGCTTCACCAAGGGCGCGGTGTACGCGAACTTCGGCTCCAAGGAGGAGCTGTTCCTGGAGATGCTCGACGTGCGCTTCGCGCAGCGGCTGCGGGACATGGAGCGCGCGATGTCGACCGACGAGCCGCCCGAGGTCCAGGCGCGCGCGGCCGGCCGCGACTTCGTCGAGTTCCTGGGCAGCGACGCGGACTGGAAGCGCCTGTTCTTCGAGGCGGCGCTGCACGCGTCGCGCGACGCCGCGTTCCGGACCAAGCTCCAGGCGCACTACGCGGCGATGCGCCACCGCATGGCCGACCTGCTGCGCGCGCGGTCGGAGGCCGGCGGCTTCGACCCGGGCGTGCCGTTCGAGCAGCTCGCCACCATGATCTTCGCGATGGCCAACGGCATCGGCTTCGAGCAGTTCGTCGAGCCCGACGCGGTCCCCGACGACCTGTTCTCCACCATGTTGGAGATGTTCGCGCTGGGCGCGTCGGCGCGTCAGGCCAACGCGACCTGATCGCCGACGCGGATCGTCCCGTCGCCGCGCGGCCGCGCGTTGATCCCGAACAGCCCGCGGTGGTGGCGCGTGAGCCAGCGCAGGATGTTGGGGTCCTTGGCCGTGGTGTCCGGGTCGCGGGTCGGGATGACGCAGCGCTCGCACGGATGCAGGAGCTGGAGCTCGACGTCGCCGACGCGCAGCCGGCGGCCCTCCCACCCCTCCTCGGCGTAGGCGTCGACGCCGTCGAGCACCAGGTGGACGTTGGTGCGGAAGCGGCGCAGGTCGAGGTCGCGGTCGAGCTCGCGGGCCACGGCGTCGAGCGTGGCCTGGGTCGTGACGAGGATCGAGTTGCCGAGGTCCTGCATCAGCGACAGGTCGCGGCGCAGCTTGACCTCGCGGCCGAGGTCGTCGCTCAGCGCCGCCGGCAGCGCGGGGTCGTCCCACGCGAACGTCGTCGTCCCGTCCGGCGCGGTGACCGTCGGCAGCGGCACGTCGCGGCTGGGCAGCGCGGCGCCGGGGCAGCCGGCGTAGGCCGCCTGCCAGCGCAGCATCCCGGGCGCCTGGCGCACGGTCAGCCGCCGCGGCCGGCCCTTGTGGACGTCGTACAGCGCGTGCGCGCGGTCGCCGGCGATCCCGCGCGGGTCGAGGTTGAGCGCGTCGGCGTCCTCGCCGGCCAGCGACTTCACCGGCCAGCGGTGCAGCGACGTGACGGTTCCGGCGATCACGCGCAATATCGTAGGCGCCACGGGCCCAGGATCCTCGTGACCGGCGCCTCCGGATACCTCGGCAGCGCCCTCGCCGCGAGGGCACGCGACGCCGGCTGGGCGGTCGTCGGCGCCGTCGGCGCGCGGCCGGACGCGGCGCCGCCGGGGCTGGAGGCGGTGGTGCGGGTCGACGTGCGCGACGCCGACGCGGTGACGG
>DATDMD010000178.1:0-9477 GCA_036518975.1 Baekduia sp.
CGGAGGACGAGCGCGCCCGGGCCGCCCTGCGCGGCGCCGTGACGCGACGGCTCACCGTCATCGCCGGTGGGCCGGGGACGGGGAAGACGTCGGCGGTCGCCCGCGTCCTCGCGCTCCTGCACGAGCGCTCGGAGCAGCCACCGCTGGTCGCGCTCGCCGCGCCGACCGGCAAGGCCGCCGTGAACCTCGCCGACTCCGTGCACGCGGAGGCCGGCCGCCTCGACATCGCCGACGCGACCCGCGCGTGGCTGCGCGACCTGACCGCGACCACGCTCCACCGCCTGCTCGGCGCGCGTCCGGGAAGCCGCAGCCGCTTCCGCCACGACCACACCTCCCGCCTCCCGCACGACGTGGTGATCGTCGACGAGACCTCGATGGTGTCGCTCACCCTCATGGCCCGCCTCCTCGACGCCCTCCGCCCCGACACCCGCCTCATCCTCGTCGGCGACCCCGACCAGCTCTCCTCGATCGAGGCCGGCGCCGTCCTGGGCGACATCGTCGGCCCGGCCGCGGCGGCCGCGGCGGCCGCCTCAGCGCCGGGCCCGCTCGCCGCCGGCGTCGTCGTCCTCGATCGCCTCTACCGCTACCGCGGCGGGATCGCGCTCGTCGCCGACGCCGTCCGGCGCGGAGATCCCGACGCGCTCCTCGCCGCCCTCGACGCCGGCGGCGACGACGTCACCTGGATCGCCGCCGACGCCGCCGACCTGCGCGGCGACCCACGGCTCGCTCCGGTCCGCGACGCCGCCACCGCGGCCGGGCGCGACGTCATCGCCGCCGCGCGCGAGGGCGACGGCGCCCGGGCGCTCCAGGCCCTCGGCCGCTTCCGGCTCCTCTGCGCGCACCGCCGCGGGCCGTATGGCGTCTCGACGTGGATGCCGGCGGTCGAGTCCTGGCTCGCGACCGAGATCGAGGCGGCCGGCGGCCGCGCCCGCGATTACCCCGGGCGGCCGCTGCTCATCACGGCCAACGACTATGACTTGAACCTCTTCAACGGCGACACCGGCGTCGTGGTCGCCGCGCCTGACGACCGGCTCCAGGCGGTCTTCGAGCGGCGCGGCGGCCTGACGCGCGTCCGGCCCAACCAGCTCGGCGCCGTCGAGACCGTCTACGCGATGACCGTCCACAAGAGCCAGGGCTCGCAGTTCGGCACGGCCGCCGTCCTCCTGCCGCCGCCGACCTCACGCATCCTGACGCGCGAGCTCCTCTACACCGGCGTCACCCGCGCGCGCGACCGGCTGATCGTCGTCGGGACCGAGGAGTCACTCCGCGCCGCGATCACCCGCCCAGCCACCCGCGCCTCCGGCCTCGGCGCGCGGCTGTGGCCAACGCCCGAGTCGCGCTAGTCCCGATCGCCCTCGTCGCCCGGCGCGCCGCCACGCGAGCCAACCACCATCCACCCGACACCGGCCACGACCAGCACGACACCGAACGCCAACCCCGCCGCCCGCCCACCACCGAGCGCGGCGAAGATGAGCGGAATCGCGATGATCGCGCCGATCGCGATGATGGTCAGCCGGGTGGGCATGCGTGCGGGAAGGGTGACACGCCTCGCGGCTCTCAGTCCCGGTCGAACCGCGCAGCCCTGTACGTCATGCGCGACGACAGGACGAATCCCGCCGCCGCGATGACCGCCAGATCCCACTCGCTGTCGGCGACGGACAGCACTCCCACGACGGCTGCGACGACGGTGAGACCTGCGAAGAACCACAGCGCGGCTCTTGGCCCGGCGGTCATCCGGGCGGCCGCCTAGACCCCCGGCTCGCCCGCCGCGCCGCTGCTCACCGGCGTCTCGCCGGCCCGCTCGCGCAGCGCGAAGTACAGGACCGCCGCCGTCACCGCCGACAGCGGCTGCGTCACGACGGTCACGGCCCAGGCCACCACGGCGCTGGCCGTGTCGCCCAGGCCGGAGGTCGCGATGGAGGCCAGGGCGCTCACGATCGCCAGGCCGATCACGACGATCAGCACCACGGCGAACACCGACCAGCCGTTGCCGCGCACCAGCGCGCGCGAGCGGGACAGCGCGCCGAACACATTCGCGCGCTCGACGACCACGACGGGCGCGGTCACCGCGAAGATCGTCATCACGTACAACCCCGGAACGATCAACAACACGAAGCCGATCGCCGTGGCCGCGCCGACGAGGATCGCCGCCCCGATCAGCGTGAGCAGCACGGGCCCGACGCTCGCGAAGAGCTGGCCGATCGAGCTGTCCAGCCGGCCGTCCTGGACGTCGCGGACCAACTCCACCACCATGCCTTGGTAGAACGTCCCGAGCACCAGCGACACGAGGCTGACGATCACGCCGAGCGACCCTCCGAGCACGATCGCCAGCACCAGCTGGACGGCGAACAGCGCGGCGGCGGCCGGGACGAGCACCCCGAAGTTCTCGCGGTAGATCTCGATGGCCCGCGCGATGACCGCGCCGGGGTCCAGCGTGTAGCTCATGGCCGAGCACCTTACGGGCCCACGGCCCGGCGGGCGCCCCGGGCTATGCGTCCCAGGCGTCCTCGTCGTCGATCCGCAGCGGCACGGCCGACGACGGCAGCCTGCGGCTCCAGCGCACGTCCGCGCTCGGCGGCGGGTCCAGGCTCAGCCGCAGCAGCTGCCGCGGGGCGAGGGCGAGCGACCACGTCGCGCCGCACGAAGGACAATCACAACGCGCGTCCAGCGCGCCGTCGACGACGTCGACGAACAGCCGCGTCGACGCGTGCAGGCACGACGGGCAGCTGAGCCCGGCGTCGACGAGCGCGACCGGGTCGTCCAAGTTGAACACGGCGTCGTAGAGCACGTCCCAAACTGTCCCGCCGCGCGCGCCTGCGACCAACTCCACGCCGCCGCGATGCACCCGATCGTCGGGTGCATCACCACCACCCGACGGGACCTACGACAACAGCCCCAGCCGCTGCGCGCGCTGCACGGCCTCGGTCCGGTTCCGCGCGCCGATCTTGCGGAACATCCCCGACGCGTGCTGCTTGACCGTGTTGGGCGACAGGTGCAGCTCGGTCGCGATCTCGGCGTTCGTCATCCCGCCGGCCACGCGCTCCAGCACCTGGCGCTCGCGATCGGTCAGGACCATCCCGGACGGCGCCGCGTCGTCGAACACGGTCAGCCCGCGGCCGACCCGGCGGATCGCGTCCGCCAACTCGGCCGCATCGCGCTCCTTGGTGATGAACCCGTGCGCGCCCGCCGCGCGCGCGGCCTTCGCCGACAGGCGCCCCGCGCCGCTGTACAGCAACGCCCGCGTGGACGGCGACGCGTTGCGGATCATCCCGACGATCTCCGGCCCGGACTCCTCGCCGACGAACAGGTCGACCAGCGCCACGTGCGGCTCGTAGCGCCGCGCGAACTCCGCCGCCTGCTCGCCCGACGCCGCGGGCACCACGCGCTCCACCCAGTCCAGCCGGCCCAGCATGAGGCGCAGGCCCCAGTGGACCACCTGGTGGTCGTCGACGACGAGGACTCGGAGGTTGCGATCGGTCATGCGGACTCTGGTCGTGGAAGGGTCAGGCGGACGTGCCAATGCTCGGTGCCATCGGGCCCGAACGTCAAGGACGCGCCGTGCTGCAGGGCTTCGAAGGCGGCGACGCGCAGGCCCATGCCCGCACCCCCGCGCTGCGCGGGGCCGACGCCATCGTTGGTGATCTCGAGCTCCACGGTATCGGCGTCGCCGCGCACCAGGACGTCGATGCGCTCCGGCGCCGCGTGGCGGCGCGCGTTGCGGATCGCCTCGCCGAGGACCGACTGCGTCACCGGCTCGAACAGCGGCGGGATCTCGACGCCGACCTGCCACGCGACGGCGACCTCGGCCGCGTTGGCCTCCAGGCGCTTGAGCTCCTCGCGCAGCGTGAACGTCACGAGCTTCGGCGTCGCCGCCAGCGGCCGCGCCATCGCCTCGCGCAGGTCGTCCAAGGCGGCGCCCAGCTCGGCCGCCGCCCGCTGCTGGTCGGCGTCGTCCAGGAGCGCGCCCGACTGCAGCGCCATGACGACGCCGAACACGCGCTGGACGACGCGCTCGTGGATGTCGCGCGCCAGGTCGATCCGGTCGGCGAGGTGCCGCCCGTCGACCTGATGGCGCGTCGCCAGCCGGGCCGACAGCGCCAGCGCGCTGATCTTGCCGAGGGACTTGAGGACCTCGCGCTGCTCCTCGGTCAGCGGCGCCTCGCCGCGCTCGGCGACGATCACGCCGAACCCGCGCCCGCCCGCGGCCAGCGGGACCCACACGAGCCGCTCGATCCCGAGCAGCGTGTCGTAGGGCGGCGCGAGCTCGTCGGCGCGGCCCTCCAGGACCTGGTCCAGGTCGAGCGCGCGGCCCGCGATCGGCGCGGACTCGATCGCCAGGATGTGGCCGTCGAACAGCTCGATGTCGACCAGGTGCGACCCGACGACGCGCACGCGCCGCGCCACGTCGTCGTAGACGAAGACGACCGCGCGCTGCATCGCGCCGAGCCGGCACACGGCCTCGGCCAGCCGGTTGTAGAACGCGCCCGGCGCGTCCGGCGTGGCCTGCTCGACCTCGCCGAGGAGCGAGACGAACAGGTGCAGCGAGGCGATGGGCGAGAAGCGCGGCGTCGTCTCCGCGCCGGCGTCAGCACCCACGGCGGTCACCGGAAGAGGGTCGATGGGCCGGGCGCTTCTGACGCCCGGCCCACCAGAGGAGAAGGAACGCGCTCACGGCTGCCGGCGTCCCGAGGCCGGCGGGAGTCCTGACCAGATCCCATGTGAGCGGGCACCGTGGTCCACCCTGAAGGCTGGGCGTCGCCGCAGGGAGAGGGCGTGGACGGACAACCACCCGAGTGGGTGGTGTCCAGTCAGACAAGCCGTTCGGCGGATTGGTCAAGTTCACGGTCGGTCGGGCCGAGATGGTCTCTGATGGTCCAGCGGGCCGCACCACTCCGGCTCACGGGCGCGTTCGGCGTCGTGCTGCTGGTCGTCGGCGTCGCGACGATCGTCCGCCACACGTTCGCCGAGCACGACCCCGCGATCTCCGTCTTCACGGCCGCGATCGCCATCGGTCTCGGGGGATGGATCCTGACACGTCGCGACCAGCTGACGTTCGAGCAGGTCGCCTGGGCGGCGATCGCCGCGACGCTCCTGGTCACGATCACGGTCGCCGCCCGCGACGACCCCGCGGGCGCCGGCTACGGCTACGTCTGGGCCGCGCCGTTCGCGTTCGCCGCCGGCCGCCGGATCGGCTGGACGCTCCTGGCCACCGCCGCGGTCTCGCTCACCGCCGCCTTCGCCGTCCAGTCCGCGCGCGTCGACGCCCCGCCGCCGCTGAGCGAGTACGCCTCGTCGTGGCTCATGGGCATCGTGTCGGTCGGCGTCGTCGGGCTGATCACGCGGCTGATCGTCGACTCGCTCGAGGCCACCCGGCGCGAGCTGGACGACCAGGACGTCACGGCCCGCCGCGCCGAGGAGGCGATGCGCGAGAGCGAGCGGCGGTTCGAGCGCGCGTTCGCCGACGCCGGCGTCGGCATGCTCCTGCTCGGCGTCGACGGGACCGTGCAGCGCGTCAACACCGCCGCCGCGCGGCTGTTCGGCGCGCCGCCGCGCCGGCTCGTCGGCACGGCCATCGCCGACTGGCAGCACCCCGACGACCGCGACGGCGCCGTCCACCGGTCGCGCGCGCTGGTCGCCTCCGACGGCGCCGACCACTACCAGCGCGACGCGCGCTACCTCCGCGCCGACGGCCGCGCCGTCCACGCGAGCGCGAGCGTCGCGCTCGTCCGCGACGACGACGGCGCGCCGTCCTACGTCATCGCCCAGCTCGTCGACACCTCCGCGCGCGTCCGGGCCCGCCGCCGCGAGGAGGCGCTGGCGACGCTCGGCCGCCAGGGCCTCGCCGGCGAGGGCATCGCCCAGCTGCTGAAGGACGCGCCCGGCGTCGTGGCCGCGACGCTCGGGGTCAGCTTCGCGACGCTGCTCGACGGCTCCGGCGGCGAGATCCTCGGCGCCCACGGCTGGGACGGCGCGGCCGCCCGCGACCACGCCGCCGCGGTGCTCGACGCGCCGCGCGCCGTCGTCCTGGACGCGGCGGCTACCGAGCTGCGCTTCCCCACGAGCGCGCTGCTGGCCGCGGGCGTCGTCACCGGCGCGGCCGTCGCGGTCGCCGGCGAGTGCGACAGCCCGTTCGCGGTCCTCGCCGTCCACGCGCTCGCCGGCGAGCACCGCTTCGACGACGACGACGTCGCGTTCCTGGACTCGGCCGCCAACGTCCTGACCGCCGCCGTCCGGCGCGACGCCGCCGAGCGCGAGCTGCGCCACCGCGCGCTGCACGACCCGCTGACCAAGCTCCCCAACCGCGCGCTGCTGACCGACCGCCTGCGCCACGCGCTGCCGCGCGCCCGCCGGGAGCGCCGCTCGGTCGCGGCTCTGTTCGTCGACGTCGACGACTTCAAGGACGTCAACGACCGCCACGGCCACGAGGGCGGCGACGCGTTGTTGCAGGCCTTGGCCCCGAGGCTGCAGCAGGCGCTGCGCGCCAACGACACGCTCGCGCGCTTCGGCGCCGACGAGTTCGTCGTCGTGTGCGAGGACCTGGAGGACCCCGAGGAGGCGCTGACGGTCGCCGACCGCCTGCTGGAGGCGTGCGCCGAGCCCGTCGCGATCGGCGCGCAGACGCTGCGGCCGACCGCCTCGATCGGGATCGCGCTGTCGGGTGGGGCGGAGGGCGACGACGCCGACACGCTGCTGCGCGACGCCGACCTCGCGATGCACCGCGCCAAGCTGGCGGGCAAGGGCCGTTACGAGGTCTTCGCCCACGCGATGCGCGAGGTCGCGCTGGACCGCGTCGCGATGTTGAACGACCTGGACCGCGCGATCGCCGAGGACGAGCTGGCGCTGGTCTTCCAGCCGATCGTGGACCTCGAGACGCGGGCGATCCTCGCCGCCGAGTCGCTCGTCCGCTGGCACCACCCCGAGCGCGGGATGATCCTGCCCGACGAGTTCATCGGGCTGGCCGAGCGCACGGGCCGGATCGGCGCGCTCGGCCGCTGGGTGCTGCGCGAGGCCGCGCGCGTCGCGGTGCGGTTCCCGGACCTGGCGATCGGCGTCAACGTCTCGCGCGTGCAGTTGGGCGACGCGGGCTTCGTCGACGACGTCGCGCGCGTGCTCGGCGAGCACGGGATCGCCGCCGGGCGCCTGACGATCGAGGTCACCGAGACCGCGCTGATGGAGGACCCGGCCGCGGCCGAGGCGACGCTGCTGGCGCTGCGCGACCTCGGCGTCAAGATCTCGCTCGACGACTTCGGGACCGGCTACTCGTCGCTCTCGTCGGTCAGCGACTTCCCGCTGAACACGCTCAAGCTCGACCGCGCGTTCCTGGCCGACCACCGCCCCGAGGCGCAGCGCTGGTCGATCGTGCGCGCGGTGCTGGACATGGCCCGGACGCTCGATCTCGACGTGGTGGTCGAGGGCGTCGAGACCGAGGCCCAGCGCGCGCGGCTGGCCGAGCTCGGCGCCGTCCAGGCGCAGGGCTACCTGTTCTCGCGGCCGGTCCCGGCCGACGAGCTGGCGGCGCTGATGAGGGTCAACACGTAGGCCAAGTCGCCAGCGGGCGCAGCGCGCCGTCGACCGGCGGCCGGCCGGCGAGGCGGCCCAGCGCGCGGGCCAGCGTGGCGCGCGTGTCGGCGGGGTCGACGACCTCGTCGACCTTCATCAGCCCGGCCGCGCCGTAGGGGTCGATGTCGGCGGCCATGTAGTCCATGGCCTGCTCGCGCGCCGCCTCGTCGCCGCCGGCGACGACGTTGGCCGCGACCAGCGGGTCCATGAACGAGATCTCGGCCGACGGCCACGCGTACACCGTGTCGACGCCCGAGTCGTTGCCGCCGAGGCTGAAGTAGGCCAACCCATAGGCCTTGCGCAGGACGGTCGTCAGCTTGGGCGCCTGCGACAGGGCCAGCGCCGTCTGCAGCCGGATCGCGTGCTTGAGCATCCCGTCGTGCTCGACCTGCTTGCCGACGAAGAACCCGGGCACGTCCTGGAAGAACAGGGTCGGGATGTCATAGGCGTCGGTCAGGCACAGCAGCTTGACGGCCTTCTCGCAGGCGTGCGGGTCCAGCGCGCCGGCGAAGAACTTCGGCTGCGAGGCGACGACCCCGACCACGTGGCCGTCCAGGCGCCCGAGGCCGCAGACCAGCCCGCGGCCGTAGCCGGCGCCCAGCTCCAGGAACGACTCGGCGTCGAGCACGCGCCCCAGCACCTTGTTGATGTCGTAGGCGCGGGAGCGGCGGCGCGGGACGATGCCGTCGAGCTCCGGGTCGCCGACGATCGGCAGGCCGTCGGTCGCGGCGCGCGGCGGCCGCTGGCGGGCGTTGGCCGGCAGGAGGGCGAGCACGCGGCGGATCAAGGTGTAGGCCTCGTCGTAGTCCTCGGCGATCAGGTCGATCTGGCCCGTGCGCCGGGCGTGGACGTCGGCGCCGCCCAGCTCGTCGTTGGTGAGGTCCTCACCGGTGGCGATCTTCGCGACCAGCGGCGAGGTCACCGCCAGGCACGTGCCGCGGACCTGGATGACGACGTCGGAGGCCGCGGACACGAACGACGAGCCGCCGAACGAGTCGCCGACGATGACCGTGATGAGCGGGACGCGGCGGGCCCGGCGGAAGAGGTCGACGTCGACGGCGACCTGCGCGAAGCCGGCCGAGCCGAGCGAGTCCGGGATGCGCGCGCCGCCGGTGGCGCCGAAGTAGACGATGGGGTGGCCGCAGCGCTCGGCGTGGGCGAAGAGCCGGCCGAGGCGGCGCGAGCCCATGGCCGAGGAGGAGCCGCGCTTGACCGTGATGTCGTCGCCGGCGACGGTCACCGGGCGGCCGTCGATCGTGCCGTGGCCGCCGATCTTGCCGTCGCCGGGCGTCTCGTCGGCGTCCTCGGCGCGCAGCGAGTGGACGAACGTGCCGACCTCGTCGAACGAGCCGGCATCGAGGAGCGCGTCGACGTGCTCGCGGATCGTGCGCTCGCCGCGGGCGTGGAGCCGCTCGATCCGCGCCGCGCCGCCCATCTCGGTCCGGATCCGGTCGCGCCGCGCGTGGAGGTCGGCGACGGCGTCGGGCTCTTCGCTCATCGCGGCATCACAGCAAACCGAACACGCGCCGCGCGTTGCCGGCGAGGTACAGGTCCTTGGTCTCGTCGTCGAGGTCGAGGGCGTCGAGGCCGTCGAGCGCGTGGGCCGGGGCGATCATGGGGAAGTTGGAGCCGAACAGGACCTTGCGGCGGCCGCCGCGGGTCTTCATGTAGGTGATGAGCTCGGCCGGCAGGCGCTTGGTCGTGTAGGCCTAGGTGTCGATGTACACGTTCTCGTGCTTGCGCGCGACCGCGACCATCTCCTCCGTCCACGGGTAGCCGACGTGGCCGCAGACGATCGTCAGCTCGGGGAAGTCGATCGCGACCTTTTCGATGTAGGGGATCGGCCGGCCGGTCTCGGACGGGCGCAGCGGACCGGTGTGGCCGACCTGCGTGCAGAACGGCACGCCGAGGTCCACG
>DATDMD010000179.1:0-7838 GCA_036518975.1 Baekduia sp.
CGCGCCGCCGACGGCCGCCGGCTCGGGCGCGACGACCACGCCGCTGACGCCGTCCTCGACCAGCTCCATCGGCCCGCCGGCGTCGCTGACCGTGATGACCGGCTTCTCGAACTCCATGGCCTCCAGCGCGACGAGCCCGAAGTCCTCGTCGTAGGGCACGAACGCGACGGCCTGCGCGCCCGTGTCCAGGCGCGCCAGCTCCTCGTCGCTGACGCGGCCCAGCAGCTCGATCCGCGGGTCGCCGGCGGCCTGCGCGCGCAGCGCGTCGAGCATCGGGCCGGTGCCGGCGATCTTGAACGCCACGTCGCCCGGCACGTGCGCCAGCGCGTCGATCAGGAGCCCTACGCGCTTGGCGTCGTCCAGGCGGCTGACCGTGAAGAGGTACCCACCGCCGCGGCGCCGCGCCCGCGCCGGCGCCGCCACGTCGCGCGCGACCGTCGGCGGGTGCACGACGAAGACGTCCTCGCCCGCGGGAAAGTAGCCGGGCCGCGCGGCGACCGTGTGCGAGATCGCGCCGAAGCGCGCCACCCGGCCGGGCCCGAACGCCACGCCGTCCAGCCAGCGCACGAGCGTGCGGATCAGCGGACCGGGGAACGCGAACAGCTCCGGCGGTAGGCTCTCCGCGCGCGCGTGGAGCGCGTCGAGCCGCTCCCACAGCTCACCTAACGCGGAACCTTGGCCCTCGTGGTCCGTTAGGAACCCGAGCAGCGCCGCGACGTCGGCGGGCGGATCGGGCACCGCGTCCGGCAGCCCGAAGAAGTGGTACGTGTCGTACAGACCCCGCAGCGGATGCAACATGTACACCAGATGCGCAGGATGCTCCACCATCCAAGCCGGGTACTTGCCCGAGATCACGACGTCGAAACCGCTCAGGTCCAGAGCGGCGAAGCGACGATAGGTGTCCAGCAGCTCCCAGAACCCGTGCTCACGCGAAGGAATGCTCACCAATGCGGCCTGGTGCCCCGTCTCCTCGTTGAGATGGTCCTGGAGCGCGCGCCAGAGGTTCTCGGCCCCGCCCAGCTGGAACGGCACCGGGCATGGGGCCACGATGGCCACGTCCATGCCGACATCCTGCCACAGCCGCTACCGTTTCAGCCGTGACCGCCGTGGCCGAACCCACCGCGGAGCAGGCCCGGATCGCGCGGCTGCGTACGGCGCCGCCGTCCGTCGAGATCGACCACGTCTCCAAGACCTTCCGCCTGCCCCGGCAGCGTTACAGCACGCTCAAAGAGCGTGCCCTGCACCCGTTGCGGTCGATGATCTACGACGACCTCGAGGCGCTCAAGGACGTCCACGTGACGATCCCGCAGGGCGAGTTCTTCGGGATCGTGGGGCGCAACGGCTCCGGCAAGTCCTCGCTCCTGAAGGTCCTGGCCGGCATCTACCGGCCGGAGCAGGGCCGCGTCGCGGTGCACGGCAGGCTGTCGCCGTTCATCGAGCTGGGTGTCGGCTTCAACCCGGATCTGCCCGCGCGCGACAACGTCGTGATCAACGCGGTGATGATGGGCCTGTCGCGCCGCGAGGCGCGGCGCCGCTTCGACGACGTCCTCGCGTTCGCCGAGCTGGAGGAGTTCGTCGACCTCAAGCTGAAGAACTACTCCTCCGGCATGGCCGTCCGCCTCGGCTTCGCGACGGCGATCCAGGTCGACGCCGACGTCCTGCTCGTCGACGAGGTGCTCGCCGTCGGCGACGCCGCGTTCCAGCAGAAGTGCTTCGAGGAGTTCACCCGTCTCAAGGCCGCCGGCAAGACGATCGTCTTCGTCACCCACGACATGTTCGCCGTCGAGCGCTTCTGCGACCGCGCGATGCTGCTCGAGCGCGGCGACGTCCTGCAGATCGGCGAGCCGCACGAGATCTCGCGCGCCTACAACGAGCTGAACTTCGGCCGCCTCGTCCACGACGCGCCGAGCGACGAGAGCCGCTACGGCGACCACCAGCTCTGCGAGATCGCCGACGCCTGGTTCGAGCGCGACGGCGAGCGCATCGGCGAGAGCCCGCAGCTCGAGCCGCTGACCATGGCCTTCAAGGTGCGCTTCCTGGGCGAGGTCGAGGACCCGGTGTTCGGGCTGAGCCTGCGCAACGAGCTGGGCCACACGATCTTCAACTGGACCACCGAGTACGCCGAGGCGCGGCCGTCCGGGCGCTTCACCGCCGGCGACGAGGTGACGGTCCGCGCGACCGTCGACACCGTGCTCGCGCCGTCCAAGTACCTGCTCACGCCGTCGGTGGCGCGCGAGGGCTACGGCGCCGACGCCCTGGACCTGCGCGAGGACCTCGCGTCGGTCTACGTCCACGGGCCGCGCGTGACCGGCGGCATCATCGAACCGTCGCTGACCTTCGAGCTGGACCGCGGATGACCGACGTCACCGCCATCGTCGAGCCGGTCGCCGCCGGCCCGGAGCCCCTTCGCTTCCCGGAGGTGCGGCGGATCCTGAACCTGTCGTGGACGCTCGCGCTCACCGACTGGAAGCTCAAGTTCTACGGGTCGGCGCTCGGCGCGCTGTGGACGCTCGTGCGCCCCTTCGCGTTCTTCGGCGTGATCCTCTTCGTGTTCACCGAGATCGCGAAGCTCTCGACCAACGTCCATCACTACAGCGTCTACATCCTCTTCGCGCTGGTGTTCTTCACGTTCTTCGCCGAGGTCACGACCGCGTCGGTCACGTCGCTGGTCGACCGCGAAGGGCTGCTGCGCAAGATGAGCTTCGACCCCATCGTGATCCCGCTGTCGATCGCGATGACCGCGCTGCTGAACCTCGCCCTGACCCTGCTCGCGGTCCTGGTCTTCGTGTTCGCCAGCGGCGTGTGGCCGGAATGGGGCTGGCTGGAGCTGATCCCGCTGATCGGGGTCCTCACGATGTTCTCGCTCGGCCTCGGGATGCTGCTCAGCGTCCTGTACGTGCGCTACCGCGACATCCGCCCGATCTGGGAGGTCACCTCCCAGATGCTGTTCTACGGGTCGGCGATCCTCTACGTCGCGACGACGATCCCGCTGCAGTACCAGCACTACGTCCTGTGCAACCCGCTGGCGGCGATCTTCTCCCAGATGCGCCACGCGGTCGTCGACGAGAGCGCGCCGTCGATCGTCGACCTGATGGGCTGGCGCGCGCTCATCCCGGCGGGGATCATCCTCTTCACCTTCGTCCTCGGCGTGTGGTGGTTCCGGCGCGAGAGCCCGCGCGTCGCCGAGAACCTCTGAGTCTCTAGCCTGTCGCGCGATGTCCGTCCGCCGGAAGGTCCTGGCCGCCGCGGGCCGGCGGCGCCAGCCGCCGCCCCCACCGCCCGCACCGCCCCCGCCTCCGCCCGCGCATGAGCCGTGGGTCGCGGCCGTGAGCCGGCGCCCGCAGCCGTTCGCGGCCGACCCGCCCGGCCCGGCGAGCAGCACGATGCACGACAGCATCCCGGCCGCGGACCTCGCGCTGCTCGAGGAGCGCATCTCCGAGTCGCCCGAGGACCCCGTCCGCGAGATCTGGGCGATGGCCGAGCCGCACCAGCGGCCGCGCCTGGCGGTCGTGCTGTCGACCTACTTCCAGCTGCCCGGCGCCCTGGCCGCGACCGGCCTGCTGCCCGACGCGCCGCCGTTCGAGGTCCACGCGATGGCGCGCGGCCCGCTGGCCGCCGGCGGCGACCTCTACATCACCGACATCCTCCTGACCTACCTCGAGGAGGCCGGGCTGACGCCGGCCCAGGGCGAGACGGTCCTGGACTTCGGCTGCTCGTCGGGCCGCGTCCTGCGCGTGCTCGGCGCCCTGCGGCCCGACCTCGAGCTGCTCGGCTGCGACCCGAACTCCGGCGCGATCGACTGGGCCCAGGAGCACCTCCCGATGGGGCGCTTCTTCATCTCGCCCACCGAGCCGCCGCTGGAGCTCGCCGACGCCTCGGTCGACGGCGCCTACGCGATCAGCATCTGGTCGCACTTCGACGCCGGCCCCGCGCTCACGTGGCTGGACGAGATGCACCGCGTCGTCCGCCCCGGCGGCTGGCTGTTCATCACCACGCACGGCCTCGACGCGGTCGCGTGGCTGACGCGCGGCGGCCACATGACGCCGGAGTCGGCCGGCGACGTCACCGAGCACCTCGTCAGCGACTCCATCAAGTTCCTCGACGTCTTCGGCGAGGACGGCGACTGGGGTGTGAAGGCCGACGGCTGGGGCAACACCTTCATGACGCTGGACTGGCTGATCCCGAAGGTGACGCCGAAGTGGTCGGTGCGGCTCGTCAAGCAGGCCGCGCTGGGCGAGGTCCAGGACATCATCATCTTGGAGCGCCGCCCGTGAGCCACCAGACCGACGAGCAGGCCGCTGAGATCACCGCGCTGCGCGCCCGCGTCGCTGAGCTCGAGGACCAGCTCGCGCGCAAGGACGCCGAGACCGCCCAGCTGATCGCCTCCGCCCAGGAGAAGCTGTACTGGCTGGAGCGCTGGCACGTCGACCTCGACCGCGTCATGCGCAAGCCGGGCGCGATCCCGCTGCTCGACGCGCTGCGCAGCCTGCGCCGGGTCACGTGGGAGGTCCGCAAGCTGAAGCGGCGGCTGCTGGGGCCGAAGTGAGCGCGCGCTCCGTCTCGATCGTCATCCCGGTCAAGGACGGCGCGCGCTACCTGGCCGAGCTGCTCAGCGCGGTGCTCGCGCAGGCGGCCGACGCGCCCGGCGGCCTGGAGGTCCTGGTCGTCGACTCCGGCTCGACCGACGACAGCGTCCTGATCGCCCGCGACGCCGGCGTGCGCGTGCTGGAGATCGACCCGGCGACGTTCGGCCACGGCCGCACGCGCAACCTCGGCGCCGAGTCCACCGGCGGCGACGTCATCGCGTTCCTGACGCAGGACGCCACCCCGGTGCCGGGCTGGCTCGCCGCGCTGCTGGCCGGCTTCGACCTGGCCGAGGACGTCGGCGCCGTCTACGGCCCGCACCGCGCGCGGCCGGACACCTCGCCGATGATCGCGCGCGAGCTCGACGCGTTCTTCGCCTCGCACGCCGGCCCCGAGGGCGGCCCGGCGCTGCAGCGCGAGGGCGACGACGCGTACCTGTCGAACGTCAACGCCGCCTACCGCCGCGACTGCTGGGAGGCGATCCGCTTCCCCGACGTCCCGTACTCCGAGGACCAGGGGTTCGCGCGCGCGATGCTCGCCGCCGGCTGGGCCAAGGCCTACATGCCGAGCGCCGCGGTCCTGCACGCGCACGACTACCCACCGGTGCAGTTCGCCCGCCGGTACTTCGACGAGTACCGCGGGCTGCGCCAGACGATCGGGCACGTCGAGCGCCTCGGGCTGCGCTCGGGCTACCGCGACGTGCGCTCGCTCGTCGCCCACGACCGCGCGTGGATGCGCGAGGCGGGCTACGACGACCGCTCGCTCCGCTCGTGGACCGCCCGCTCGCTGCTGCACCACAGCTCGCGCAAGGTCTTCGCGCCGCTCGGGTCCCGCGCCCACAAGCTCCCCGCGCCCGTCCAGCGCGCCATCTCCCTGGAGGGCACCGCCGTGGCCACGCCGCGCGACACGCACGAGACGCCGACCGGGGTGGGTGGGCCGATTTCAGGCAAGCCGGTCAAGGCCCTGCCGATCGTCTACGACGCGGTCCGTGTGCTGGCGCGCAACGGCCCGGCGCCGCTGCTGGACCCGCTGCCGGGCTCCGACGGCGACCGCGCGCTGCACATCGCGTGCGTCATCCCGGCGTTCTCGCGCGGCTCGGGCGGCCACACGTCGATCTTCCAGATCATGAGCCGGCTGGAGCGCGCCGGCCACACCGTCACCTACTGGATCGACGACACCCACGGGTTGATGTCCGCCAACCGCGCGGCGCGGATCCGGCGCGACATCCAGGAGTGGTTCGCGCCGATCCAGGGGCCGGTCTTCAAGGGCTTCGCGGACTGGTACGGCGCCGACGTGGCGGTCGCGACCGGCTGGCAGACCGCGCATCCGGTGATGATGCTGCGCGACGTCCGGGCGCGGGCCTACCTCGTCCACGACCACGAGCCCGAGTTCTACCCCATGTCGGTCGAGGCGCGGTGGGCCGAGGAGACCTACGACTTCGGCATGCACGCGATCTGCGCGTCGCCGTGGCTGGCCGACATCGTGCGCGAGCGCTACGGCGGCACCACGTCGCTGTTCGACTTCGGCGTCGACCACGACGTCTACCACCCGATCGACGTGCCGCGCCGGACCGACACGGTGGTGTTGTACGGCCGCGACATCACGCCGCGCCGCGCGGTGCCGCTGGCGCTGATGGCGATCAAGGAGCTCAAGGAGCGCCGGCCCGACCTGCGCGTGCTGAGCTTCGGCAACGCGAGCGAGATCCACGTGCCGGTCGACCACGAGCACCTCGGCATCCTCGCGCCGCCGCAGCTGGCCCAGCTCTACAACGAGGGGACGGTCGGGCTCGTGCTGTCGCTGACCAACTACTCGCTGATCCCGCAGGAGATGCTCGCGTGCGGGATGCCGTGCGTCGACCTCGCGGGGATCAGCGCCGAGGGGATCTTCGGCGCCGACGGACCGGTCGCGCTGAGCCCCTTCGACCCGATCGCGATGGCGGACACCATCGACCACCTCATGCGCGACCGCGCCGAGTGGGAGCGCCGCTCGGCCGCCGGCCTGCGGTTCGTCGCGGGCCGGACGTGGGACGTCGCGGCCGGCCAGGTCGAGGCCGGCCTGCGCGAGGCGCTGCGCCTGCGGATGGCCGCCGGGTCCGCGGCCGGGCCCGCGCGTTGAGCCTGCGGGCGGCCCTGGCGCGCCGGCTGGCGGGCGGGACGCCCGCGCCGCTGACGCTGCCGCGGCCGCCGCTGCTGCTGGAGGCGCTGCGCGAGGGCGCGGTGCCGCTGGCGCCGGCGCGTCCGGGCGTCGTCGCCGCGTCCGGGTCGCTGCGCGTCGCCGTCGTCATCCCGCAGTTCCGGCGCGGCAGCGGCGGGCACAAGACGATCGCCGACCTCGTCCGCGGCCTGGAGGCGCGCGGCCACGCCATCGAGCTGCTGCTGGTCGACGAGGAGGCGCGCCACGCCGACCAGGTCGACGACATCGCGCTGCGCGAGCTGTTCGTCGACTTCTTCGGCGCCGTGAGCGCGGACGTGCGGCGGCTGGACGCGCGCGCCTTCGCCGGCGCCGACGTCGTGGTCGCGACCGGCTGGCAGACCGTCCCCGCGGTCCTGCGGCTGCCGCGCGCGAGCGCCCGCGCCTACCTCGTCCAGGACCACGAGCCGGAGTTCTACCCCGCCTCGATCGAGCGCGAGTGGGCGGCGTGGACCTACCGCCAGGGCCTGCACGCGATCTGCGCCTCGCCGTGGCTGGCGAGCGTCGTGAGCGAGTTGTACGGGTCGAGCGCGTCGGCCTTCGACCTCGGCGTCGACCACGACACCTACCGGTCGGTCGACGGCCTCGCGCGCCGCGCCGACCGCATCCTCTTCTACGCCCGCCCCACCACGCCGCGCCGCGCGGTCCCGCTCGGCCTGCTCGCGCTGGAGGAGCTGGCGCGCCGCCGTCCGGACGTCGACGTCGCGCTCTTCGGCGAGGCCCGCGCGACCGACGCGCCGTTCGCCCACCGCGACCTCGGCGTCCTGCCGCCCGCGCAGCTGGCGCGCGAGTACGCCGAGGCGACCTGCGGCGTCGTCCTCAGCCTCACCAACCCGTCGCTGGTCCCGACCGAGATGCTGGCCTGCGGCCTGCCGGTCGTCGACCTCGCCGTCCCCTCGATGCTCGCGACGTTCGGCCCGGACGGCCCGATCGAGCTCAGCCGGCCCGACCCGCTGGCGCTCTGCGCGGCGATCGAGCGCGTCCTGGACGACACGGGCCTGCGCACCGCGCACTCCACCGCCGGCCGCGCACTGACGGCCCGCCGCACCTGGGCCCACGCGGCC
>DATDMD010000180.1:0-11802 GCA_036518975.1 Baekduia sp.
CGTCGACACCGCCGCCGGGGAGCTCGCCGGGCTGCGCGACCGGCTCGAAGGCCGGCTGGCGATCGGCGTCTTCCCCACCGCGCTCGCCGTCCTGGTCCCGCGCGCGCTCGCCCGCCTGCGCGCCGCCCACCCCGCGCTCGACGTCCAGATCCGGGAGGGCGGCACCCCCACCCAGCTGCGGCGCCTGCGCGTCGGCCGCATCGAGCTGGCGACCGTCGCGGTCGGCGACGGCCTCGAGGCCTATGACTTGGACGGCCTCGACGCGACGGCCGTCGTCCGCCACGGCCGGCTGCTGCTCGCCGTCGGCGAGCACCACCGCCTCGCCGGCCGCGGCAGCGTCGACCTCGCCGACCTGGAGGGCGAGACGTGGGTCGTCGGCCGCGGCGAGGACCCGCAGTTCGGCGTGTGGCCGGAGCTGGCGCAGACCGCGCAGATCGGCTTCGCGGTGCGCGACTGGCCGAGCCGCTTCGGCCTCGTGGCCGCCGGCCTGGGCATCGCGATCATCCCCGGCATCCTGCGCGACGCCGTCCCGCCCGGCATCGCCCTGGCCACGGTCGACGACCGCGCCCAGACGCGCCGCGACGTCCTCGCGGTCACGCGCCCGGACCCGTCACCCGGCGCCCGCGCGCTGGTCGACGCGCTGCGCGAGGAGGGCGCCGCGCTCGCGGCGCGCAGCAAGGACTAGGACTCGCTCAGCCGCCGCCGTCCAGCCAGCGCTCGATGTCCTCGGGCGGCGTGCCGCGCCACTGCGCGCGGACCGCGCGGCGCACGAGGTCGTCCGGCGGCTCGGAGCTGTCGACCTGGTCGGGGTGCGCGGCGAGGTAGAGCGCGATCGCGCTGGCGACCGACACGGCCGGGTCCTCGCCCTCGTAGTCGGCGCCCTCCAGCGCGATCGCGAGCCGCTCCTCGAGGTTCTCGACCGCGGTGATCGGCTCTTCGTCGTCCTCGAGCTGGCGCTGCAGCTCCCCGAGGCGCACTTCGACGTCTTCGGGATCGGCCAGCTCGACGGCGCGCGTGACGATCTCGGCGACGGTGGGGGTGTGACGATCCATGCCGCCAGCCTCCCACGCGGCGCGCGCCGTCGCCACCCGCGGACGCGTCGGCGTCCGCGCTACGCCAGGAACGTCCCGGGCGCGGCGCGGCCCTCGACCACGTCGACGTCCACGTCGCAGGTCGAGCAGTGCCAGCGCAGGTCCAGCGGCGTGCCGCAGACGTCGTGGGCGACCGGCTCGGCCTGCCCGCCGGGCCCGAAGCGCCCGCCCCACGCCGCCAGCGCCGCGAGCGCCGGCGCCAGCTCCGCGCCCGTCTCGGTCAGCGCGTAGCGCATGCGCACCGGCCGGCGCGAGTAGGGCTCGGCGACGACGAGGCGGTTGCGCTCCAGCGCGGCGAGCCGCTGCGCGAGCACGTTGGAGGAGATGCCGGGGACGTCGCGCGCCAGGTCGCCGTAGCGCCGCGGCCCTTCGAGGAGCGCGGCGAGGATCAGCGGCGACCAGCGGTCGCCGACGAGCCGGGTGCCCTCGGCCAGCGCGTCCATCGGAATGGTCGGCATACGGACGATCCTACCGTGACCGCCTATAGTCACTTGCAACTCGCAAGTCAGGAGCTTCTAGACCATGTCCGCTTCCCCGTTCCCTGATCTCGTCGACCGGCTCGCGCCCTCGGTCGTCGGCCTGCCGGACGGCCGCGCCGGTGGCTCCGGCGTGATCGTCGCCCCCGGCGTCGCCGTCACCCTGGCCCGCAACGTCCCCGGCGACGACGGCGACCTGACGCTCGCCACCACCGCCGGCCCCGTCCCCGCGACCGTCGCCGGTCGCGACCTGTCCGTCGACCTCGCGGTCGTGCGCTTCGACGCCGACACCTACAACCTGCCCGCGCTGGACTGGGCGGCCGGCGATGGTGACGGCGACACGCCGCCGCTGCGCATCGGCACGCCCGTCCACGCCTTCGGCGACCCCGCCGGCCGCGGCCTGCGCGCCACGACCGGCGCCGTCGCCGGCGCGCCGCGCGCGGTGCGCGGCCCGACCGGCCGCCTCCTCGAAGGCGCGCTCGAGCACACCGCGATCCTCCCCCGCGGCGCCGGCGGCGGCCCGCTGGTCGACGGCGACGGCCGCGTCCTGGGCCTCAACGCCGTCCGCCTCCCCGGCGGCCTCATCCTCGCCTGGCCGGCGTCGGCCCTCGCGGCCCGCGCGACCGCGCTCGCCGCCGGCCGGACGACCGCGCCGCCGCGCATCGGCGTCGCGCTGGCCACCCCGCGCCAGACCCAGCGCATGCGCGCCGCGGTCGGCCTGGACCACGTCGACGGCGTGCTCGTGCGCGACGTCGCCGACGGCAGCCCCGCGGCCGCGGCCGGCCTGCGGCGCGGCGACGTCCTGGTCGCCGCCGGCGGGACGCCGCTGACCGAGGTCGACGCGCTCTTCGCCGCGGTCGACACGGCCGCCTCCGCGACCGACCGCGCACTGACGCTCAGCGTTCTGCGCGGCGCCGACCAGACCGACATCATCATCTCGCTCGACCAGGAGACGTGACCATGGCCATCGACCTGCCCGACGCCGACCTCCAGGCCCTCGACGCGTACTCGCGCACGGTCGCCGGCATCGCCGAGGACCTCGCGCCCTCGGTCGCCAACCTGCGCGTGACCGTCCGGAGCCGCCGCGGCGGCGCCACGCCCGTCCCGGTCGGCGCCGGCAGCGCGATCGTCCTGACGCCCGACGGCTTCCTGCTGACCTCCGCCCACGTCGTCGCCAGCCGCGGCAGCGGGCCGGGGCGCGGCGGCGTCGCCTCGTTCGTCGACGGCCGCGAGATCCCGTTCCGGACGGTCGGCAGCGACCGGCTGACCGACCTCGCGATCCTGCGCGCCGAGGAGGGCGACCTCTCCGCCGCGACGCTCGGCGAGGCCGAGGCGCTGCGCGTTGGCCAGCTCGTCGTCGCGATCGGCAACCCGCACGGCTTCGCCGGGTCGGTGACCGCCGGCGTCGTCTCCGCGCTGGGCCGCTCGCTGCCCACGCGCGAGGGCGCGACGGTCCGGACGATCGACGACGTCATCCAGACCGACGCCTCGCTGAACCCCGGCAACAGCGGCGGCGCGCTGGTCACCAGCGACCACAAGGTCGTCGGCGTCAACACCGCCGTCGCCGGCGTCGGGCTCGGGCTCGCCGTCCCGATCAACCGCGCCACGCGCCGCATCGTCGGGATGCTGATGACCGACGGGCGCGTGCGCCGCGCCTACCTCGGCATCGCCGGCGCGCCGCGGCCGATCCCGCCCCGCCACGCTGAGCGCCATGGCGCGAACCCGGTGATCGAGATCGCCGAGGTCAGCCCCGACAGCCCGGCCGAGCGCGCGGGCCTGCGCGCCGGCGACCTGCTGCTGGCGCTCGACGGCCACCGCGTCACCGGCGTCGCCGACGTCCAGGCGGCGATGGAGGCCGACGTCATCGATACCCGCGTCGTCGCGACGGTCCTGCGCGACGACCTCGAGCGCCAGCTCGTGGTGGTGCCCACCGAGCTGGGCCGTTGATGCGCTAGCCCTGCGGCGGCGCGAAGCCGGGCGGCACACCGCCGCCGTCGCCGCCGCCGTCGAAGCCGCCGTGGTCGCCGTGCTCGGGCACGTCGGGGACGGTCGTGGTGCCGCGGCTGCCGTCGGCGGCCTTGAAGCCCGCCTTGTCGAGGGCGGACTGGAGCGAGGCCTCGTAGCTGGCGCTCGTGATCGTCGCGCCGGACACCGCGTCGACCGCCGCGGACTGCTTCTGCAGCGCCTCCTGCTGGAGGATGGGCTCGGCCTGACCGGAGATCTGGACCGACTTGGGGTCGTCGCCCTGGAGCTGCAGCGCCTGGACGGCGGTGATCCTGCCGCCGGCGATCGTGACCTTGACCTGGGCGTTGCCGTAGCGCGTGGCGATCGCGTCGCCGGTGACGACCTTGGTCCCGGAGCTCGACTTCGGGGACGACGACGAGCCGGAGGACGAGCCCGACGCGCCCGCCGAGCCTGTGGACGCCGGCGCGGAGGCCGACGCCGCCGGCAGCGCCGGCTCGTGCGCCTTGAAGTTCAGGACCACGGCCATGCCGGCCACGGTCGCCGTGATCACGATGGGTGCGCGTCGCAAGATGATGTCCTTGTCTACAGCGAGAACGACTCGAAGTGGATGCGGTCCTTCGGCACCCCAGCCCGGCGCGCCGCGGCCACCAGGAGGTCCGCGAAGCCCTGCGGTCCGCAGACGTAGACCTCGCGCCGGGCCACGTCGGGCACCAGCCGCCGCAGCGCCGCGGCGTCCAGCGGGACCGCCTCGCGCGACCCGACCAGCTCGTGGATCCGGCCGCCGCGGCGCGCGACCTGACGTGCGACCTCGTCGGCGAGCACGAGGTCGCCCGGGCGCGACGCGCGCAGCACGACCTCGACGTCGACGCCCGTCTCCGGCAGCTCCTGCAGCAGCGCGCGGATCGGCGTGATCCCGACCCCGGCGCCGACGAGCAGCAGCCGGTCGCCGCGCCGCGCGTCGGCGGTGAAGGCGCCGTAGGGTCCCTCGATCGCGACCCGCGTCCCGGGCGCCAGCGTCGAAAGCGTCCGGCTGTGGTCGCCCAGGTCCTTGACCGTGATCCGCAGATGGCGCCCGCGCGGCGCGGCCGAGAGCGAGTACGGGTGCGCCTGCCACCACAGCCCGCGCTTGAGGAACCGCCACTGCAGGAACTGGCCGCCCGCCACCGGCAGCCGGTCCAGGCGCCGGCCCGCGAGGATCACCGAGTAGGTGCCGGCTCCCTCGGGGCGGACCCCGACCACCCGCACCTGATGACGCACCGAGCGCCACAGCGGCAGCGCGACGCGGCAGGCGACGACCAGGACGAGCGCCCCGACCCACAGCGCGGTCCACCACGTCCGCGCCCACGGGTGGCCGACGAACGACGCGCCGGTGTCGACCTGGTGCGAGAAGGCCAGGAACAACGCCAAGTACGTGTACAAGTGCACCGACCACCAGGTCTCGTACGCCATGCGCCGCCGCGCGAGCCGGTAGGACGTGACCCCCGCCGCGATCAGCAGCGCGAACGCGACGGTCGACGCCAGGATCCCGGGGTAGGTCCAGATGAGCTGGCCGAGCTGGTGCAGCAGGCCGTCGTGCGCCGCCTGCGCGTAGCCGACCGTGATCAGCACGGCGTGGGCGCACAGCAGGTACAGCGGCCATGGCCCGAGCCTGCGGTGCCAGGCGACCAGCCGGTCCTGGCCGACCGCGCGCTCCAGCGGCGGCAGCCGCGCGACCAGGACCACGACGACGACCATCGCGTACGCCGCGGCCAGCCCGGCCAGCCGGCCGCCCGCGGTCGCCAGGCCGCCGGCCGCGCGCAGCGACCCGGCCGACTCGGCGTTGACGCCGAGCGCGAGCGTCGCGCCGAGGCCGAGGCCGGCCACGGCCGCCAGCGCGTCGACGACGCGCGGCCGCTGGCGCGCCGGCCGCCGGCGGCGCCGCGGTGCCAGCACCCGCTCGACGGCGGGCGCCGGCGCGGGAGCGGGCGCCGCCGTCGCGGCGTCCGCTTCGCCGTTGTCCACCCAGAGGCTCCCCATCGCCGGAAGAAGATCGCCCAGGCCCCTGAGCGCACGCTGAGCATCGCGGCGCAGCGCTCTCAGGAAACCCACAGCCGTCGCTCCGCCGCCGCTCATCGGCCACGTCCATGCTGCACGCCGTGACCACCGCGAGGCCCGCCCCCGCCGCCCGCCACGTCCACGTCGAGCACGTGATGGGCACCGCCTTCTCGCTCGACGTCCGTGGCGCCGGCGCCGGCACCGGCGCCGTGAGCCGTGCGGTCGCGCGGCTCGCTTCCTGGCTCCACGACGTCGACGCCCGCTTCAGCACCCACCGCCCGGACAGCGAGATCCGCCGCATCGACCGCGGGGAGCTGCTCGTCGCCGAGGCCAGCGCCGACGTCCGCTGGATCCTCGAGCGCTGCGCGCGGCTGCGCGAGCGCACCGGCGGCGCGTTCGACGAGCACGCGCGCGGGCCGCTCGACCCGTCCGCGCTGGTCAAGGGCTGGGCCGCCGAGCAGGGCGCGCGCCTCCTGCGCGATGGCGGCCTGCAGGACTTCTGCCTCAACGCGGGCGGCGACGTCGTCGTCCGCGGCGGCGCGCTGCCGGCCTCGACGTGGCGCATCGGCATCCAGCACCCGCACGACCGCGCCGCGATCGCCCGCGCGATCGCCGTCACCGACGCCGCGGTGGCGACCTCCGGCCTCTACGAGCGCGGCGGCCACCTCGTCGACCCGCGCACGGGCGCGGCGCCGGCCGGCGTGGTGTCGGTCACGGTCGTGGGCCCGGACCTCGGTCTCGCCGACGCCTACTCGACCGCCGCCTTCGCGATGGGCCCGGACGCCGGCCCGCGCTGGACGCTCGGCCTCGCCGCCGAGGGCTACGAGGCGCTGACGATCCTCGCCGGCGGCCGCGTCCTGGCGACGCCGGGCTTCCCGCAGGCCATCGACTGAGATCATCGGCCCAGCGTCTGCAGCCAGGCGTCGATCGCCGCGAACTCGCGGTCGCCGACGGCCTGCGCCGGGAACAGGCCGTGGCCGTGCACGCGGCGGAAGTCGGCGACGTCGCGGCCGCCCTGGAGGTTCGGCCCGCGCAGCCCCTGCGCCAGGTCGCCGTGGCAGCGCGCGCAGCCCAGTCCCTGCGACGAGAACGCCATCCGCCCCGCCTGCGCCGGCGGCGTGCCCCGGGCCAGCGCCGCGTCCAGCGCGCCGGTCCCGGCCGCGGTCTGCGCCATCTCGCCGCCGTCGTAGATGCCGACGCCGTCGTTGTAGGTCATCCGCCCGCCCAGGTAGCCCTGGACGAAGACGCCCGCCACGATCAGCACCGCGAGGATCGGCACGACCACCGGCCGGTGGCGCTCGCCGTCGCGGGCGCGGCTGCGATACCAGTCGGCCGCCGCGAGCACGGCGAGCACCGCGACCGCGATCCCGAGCCAGAAGTGCGCGGTGCCGACGCGGAAGTGCTGGCCGCGGAGCGTCGTCTGCGCCTGGCCCCAGACGAGCAGGCCGGTCACGCCCGCGCCGGCGATCCCGACCAGCGCCGCGCCCAGCGCCCACGGCTCGGCGCCGGCCACCGCGGCCCCGCCCCGGTCGGCGCGGCGCAGGAAGTGCAGGATCGCGAACAGCGGGATCGCGACGACCGCCAGGTGCGTCGCGGCGCCGTGCAGCTCCGAGAGGTGGGGCATGCCCCCAGGATCCCCACCCGCGGGTCAAGGGAACGCAAAGGCCGGTGTCAGCCCTACGATCGACGGGATGGCGCGGCTGCTGATCATCGAGGACGACGAGGGCATCCGCGTCCCGCTCGCCCGGGCGCTGGAGCGCGAGGGCTACGCGGTCGACGGCGTCGCCGACGGCGAGAGCGCGCTCGCGCGCGTGGACGGCGACGAGCCGGACCTCGTGATCATCGACGTGGGCCTGCCCGGCATCGACGGCCTGGAGGTCTGCCGCCGGATCCGGGCCGCGCGCCCCGCGCTCCCGATCCTGTTCCTCACCGCCCAGGACGGCGAGCTCGACGTGGTCGACGGCCTCGACGCGGGCGCCGACGACTACATCACCAAGCCGTTCCGCGTCAGCGAGCTCCTCGCGCGCGTGCGCGCCGGCCTCCGCCGGACGACCGCGGGGCTGACGAAGGCCGGCGACGTCCGGGTCGACCCGGCGGCGCGGCGCGCGTGGCGCGGGGACGAGGAGCTCGAGCTGGCGCCCAAGGAGTTCGACCTGCTGGCCCTGCTCGTCAGCGAGGCCGGCCGCGTGGTCGCGCGCGAGCGGATCATGGCCGAGGTCTGGGACGAGAACTGGTTCGGCTCGACCAAGACGCTGGACATGCACGTCTCCTGGCTGCGGCGCAAGCTCGGCGAGGACGCCGCCGACCCGCGGCATCTCGTCACCGTGCGCGGCGTCGGCCTGCGCTTCGAGCCGTGACCGTCCGCCGGCGGCTCACGACCTCCACCGCGCTCATCGCGCTCGCGGCCGTGCTCGTGCTGGGCATCCCGCTCGGCGCGGTCGAGGCCGCGCGCGTGCGCTCCGAGCAGACCGGGCGGCTGGAGCGGGAGGCCGACGCGGTCGCCAGCGTGCTCGACGACCGCGCCGCGCACGGCGAGGCGATCGACGCCGCGACGCTCGCCCGGCTCGTCCGGGCCGGACATCGCGCGGCCGCCGTCTACGACGGGCGCCGCCTCTCGGCCGGCGCGCGGATGCCGGCCAGCGTGGTCGCGGTGCGCGCCGGCACGACGGGCGCCGCCGCGGTCACCGCGTACGCGCCGAGCAGCGAGATCGACGGCCGCGTGCGGCGCTCGTGGCTGCTGATCGCGCTGCTCGGCGCCGGCGGCATCGGCGTCGCCACCGCGCTGGCGGCGATCCAGGCGCGGCGGCTGTCGCGGCCGCTGGAGCGCGTCGCCGAGACCTCGGCGCGCCTGGGCGACGGCGACTTCTCCGCGCGGGCGCCGCGTTCCGGCGTGCCCGAGATCGACGCGATCGGGCGCGCGCTGGACACCAGCGCGAGCCGGATCGCCGAGCTGGTCGCGCGCGAGCGCGAGTTCTCCTCCAACATCTCCCACCAGCTGCGCACGCCGCTCACGGCGCTGCGCCTGCGGCTGGAGGAGAGCGCGCAGGCCGGCGAGCCGGCCGCGCTGCGCGAGGAGCTCGACGCCGCGCTCAGGGAGGCTGATCGGTTGGAGGCCATGATCGCCGACCTCCTCGCGCACGCGCGCACCAGCGCCAGCCGCGACCAGGTCGTCGTCGGGCTGGGCACGACGGCGCGCGAGCACGTCGCGGCGTGGTCGGCGCTGTTCGCGCGCGCGGGACGGCGCGTGCGCGTCGCCGGCGTCGACGGCGGCGCTGGCGCCGCCGAGCCGCTCGCGCTCGCCTCGCGCGGCACGGTCGGCCAGGTGCTCGACGTCCTGCTCGACAACGCGCTGCGCCACGGCGCGGGCGACGTCACGGTGACCGCCGCCGCCGACCGCTTCGCGACCCTGTCGGTCGCCGACGAGGGCGCCGGGATCGCGCCGGCGGCCGCCGAGCGGATCTTCGACCGCGGCGCGACGACCGGCGACGGCGCCGGCACCGGCATCGGCCTGCACCTCGCCCGCACGCTGGCCCGCGCCGACGGCGGCAGCCTGCGCCTCGCCCAGGCGGCGCCCCCGCGCTTCGAGCTGCGCCTGCGGCGCGGAGGGTCATCCCGTTGACGTTTCAGAGATCGTTGACGTTAGGTAACATATCTCGCATGGCCCATCTCCTGCACATCGACTCCAGCATCACCGGCGAGCGCTCGGTCACCCGCGCGCTGACCGCGCGCGCCGCCAGCGTCTGGCGCGCCGCCCATCCGGACGGCACCGTCACCTACCGCGACCTCGGCGCAGACCCCGTCCCGCACTTCGACAGCGCCACCGGCACGGCCCGCATGGTGCCGGCCGACCAGCGCACGCCGGCCCAGGCCGCGTCGTGGCGGCTGACCGAGGAGCTCGTCGGCGAGGTCACGGCCGCCGACACGATCCTGCTCGGCCTGCCGCTCTACAACTTCGGCGCCCCCAGCTCGATCAAGGCGTGGGTCGACCACCTGATCGCGCCCGGCATCGCCATCGACCCCGCCGGCGGGACCGGCCTCCTCGCCGGCCGCGACCTCGTCGTGCTCGCCTCGCGCGGCGGCGGCTACGCGCCCGGCACGCCGCGCGACGGCTGGGACCACGCCGAGCAGTGGCTGCCGCACGGCCTGGCGCTCACCGGCCTGGAGCCCCGGTTCATCACCAACGAGCTCGCGCTGGCCGAGACGAACCCGAAGATGGCCGAGCTCATCCCGCTCGCCCACGAGAGCCGGGCGCGCGCCGAGGCGGCGATCGACGCCCTGTGGCCGGCCGCGGAGGCCGCGGCCGCCTGATCAGCAGTCGTCCGCGATCGCCGCGCCGCAGTCGACCGCGGGCTCGGCGTTGGCCTTCTGCAGCAGGTCGTAGAGCGTCTGGCGCTCGTTCGCGCTGAGCCCCGAGAGCACGTCCCCCTCGATGGTCGCCAGCGCGAGGTCCGCCTTCGCCAACCGGTCCAGGCCCCGGTTGGTGAGGACGACCACGTGCCGGCGGCGGTCCTCGGCGGCCCGCCGCCGCTCGATGAGCCCCTCGTCCTCGAGCTCGTTGAGCAACCCCACCACGTTGGTCCGGTCCATCTGCAGCGACCCGGCCAGCGCCTGCTGCGAGCTGCCGCGCTGCTCCCGCAGAACGCTCAGCGCGAGGAAGTGCCGCGGCCGCAGCCCGAAGGGCGCGAGCACGGACTCGGCACGCGCCCGCATGCGCCGCGCGAGCTGATCGAGCAAGGCGGCCGAGCGCGGAGGAGGTTGGTTGACGACCGGCAGCGATGCGATAGCCAAAGTCTAACCTCGCGGCGGCGCCGCCCGGCGGACGCGTCGCTCAGAAGTGCCCCGCCACCTCCACCGCCACCTCGCGGTGGTCCTCCGGCGCCGGGCGCAGGATCAGCACCTCGGCGTCGGCGCGGTCCAGGAGCCACACCAGGTCCTCGCCGGAGAAGCCCGCGCCGGGCGACGACGTCGCCGAGACGATCACGCGGTCGAAGTGCTCGTCCTCGAGGATGCGGCGCAGCGCGTCGCGGTACGTCCGCCCGCGCACGATGCGGCCGTCGATCGCCACGTCCTGTGCGCTCGCGCGCTGCTCGATGGTCTCCAGCAGCGGCATCGCCCGCAGGCACTGGGCCGGCAGCGCGGCCTCCAGCGGCAGGTTCAGCGGGACGGTCGCCAGGTAGCACGGCATGAGCGTCGCGTTCTCCACGCGCGCCAGCCGGACGGCGGCGTCGAACGCGCGGCGCGAGATCGACGCGCCCGTGAACGGCAGCAGGATGCGGCGGAGGGTGTCCGGCCGCGCCTTGCGCTGCTGGCTGCGCTGCGGCGCGTACCACCGGCCGACGGCCACGCCGGCCACCGCCGCCACGACCACCACCACCAGGACCAACACCATGATCATCGTTCCGCCGTTCCCTTCCGCCCGCGCATCCGCGTGCGATCCGCCACGATCCGGACGTCCACGCCCGGGGCCAGGCGCACGAGGCGGATCGGCAGCGGCTCGCGCAGCCGCGCGAGGCCCCGTGCCGGCCGTGAGGCGCCGAGCAGGATGTAGGTGATGCCGCGCTCGTCCGCGATCCGCGCGGCCGTCGCGGCGACGTCGTCGCCCTCCTCGACGATGAGCGTCGCCCCGAGCACCGACGCGAGCTGGCGCAGCGCGTGGAGGCTTGAGTCCGTGTCGCCGTCGGGGTTCGACCCGCCCGGCGGCGCGACCCACAGGAGGTCCAGCGGCGCGCTGAGCCGCTGCGCCGACCGCCACGCGCGCCGCACCAGCCGCTGCGCGCCCGCGTAGGGCTCGATCAGCGCCAGCAGCCGCTCGCCGACGGCCTGCGCCGCGCCGGCGTCGATCCGCTCCTCGCGCGTGCCGACCGGATGGTCGATCTCGACCCGCCGCGCCTCGACGTTCTCGGCCACCTGCCGCAGCGCGGTCTCGCGCAGCGCGTTCAGGTTCTCCACCTTGAAGAAGTTGTTCAGGGCGGTGTCGATCCGCTCGGGCGAGTAGATCTTGCCCGCCCGCAGCCGCTCGACCAGCGCCTCCGGCGTGATGTCGACCAGGACGATCTCGTCCGCCTTCTGCAGCACGGTGTCGGGCACGGTCTCGCGGACGCGCACGCCCGACAGCTCGGCGATCTTGTCGTTGAGCGACTCGAGGTGCTGGACGTTCATGGTGGAGAACACGTCGATGCCCGCCGCGAGCACTTCCGCCACGTCCTCGTAGCGCTTGGTGTGCTCGACGCCCGGCG
>DATDMD010000181.1:0-29073 GCA_036518975.1 Baekduia sp.
TCAGACGTGTGCTCTTCCGATCTGATCGAGCGTGGGCGGACGAGCTGCTCTAGCGCCTGGCGTGGAGCGTCATGGCACGCATGGTGCGACGGGCTCCGGCGGCGCCACCACCTCCGCGCGGCCCCCGACCCGTGTCGCAACGACCGCGCCGCCCGCGCGGCGCGCCTCGGCGTCCATCAGCGACGGCCGGCCCATGGCGCGGCCTTGGGCGATCCGCACGCGCCTCCAGCCGTCGTCGCCCCCAAGCGACGACGCCAGCCAGGCCCCCAGCGCGCAGGCCGCGACGCCCGTCGCCGGGTCCTCGTCGTACCCGGCGCGGACCGGGAACTGGCGGGCGGCGGCGTCGATGTCGTCGCCCGTGTTCAAGGTGTAGGCGTAGACGCCGGTCGTCTTCAAGGCATCGCACAACGCCCAGAGCGCCTCGAAGTCGGGCGTCAGCCCGTCGAGCGCCGGCTCGTCGGCGATCGGCACCAGCAGCTTCGCGCGCGCCGTCGACACCGACCGGACCTCGCCGACCGGCACGACGCCGCCGCCCAGCGCGGCCACCAGCGGACCGAGGTCCTCCACCACCGGCCCGACCTCCGGCGCGAACTGCTCGACCACCGCGCTCCCGCGATCGGGCCGCGCGACGCGGAGCACGCCCAGCGGCGTCTCGACCGCCGCGCCGCCCTCCAACTCCAGCAGGACGCTCGCCGCCACCGTCGCGTGGACGCACATCTCCATCTCGTGCCGCGGCACGAAGAACCGCAATCGCGCCGCGGCGCCCGTCGTCGCCGCCAGCACGAAGCACGTCTCGTGCCCGAACGCCGCCGCCGCGGCCTGCATCTGCGCATCCGTCCAGCCCTCGGCGCCCCGCACGACCGGGCACGGGTTCCCGCCGCCCGGCCCGTCGGCGAACGCCACGCACCGCGTGACCGTCGCGCTCAGATCAGATCCCCCGTCCCGGCAGGAACTCGTTCGTGAGCGACGTCGGCCGCGGCAGCGCCTTGACGAGCTTGTTGTTCAACATCCACTGCCCATAGGCCTCCCACTCGTCGGAGTTCTGGTAGCCCCACGGGAACGCCGGGTTGTCGGGGAAGAACACCGGCAGCGTCGCCTTGACCTGGGCGAGCGTCGTGTCGCGGTCGAGGTCGTGGTCGGCGGCGACGAGCGCGTCGGCCCCGAGCGCCGGATCGGCC
Organism: Baekduia sp.; assembly: GCA_036518975.1. GTDB lineage: Bacteria > Actinomycetota > Thermoleophilia > Solirubrobacterales > Solirubrobacteraceae > Baekduia. The sequence continues at coordinate 1,179 of DATDMD010000181.1, forward strand.
TTGACCGCCTTCGCGCCCCGCGACACCGCCTGCAGGAACCGCCGCATGATCGCCCCGTAGCCCTTGGCCCGCAGCTTGTCCATGTTGGCGACGAAGATCAGCTCCTGGTACGTCGGCACGCCGGCCTGGTCCATCTTGATGATCGTCGGGTCCTTGTGCTGGCGCTGGAGCTGGACGCCCTCGATGTTCCAGAACGCGCCCAGCGTCGCGTCGACCTTCTTGGACAACATGCTCGGGACGAGGTTGAACCCCACGTTGACCTCGTGGATCGTGCTCGGGTCGACGCCGGCCTCCGTCGCGATCGTCTTCAGGTACGCCGTCTGATACGGGATGCCCGCCGTCCCGACCGTCGCGCCCTTGAGGTCCTTCGGCGCCTTGACCTTGCCGTGCAGCGACATGATGGACGTGAGCGGCTTCTGGATCAGCGCGCCGATCGACGCGACCCGCAGGCCCTTGTCGCGCGCCAGCAGCAGCTCCGGCTCGTAGGAGATCGCGAGGTCGGCCTGGCCGGCCGCGACCTGCTTGATTGGCGCGGCGGGATCGGACGGCACGCGGATCTGGACGTCCAGGTTCGCGGCCTTGAACGCGCCGATCTTCTGAGCGGCATAGATCGGCGCGTGGTCGGCGTTCGGGAGGTAGTCGAGGACCAAGGTGATGTGGTCGACCGGTCCCCGGGTGGTCGTCACGTCCTTCTTCGCGCCGCAGGCGGACAGCGCGCCGGCGGCGCCGAGCAGGGCGATGACCATCACAAGGGACAGGGAACGGCGCGACGTCATGCGTCGAGGTCCTTTCGTCGGTGAGCCCACGGCGCCAGGCGGCGCTCGGCGAGGGCGAGGAGGGAGAAGCAGAGGATCGCCAGCGCGGCGAGGACGACGACCGCGGCCCAGGCGCGCGCGGTCTCGAGCTGCGGGATCGACTGCAGCAGCAGGTGGCCAAGGCCGTCCTCGGAGCCCGAGTACTCGGCGAAGACCGCCGCGATCCCGCCGACGGCGACCGCGATCTTCGCGCCGCTGAGCGCGGCCGGCAGCGCCGCCGGCGCCTCGACCCAGCGGAACGTCTGCATCGGCGTGGCGCCGAGCGTCCGCAGGAGCTTGTGCTGCTCGGGGTCGACCGAGCGCAGGCCGTCGAGCGTCGTGACCACGATCGGGAAGAAGCAGACGAGCGCGACGATGACGAGCTTGGGCAGGATCCCGTAGCCGAACCACGCGGCCAGCAGCGGCGCGATCGTGACGATCGGGATCGCCTGCGTGCCGACCAGCAGCGGGTAGATCGCGCGGCGCAGCGGGGTGAACCTGTGCAGCGCCAGCGCCAGCAGCGCGCCCGCGACGAGCGCGACGAGCAGCCCCAGGACCATCTCCTGGGTCGTGACGAGCAGGTTGTCCCACAACAGCCCGCGGTCGTGCCACAGCGACGACCCGACCTGGTCGGGCGCGGGCAGGATGAAGTCGTCGACGCCGCCGAGCCGGGCGTACAGCTCCCAGGCGCCGAGGAAGGCAAGGACGATGACAACGGCGAGCATGCGAGCGCCTAGCCGTCCCCGCGCCCGCGCAGGGCCTCGAGCGCGCGCGCCCGGACGGCGACCACGGCCGGGTCGGTGGGCTCCCGCGGACGGGGCAGGTCGACCGCCAGATCAGCGACCACCCGGCCCGGACGCGGCGACAGGACCACGATCCGGTCGGCCAGCACCGCGGCCTCCTCGACGTCGTGGGTCACGAGCAGGACCGTGCGCGGCGTCGCGGCCAGGACCGACGCCAGCCACGCCTGCGTGTCGGCGCGCGTGATCGCGTCCAGTGCCCCGAAGGGCTCGTCGAGGCAGAGGACCGGGGCGCCGGAGAGCAGCGTCCGGGCGACCGCGACGCGCTGGCGCATGCCGCCCGACAGCTCCCACGTCCGGGCGTGCTCGAAGCCGTCCAGGCCCAGCTCGGCCAGGAGCGCGCCGGCGCGGACGCGGGCGGCGTCGCGCTTGACGCCGGCGATCCGCAGCGGCAGCGCGGCGTTGTCGCGGGCGTCGAGCCACGGCAGCAGCAGGTCGCGCTGGGGCATCAGGACGGCGCGGTCGGCCTCCACCGTGCCCGCGTCCGGGACCTGCAGCCGGCAGACGAGCTCCAGGAGCGTGGACTTCCCGCTGCCCGACGGCCCGACGACGGCGACGATCTCGCCCCGCGCGGCCGCCAGCGAGACGTCGCGCAGCGCGACCACGTCGCCGAAACGCCGCGTCACGCGGGTGAGTTGCACGCTTCCCTCAACGTCGCGAGGCTCCACTTGCGGAGCCTCGAGCCTGGTCGCCATCGCTCCCTCCGCGGGCATTACCCCACAGGTTCGAAGGGTCAGCGCCGGGGTCGCGAGGCGCTATCTCAGCCCGCTTCCGCGAGCCCCCCTGTGTTACCGACAGTCACAGTAGCGAACGGGGTACACACGGTGGCATGAGACGCCTCGCCAAGCTCCCGCTCCCGTTCGCCGCCACGGTCGTCGCCGCGCTCGCCGCCAGCGCCGTCGCGCTCGCGCACGGGACCAAGCACGACCCGTCGGGCGCGGACGGCTCGCACGCCGCCCGCGGCACGATCGCGGTGGTCGAGCACGCCACGACCGACGCGACGACGGACACCGGCGCCACCGGCGACAGCGCCGGCGACGTCCTGACGTTCGCCAACGACGTGTTCGACGCCAAGGACCAGACGAAGGTCGGCACTGACCAGGGCTCCTGCATCCGGACCGTGGCGGGCGCCGCCTACGAGTGCAACTGGACGACGTCCCTGAAGGCCGGCCAGATCACCGTCGAGGGCCCGTTCTACGACACCAAGGACAGCACCCTGGCGATCACCGGCGGCACCGGGGCCTACGCCTCAGCCCGCGGCACCATGGACCTCCACGCCCTCGACGGCGGCAAGGAGTACGCCTTCACGTTCCACCTCGCCAAGTAGGCGGGGCGGCGCCCGCTCAGCGCACCGGCACCTTGGGCGGCGGTAGCGCGCTCGCGGTCGGCGTCACCGCCAGCGAGCCGCGGTCGGAGCGGGAGTCGGACACCGCCGTCGCCACGCCGGCCGGGCCCGGGGCCAGGCCGGCGAGCTGCATGCGCGGCGCGGGCGCGTACTCCCCCTGGCGCGTCAGCTGGTAGCCCTCGCCAACGAGCTGGTCCAGGACCGAGGGGGCGAACCGCGTGTCCTCGATCATGAGCTTGCTGGTGCCCTGGTCGTCGAAGCGCTCGGCGTCGACCGCCTGGGGCAGCGTCATCCCGAAGTCCACCGTGTCGATCACCGCGAGCGTCGGGCCCATGACGATGGTCGACCCGCCCGCCGCGCCGGCGACCAGGACCGGCTTCCCGGACTGGACCATGATGGTGGGGTTGATCGAGGAGCGCGGGCGCTTGCCGGGCGCGGGCTCGTTGGCGGTCCCGGGCGCGCTGAAGTCCGTCAGCTCGTTGTTCAACAGCAACCCGGTTCCGGGCGCGACGACCGCGCTGCCGAACTCCTGCTCGATCGTGCACGTCACGGCCACGGCGCCGCCCTTGGCGTCGACGACGTCCACGTGGGTCGTGGAGCCGTGCGGGTTGACGTCGGCGCCGGCGCCCAGCGCGGTCGGCCCGGCCGGGAACACGCCCGGCTGGAACGTCTGCGCCCTGCCGAGGTCGATCTGCGCGCGCCGCGCCGCCGCGTAGTCCTTGGACAGCAGCTGCGCGGTCGGCTGGCGCTCGTAGGCCGGGTCGGCGAGGTAGGCGCCGCGGTCGGCCCACGCGATCTTCTGCGCCTCGGCGATCGCCGTGACGGCCTGCGCGCTGCCCTCGCCCATGCCGTGCAGGTCGTAGCCCTCCAGGATGTTCAACATCTCCAACATGGTCGTCCCGCCGGAGGTCGACGGCGGGACCGCGTAGACGTCGCGCCCGCGGTAGGTCCCGTGCAGCGCGACCCGCCAGAGCGGCTTGTAGGACTTGAAGTCCTTCACCGTGAGCAACCCGGCATCCTTGGTGTCCGGCCGCGGCGCGCGCATGTCGCGGACGATGAGCCGCGCGATCGGGCCGCCGTAGAACGCCGAGATCCCGTGGCGCATGATGGTGCGCAGCGTGCGCGCCAGGTCGGGGTTGACGAGCCGGTCGCCCGGCGCGTAGGGCTGCCCGTCCTTCAGGTAGATCCCGTCCGCGGCGCGGAACAGCCGGAGGTCCTTGGCCCGCCGCGCCATCGCGCCGCTCAGCGACGTCGTCACCCGCACGCCCTCGCGCGCGAGCTTCTCGGCCGGCGCCATCGCCTCGGTCAGCGAGATCGTCCCGAACCGGTCCAGCGCCGACGACATGCCCGCCAGCGTTCCGGGGACGCCGACCGTCAGGTGCCCCGTGAACGTCTTGTGCAGCCCGGGCGGCACCAGCGAGTCCTTCTTGAACGCCGCCGGCGCGATCTCGCGGAAGTCCAGCGCGCGGACCTTCCCGTCGGGCGACCGGTACAGCAGGTACCCGCCGCCGCCGATGCCGCACGACTGCGGGCGCGCGGCGTTCAGCGCGAAGACCGTCGTCACCGCCGCGTCGATCGCGTTGCCGCCGCGGGCGAGCACCGCCCGCCCGGCGCGCGCCGCGGCCGGCGACTCCGTGGCGATCACGCCGGCGGTGCCCGACACGCCCTCGTGGTAGCGCGAGCCCTCGACCGCCGCGGCGACCGACGGTGACAGCGCGACCAGCGCGCAGAGGACGGCGAGGGCGGCGAGCACGCGGGGCATGTCGCTCCCGATACCCGCCGCGGCGACCGGCGGAACCGGACGGTCCGCCTACGCGCGCGGCGCCTAGTGGCGCATCGGCCGCGTCAGCGCCTTGACGAAGTCCTCGAGCTGCTGCGTGGTCCAGCACTCGTAGGCCTCGCAGTACTGCTCGTAGGCGCTGATGACGCTGTCGCCGTAGTTCCAGTACAGCCGCGGCTCCGGGTTCAGCCAGAACGTGCGGCCGGCCTTGGCGGCGATCTGCGCGAAGACGTCGGCCCGCGGGTCGCGGCCGTTGGTGCGCGCGTCGCCCAGGACGATGACCGTCGCGCGCGGGTGGAGGTCGTCCTCGACCTGCTCCCGGAACTCGCTCCAGACGCGGCCGTAGTCCGTGTAGCCGCTGATGTCGGCGACGCCGCTGTCGCGCCCGATCGCCTCGGACACCGCCTTGAAGTCGCGCTCCTTGGCGAAGATCTCGGTGACCTCCGAGATCCGCTCGATGAACACGAACGACCGCATCTTGCGGAACGAGTCGTGCAGCGCGTGCAGCACGGACAGGAAGAACACCGACGCGCTGGTGACCGACGTCGAGACGTCGCACAGCACGTAGATCTCGGGCCGCCGCGGGCGGATCGGCTTCTCCTTGATCACGGCCGGGACCCCGCCGAACTCCAGCGACGCGCGCATCGTCTTGCGCATGTCGACGGCCGCGTGGCGCTTCTGGCCGCGCTGCTCGTTGCCCTGGGTCTTCAGCCGCCGCTTGAGCTGCGCCACGACCCGGTGGACCGCGGCGAGGTCCTGCAGCGGCCCGGACGGCAGCGCGCGGTCGAGCTCGTTGAGCGGCCGCGCGGGGGAGAGCTGCTCGGTGCGCTCGATCTGCGTGCGCTCCAGCTCCTGGCGCAGCAGCTGCTCGAAGCGCCGGATCTCGTCGCGCGGCAGCCCGTCGCGACGCGGGTCCTCCTTCGGCAGCTCGGGCTGCGGGTCGGTCCGCAGCGCCAGCGAGCGCCGGATGCGCTGGACGTCGACGCCGATCACGCCCGAGCCCTCGCCCTGGCGCCCGAACGCCGCGATCGCCAGCCGCGCGAGGTCGCGCATCAGCGCCTCGTCGCCGGCGCGGACCGCCTCGGCGACCTGGCGGCGCAGGTCCTCCATGTCGAGCGCGCCGGCCTCGTCGGGCGAGATCCCGCCGGCCTCGCGCACGCCCTCCTCGATGGCCGCCAGCTCGGCCGCGCGGAAGAAGAAGCGGTCGAAGACGAGCTCGAAGACGCGGCGGTCGTCCTGGGACTTCGCGAGCGTCGCGGCCAGCGCCTCGCGGAAGTCGACCTGCTCGGTCCACGGCACGTGCTGCAGCGCGACGAACGCGTCCAGCAGCTCCGACGTCCCGATCGCGACGCCCTCGCCGCGCAGCTCCTCGCCGAACTCCAGGAGCCGCCCGGCCATGCCGGGACGCTCGAGCCTGGTCGAGCCGTGGACGCCCGCGCGGCGGGCGTGCTTATGGGGCAGCGGGGGCATTGAGCTTCACGCCCACCCGCTCGGCGACGACGTCGAGGTCGGTGCGGTGCTTGACGATCACCGACAGCGTGTCGGTGAACACGTCCCGGTCGATGTCCTGCGCGCCGAGCAGCAGCAGCGCGCGGGCCCAGTCGATCGACTCCGCGATCGACGGCGGCTTCTTGAGGTCCAGCTCGCGCACCTGGGCGATGACCTCCACGAGCTTGCGGCCGACCGCCTCGGGCAGCTCGGGCGTGTGGAGCTTGACGATCTCCAGCTCGTGCTCGAGGTCGGGGTAGTCGAGCCACAGGTACAGGCAGCGGCGCTTGAGCGCCTCGGTCAGCTCGCGCGTGTTGTTCGAGGTCAGCAGCACGACCGGGTGCGACTTGGCCGCGACGGTCCCGAGCTCCGGGATCGTGATCTGGAAGTCCGAGAGGACCTCCAGGAGCATCGCCTCGAACTCCTGGTCGGTCTTGTCGATCTCGTCGATGAGCAGCACGACCGGCTCGGGCGAGGCGATCGCGGTCATCAGCGGGCGCTCGAGCAGGAACTCCTCGCCGAAGATGTCGTCCTGGACGTCGTCCCAGCCGGTGCCCTGGCGTTCGGCCTGGATGCGCAGGAGCTGCTTGCGGTAGTTCCACTCGTACAGCGCCTTGGCCTCGTCGAGGCCCTCGTAGCACTGGAGCCGCACCAGGTCGCGGCCGAGGTACTTCGCCAGCGCCTTGGCCAGCTCGGTCTTGCCGACGCCGGCCGGACCCTCGACGAGGATCGGCTTGCCGAGCTTCGCGGCGAGGAAGCTCACCAGCGCCGTGGCCTCGCCGGGCAGGTAGCCCGTGGCCCGCAGGCCTTCGTTGACGTCGCTGACGGAGTTCGGCTCGACCGGCATGGGCGCTGAAGTCTACGAAGGTGACTAGGGTTGCGGCCGTGCTGCTCCTGGGCGCGCTCTCCGCTCCGCCGATCTACGCGCTGATGGCCTTCGGGTTCGTGCTGGCCGTGATGGGCCACATCTTCCGGGATCAGCGGATCGTCGCGATCGGGATCGCCATCCTGTTCCTGGCGACCGCGCTGCTCTTCGTCGGCGCCCACCAGAGCTATCAGGACCACGGGCCGCTGGACTTCTGAGCAGCCGGCCGAGAAGGTTGTGGTGCTATAACGGTTATGTGCCTATAACCGCCCTCGGCCGCCGTGCCCGCGTCCGCGTCCTCGCGATCTGCTGCATGAGCCTGTTCATCGTCGGGCTCGACAACACGATCGTCAACGTCGCGCTGCCGTCGATCCGCCAGGACTTCAACGCCTCGGTGTCGGAGCTCCAGTGGACGATCGACGCCTACACCTTGGTCCTCGCGTCGTTGTTGATGCTGTCGGGGTCGATGGCCGACCGCCTCGGGCGCGTGCGCGTCTTCCAGGTCGGGCTCGCGGTCTTCACGCTCGGCTCGCTGGCGTGCTCGCTGGCGCCGAGCGTCGGCTGGCTCATCGTCTTCCGCATGGTCCAGGCGGTGGGCGGCTCGATGCTCAACCCGGTGGCGATGTCGATCATCCGCAACACCTTCGACGACCCGCGCGAGCGCGCGCAGGCGATCGGCTGGTGGGGCGCGGTCGTCGGCGTCTCGCTGGCGCTCGGCCCGGTGATCGGCGGCGCCCTCGTCGGCCTGTCGTGGCGCGCGATCTTCCTGGTCAACATCCCGGTCGGGCTGGCGGCGATCGCGCTCACCGCGCTCTACGTGCCGGAGTCGCGCGCCGCGCACCCGCGGCGGGTCGACCCCGTCGGCCAGGTCCTCGTCATCGTCATGCTCGCCTCGCTGACCTACGCGATCATCGAGGGGCCGAACTTCGGGTGGTCGTCGGCGCGGATCGTGGGCCTGTTCGGCCTGTCGGTCGCGGCGCTCGCCGGGCTCGTCTTCTACGAGCTGCGCCAGCGCGAGCCGCTGATCGAGCTGCGCTTCTTCCGCAGCGCGCCGTTCAGCGGGGCGACGCTGATCGCCGTCGGCGCGTTCGTCGCGCTCGCGGGCTTCCTGTTCCTGAACACCCTGTACCTGCAGGAGGTCCGCGACTACAGCCCGCTGCACGCGGGGCTGCTGACGCTGCCGATGGCCGCGGCGGCCGTGCTCTGCGGCCCGCTGTCGGGCCGCGTGGTCGGGACGCTCGGCCCGCGCGCGCCGCTGCTGATCGGCGGCGCCGGCATCGGGCTCGGCAGCCTGCTGCTCACCGGCCTGACGGCGACGACCTCGGTCGGGCTGCTGCTCGCCGCCTACGTCATCTTCGGCGTCGGCTTCGGCTTCGTGAACCCGCCGATCACCAACACCGCGGTGTCGGGGATGCCGGCCGACCAGGCGGGCGTCGCGGCGGCGGTCGCCTCGACGTCGCGCCAGATCGGGCAGTCGCTCGGCGTCGCGATCGTCGGCGCGGTGACGACCGCGAGCCTCGCCGGCGCGACGCTCCACGCCGGCCTCGCCGAGGCGAGCCACACGGGCTGGTGGATCCTGACCGGCTGCGGCGCCGCGGTCTTCGTGCTCGGCCTCGTGACCACGACGGTCTGGGCCCGCCGGACGGCGGCGCAGACCGCGCGGCGCCTGACGTCGGAGGTGGCGGCGTGAGCGCCGAGGAGACCTGGGTGGCGCTGCGCGAGCTGGTCATGGGCCACGACCGCCGGCGCGAGGTCAGCGAGGCGATGGGCATGAGCTTCGCCCGCGTCAAGGCGCTGCGCTATGTGGCCGCCCGCGCGATGACCGGCCGCGAGCTCGCGACCGAGATGGCCACCGACCCGCCGTTCATCACGGTGATCGTCGACGACCTGGAGCGGCGCGGCCTGGTGGAGCGCACGCCGCACCCGACCGACCGCCGCGCCAAGGTCATCACGGTGACGCCGGCAGGCCGGCGCGCCGCGCAGAAGGCCGAGAAGATCCTGTCGTCGCCGCCGGACGCGCTGCGCGCGCTGCCGCCGGAGGACCTCGCCGCGCTGGCGCGGATCGCCGCCGCGCTGCGGGAGCCGGCGGCGAAGTAGCGCCGCCCGCACGCCCCGTCCGGAGGAGCGGACGGAGCGGCGAGCGGGCGGTTTCGCGTGGGGCGAAGTCCTAGACCTCGGGAGTGCGGCGGCCGACGGTCGTCGGCGCGTCCGGGTCCGTGGCGACCGGACGGCCGCTGACGGTCGTCGCCGGCTCGCCGGTGGCCGGCTCGTCGACGCGGTCCGGGCGCGCGAAGCGCCTGCGGGGTGCGGCCTCGGTCGTGGCCGCGCCCGTGGCGGGCGCGACGACCTCGCGGCGGCGCGTGGTGCGCGGCATCAGGGCGTTCAACAACAGGACGACGCCGGCGACCGCGAAGCCGAGCTTCGTCCAGTCGTTGGCGGCCGCCAGGCCCAGGACGTCCTGGCCGTCGATCACGGCGATGACCGCGCAGGCGCACAGCGCCAGGCCGACGATCAACGACATCATCTTGGCCAGGTGGTGCTGAGCGGCGCCGAAGAGCAGCAGCGCGCCGGCGGTGATCGAGAAGAACGCGGTCCAGCCGTTGACCTCGATCCCGAGGAAGTTGGTCCCCTGGACCTCGCCGTCGGGGAACGACGAGGAGAACGACGGGAAGTCGTTGTTCTTGAGCAGGGCGGCCAGCCCGAAGACGACCAGGATCGTCCCCGCGATCAGCGCCGGCCCCTTGGCCAGCGACGGCCCGTGCTCGACCACGACCTCGCGATCCCCCACGGTTCCGTCCATGTCATCAACCCGTCGCTTGCGTCCGAACATACCCTCGGGGTTCCCGAGGTCGGCGAGCCCTATTCCTGTTCGTCGAACGAGAGCTGCGTGCCGCCGTCGATCTCCGGCCGCGCGACGGCCGTGGCCTGCTCGCTGCGGCGGCGCGCCTCGCGCTCGGCGCGGCGCCGTTCGCGGTCCGCGCGGGCGTCGGGCGTCTCGGCGGTCTCGGCGTCCACGGGCGCGGCCGGCGGCGGCGGCTCCGGCGGCCCCGGCGGCGCGACCCGCGTCGGCGGCTCGTCGGGCAGCGGCGGCTCGGCCACGTTGGCCAGGCGCAGCCGCGTCCCGCTGTAGATCAGGAACGCCGCGGCCAGCAGGCCGAAGAAGATGCCCCACGACAGGTCGTAGCTGTAGGCGAGGTTCTTCGACGTCCCGCCCGCGGGCTGGTCGATGAAGCGGTAGAAGACCAGGAACGCGACCCACGCCCCCGCGGCGGTGCAGACGATCCCGTCGCCGAACGGCAGGTGGAACGCCCGGCCCTCGCCCCGCGCGAACATGAGGACCAGGACGGCGACCGCCACGAGGAAGATCGACGCCTCGACGAACGACGGCACGAGGATCGCCATCTTGGACTCGTGGGCGTTCGCCAGGCCGTTTCTGGTGATGGCGTTGGTGGTCTTCGAGTACCACGGCAGCAGCATCGAGACCAGGACGAGGATCGCCGCGAGACCGACGCGGCGCTGCTCGGGCGCCAGGTTGGCGAAGCTCCTGCGCAGGCGAGTGATCACGAGAGGGTCGCCCCTGCCATCAGGGCCGATTGTAGGCGGGCGCCGCGACCCATTCAGGAGATCGGGATGTCCTGGAGGTCCGGGCCCGCGGGGCGCGTTGCGCCGTCCCCGCCGTCGGCGCCCAGCCGCTCGACGACGAGGTCCAGCAGCGCGCGCAGCAACAGCAGGAGCTGGCGGACGATCTCGCGGATCTGGTCCCAGAGGTCGGTGGGGACGAGGTCGCGCAGCGCGTGCAGGATCCCGACGAGCGCCTGGATCTCGGCCGCGGTCTCGCCGCGCTGCTGCTCGGAGGCGGACGCCCAGCCCTGCGGCGGCACGCTGTCGGCGAGCCGCTCCGCCGCCTCCTGGGTCGCGCGCAGGCGGGCGCGCAGCTCGTCGTGGTCGTCGCGCTCAGGCATCGGCGGTGACCGCCGCGAAGGTCACGATCAGCGCGCCGTCCTCGAAGGACGCGCCGGACGGCGCCATGTCGTCGAGCGCGGGCGGCAGCAGCATGGTGCGCTTGTGCCCGTCGACGCGCACGATCAGCTCCTGGCCGAGGCGCTTGAGCGAGATGTCGCCGCGCTGCGCGAACGGCAGATCGAGGCGCAGCGTCGCGCCGTCGGCGCGCAGCTCCAGCCGCTCGGACACCGACGCGTGCTGGATGGCGTGCGCCTCGACGCCCCCGAAGAGCGCGTCGCCGAGCCGGTCGAGCATCGGCCCGCCGACGACCTCCTCCTCGAAGTACGGCGCCTGCAGGACCGGCACGGGGGCGAACGCGTCGCGCACTGCCTCCAGCTGCGCCTGCTGGCGGTCGCGCCATGCGCCGAAGTAGTCGCCGACCTCCGCGCCGAAGACGCGGTTGACCACGACGGCGTCGGTCAGGTACCCGTACAGGTTGAGGTAGGTGAACGTGCGCCGCGCCTCGTCGACCACCATCCGGTCAGGGGTCATCACCAGCCGGACCGAGACGTGCTCGTTGTCGCGCAGGATCTCGTTCATCGCGATGAGGTTGCGGACGAGGCGCTGGACGTCGTCGAAGACCTCCGTGCCCGGCAGCGAGACGTCGAGCACGGCGCGCGCGAACGGCCGCGCCGCGTCGAGGATCCGGCCCTGCTGCGGGAAGACCTTGTCCAGCCACCAGCGCGCGACGTCCGGGAACGACAGCAGCCGCAGCGTCTCGCCGGTCGGCGCGCAGTCGACGATCACCGCGTCGTAGGCGCCGGACTCGTGGTGGCGCTTGATGGCCAGGAGGCTGAACAGCTCGTCCATGCCGGGCGGGACCGTCAGCTCCTCGGCGCTGATGCGGTCGACGCCGCGGGCGATCAGCAGGTCGCCGAGCCAGTCCTGGACGCCGGCCCAGTTGCGCTCCATCTCGTCCTGGGCGCTGACCTCCTGGCCCCACAGCAGGTCGCCGGCCGCGACCGGCTCCGGGCCAAGCGGCGTCTCGAGCGAGTCGCTCAGCGAGTGCGCCGGGTCGGTGCTGAGGATGACGGTCCGCAGGCCGGCGGCCGCGCAACGGCGCGCGGTGGCCGCGGCGACCGACGTCTTGCCGACGCCGCCCTTGCCCGTGTAGAGGATCGTGCGCGGGACGCCCAAGGAGCCGACAGCCTAAACGCCGCCGCGCTTCTTCGCCGACGGACGGACGTGCAGGGTGACCTGCGTCGCGTTCGCGTTGCCGGCGAGGTCCGTCGCCGCGACGCGCACGACGAGCGGTCCGGCCTGGGACGGCTTGACCGAGATGAGGTGGTGGCCGTAGGCCAGCCGGGCGCTGCGGTCGAGCACCAATCTGCCCGCGCGGCGGGCCGTGATCGTCACCGTGGAGATCTTCGAGAGGGTGAACGCGACGTGGGCGGCGCGCCGGGCGCGCAGCGGCGTGGACGGCGCGGTGATCTCGAGCTTCGGCTTGGTGGTGAGGTCGGCGGTGAAGCGCTGCGCGGTGTCGCAGTAGAGCTTCGGGCTGGGGCCGGCGGGGTCGGCGGTCATGCGGTCGCACAGCCCTTGCAGGAAGTCGCGCAGCACCTTGTGGTAGTTCAGGTTCGACTCGGCGCCCGGCTTGGAGTACAGCGACCAGGCGCCGGTGTCGAACCCCGGCAGCTCGGCGCGCAGCGCCTGCTCGCCGGAGGCGAACAGCGCCCGGCCCTCGGCGTCGTTGGCGAGCGCCGCGAAGTCGTGAAGGCCGTTGAGCGCCTGCGTGAAGCCGTTGACGATCCGCAGCTCCGGCGCGTAGGAGTACTGGAGGTAGTGCGTGCCGTGCGAGGTCGGCCGCGCGATGCCGGCCGGCGGCGGCGTCTTGAAGATCCCGAGGGCGCTTCGCGCGGCGTCGAAGTACCTGGTGTCCTTCAGGCGCACCGCCGCGCGCGAGAGCGCCGACAGCGCCGTGCCCTGCGCGAGGCCGCTGACCCACGGCGGCTGGCCGCGGTCGAACTTGAACAGGTACTCGAACGCGATCCCGCCGGCGCGCTGCGTCGCGAGGCCGAGCGCCTCGTCCAGCAGGCGGCGCAGGTCGGCGTCGCGCGTCTTGACCATCCACAGGGCGTTGGCCTTGCCGAACGTCGCGAGCCACTGGATCTGCCAGCCCTGTCCGGGGTAGAACTGCCAGACGACCTGCGAGCCCGCGAACGTGTGGCGCTGGCCGGCGTAGGGCAGCGGCGCCGCCGACCACCAGGCGCGGTTGCGCTGGAGCGTCAGGAACTCGGCCTTCAGGCGCGACGGCGCGAAGAGGTGGGCGCGCGCGGCGGCGTCGACGTTGGCGACCACCGCGCGCAGCTGCACGCGCCGGAAGCCCGTGAGCTTCTTGAGGGTCTTGCGGGCGTCGTCGTAGACCGTGCGGTAGGAGTCGGCCGTCGCGGCGTCGAGCTCGCCGTCGTCCTGGAGCCGGTTCAGCTCCGCGCCGACGCTCGGGCCCTTCGCCCTCGCGGTCCCGGGGAGGAGCGCGAGGGTCGACAGCAACAGCAGCACAACGAGGACCGGCGTACGGCGCACCAACTCGATGCTAGCTTTGCCCGTCCTCGGCGCCGCAACGCACCGCCCAGCCCGCGCGCCGCAGGGTCGACATCACATGACTCGGATCACGACTCGATCGTCCGCCGTCCTCGCGCTGCTCGCCGTGCTCGCCCTCGCGCTGTCCGCCTGCGGCAGCAGCAGCGACTCCTCGTCCGGGTCGAGCACCGACGCCGCCACGCTGCTGCGCGACACGTTCGGCGCCGACCACCCGATCCACAGCGGCCGCGTGGACGCCGACCTCGACGTCGCCGGCCTCTCGCAGCTCGGCAACCAGCCGCTGAGCCTGCACATCAGCGGCCCGTTCCAGTCCAACGGGGGCACGAAGCTCCCGGACTTCGCGCTCGGCGTCGACTTCCAGGGCGGCACCAACCCGGTCACGGTCGGGGCCGTCTTCGCCAAGGGCGGCGGCTACCTGACGATCGAGGGCCAGGCCTTCGACCTCGGCAAGGACGTGTACAACGCGTTCAAGCAGGGCTACCAGAAGGCCAAGGCCGACTCGGCGACCAAGGGCAAGGGCAAGGGCCAGCCCACGCTGTCGGCGCTCGGCATCGAGCCGCTGCGCTGGCTCACCGACCCCAAGACCGCGGGGACCGAGGACATCGCCGGCACGCAGACCGAGCACGTCACCTCCGGGGTCGACGTCCCCAAGCTGCTCGACGACGTCAGCACGCTGCTGGGCAAGGCCAAGGACGTCACGTCGTCGGCCGGCTCGGCGACCGGCACGTCGGTCCCGACGCAGCTGACGGCCGCCCAGCGCGCGAAGATCGTCAAGTCCATCAAGTCGGCCAAGGTCGACGTCTGGACCGGCGCCAAGGACCACACCCTGCGCAAGGTCGCGGTCAACGTCCAGCTGCAGAGCGGGCACGTGATCTTCCAGGTCACGCTCGCCCAGCTCAACCAGCCGCAGACCATCAACAAGCCCGCCGGCGCCAAGCCGCTGAGCGAGCTGCGCGCCGTGCTGCAGCAGATGGGGCTGCTCGGGTCGTCGTCGGCGACCAGCAGCGCGCCGAGCACCACCAGCACCCCGAGCACCACGACCACGCCGGCGCCGAGCGGCACCCAGGCCGACTACGCCAACTGCATCTCCTCGGCGGGGGACGACCTCGCCAAGGTGCAGGCGTGCGCCAAGTACCTCAAGTAGCTGCGCTCCGCGCCGGGTCGCGCGCCTCACGCGGACCGAGCGTCTAGGCTGCGGCCGGATGCAGCTGCGCTCCTTCCTCACCAGCGGCGAGGGCTGGCCCTACCTCCTGGTCCCGCTCATCCCGCTGGCGATCATCCTGGACATCGTCGGCGCGTCGTCGATCGCGATCTTCTTCGTCTCGGCCGGCGGCGTGATCCCGACCGCGGCGCTGATGGGCCGCGCGACGGAGGAGCTCGCGCACCGGTCGGGGCCCGGCATCGGTGGGCTGCTGAACGTCACCTTCGGCAACGCGCCGGAGATCATCATCGCGCTGTTCGCCCTCAACAAGGGCCTGCACGAGGTCGTCAAGGCGTCGCTGATCGGCTCGATGCTGGGCAACATCCTGCTCGTGCTCGGCGCGGCGATGTTCGTCGGCGGGCTGGGGCGCGACCGCCAGCACTTCGACCGCACCGCGGCCAGCACCCAGTCGGCGATGCTCCTGCTCGCGGCCGCCGCGCTCGTCATGCCGGCGATCTTCGAGCTCATCAAGGGCAACGGGCTGCCGCTGCCCGGCGACGAGATCCGCGACTACCCGTCCGACGTCGAGCACCTGTCGCTCGCGGTCGCGATCGTGCTGATCGCGACCTACGCGGCCGGCCTGTTCTTCTCGCTCAAGACGCACCGCGACCTGTTCAACCCCGACCACTCGGCCGGCGCCGGGCCCGGCACCAACGACGAGGGCGGCGAGCCGTGGACGATCCGCAAGTCCATCACCATGCTCGCGGTCGCCGGCGTGGCGGTCGGCGTCATGTCGGAGATCCTGGTCGGCTCGATCTCCGAGGCCGCCTCGGGCATCGGGCTCAGCGAGTTCTTCATCGGCGCGATCGTGGTCGCGATCGTCGGCAACGCGGCGGAGCACTGGGTCGCGGTCCTCGTCGCGCGCAAGGACAAGATGGACCTCGCGGTCAACATCGCGATCGGGTCGTCGGCCCAGATCGCGCTGTTCGCGGCGCCGGTCCTCGTCCTCTGCTCGTTCTTCATCGGACCGCATCCGATGGCGCTGGTGTTCAACGGCTTCGAGGTCGGCGCGGTCCTGCTGGCGGTCCTGATCGCCAACCACGTGACCAACGAGGGCGAGTCGACGTGGTTCGAGGGCGTCCAGCTGCTCGCGGTCTACGTCGTCTTCGGGCTGACGTTCCTGTTCGCGGGAACCTCGTAGCTCAAGCCCGGCGGCGGGCCGGCCGACCACAGGGGCAATGGACAGCGTCACCGCCGCATCCGCCGCTTCGACCACGCCGACGACGACCTCGTCGACGTCCACGACCAGCACGTCGGCGACCGACGCGAGCGGCAAGAGCTTCACCGAGCTGTTCACCGAGGCCCAGCAGGACCTCAAGAAGGGCGAGACGCTCTCCAAGGTCGACGGCCACGACTACGGGCGCATCCAGGGCGGCACGCGCGACGACATGTGCATCAACCTGTCGGGCAACACGCGGTCCGGCCAGGCCTTCGACCTGATCACGCGCGACGGCCGCCAGTTCCACGTCTACGGCGGCAGCGGCGCCGACCACAAGGTGGTCGAGGTCGGGCGCAAGGCCGCTACGACGACGACGGACGCGACGACGACGACCGACGCGACGACGACCACGCCGACGACGGCGACGACGACCACGCCGGCGACGACGGACACGACGTCCGCCACCGCCACGCCCGCGTCTTAGAGCTCGTCCTCGTCCGGGTCCTGGACGTCGAACCCGTCGAAGTCGTCGGCGTCCTCGGTCTCCTCCTCCTCGGCCAGCGCGCCCGTGGTGACGGCCGAGTGGCGCGCCTGGAAGCGCTCGATGAGGTCGTCGCGCTGCTGCTCGTCGACTGGCGCCTCGTCGGAGATCAGGACCCAGTCGGCGCCCTCGGCCTCTTCGAGGTCGAAGATCTCGTTGTCGAGGTCGGGAGAGTCGTCGACGACCACCAGGACCTCGGTCTGGGGGTTGAAGTACGTCCCGGGACGGTTCACGAGATCGTCGAGGTCGAAGCGCCGCATGGCCATGGGACGGGTTGTATAGGACGCGGCGGATCTCCGGCAACCTCGCACCGCGGTCACGTCAGGTCGCGGAGCTGGCGGGCCACTTCGTCCTCGACGTCGAGCGGCGGCTTTCCGGCACGCTCCCGGCGCGCGTTGCGGGCGACGACGAGCTGGCGGACCTCCGCCACCAGCGCGGGGTCGTGGAACCCGGCGGGGCTCGTCCGCGCGTCGAGCAGCTGGCGCAGCTCGTCCTCGACGTCGAGCGGCTCCAGGCCGCGCGCGGTCCGGCGCGCGTTGCGGGCCGCCAGCAGCTGGCGGATCTCGGCCTCGCGCTCGGCGGCCAGCACCGCGGCGGGCTGCGGCGGACGGCGCCCGTGCGCGTCGCCGTCCTCGTTGAGCGACAGCGCGCCGCGGCCAATACGCCCATATGGGTCACGCGAGGCGAATCCGGCCCACACCGCGCCGAGGACCGCGCCCACGAGGACCACCACCAGCACGATCGCGAACCCGTCCTGCATCGGTGCCGATTGTGACGTGCGACGGTTCGCGCTTGACGAAGCGGAGGTCTCCGCTACGCTTCCGGGGTACATTGACTGACCAGTCAATCGCCGACGGCGGGACGGTCATGAAGACCGTGCCCGCTCACCTGTCTTCAAGGAGAAACACCCGATGGTCGACTTCACGCTGACCGACGAGCAGAAGGCCCTCCGCGAGCTGGCCCACGACTTCGCGGAGAAGGAGATCCGTCCTGTCGCGTGGGAGTACGACAAGGACGGCCACTGGCCGGCCGACGTCTTCGCCAAGGCCCACGAGGTCGGGCTGATGAACACCCACGTGCCGGAGGAGTACGGCGGGCCGGGCCTGTCCTACCTCGACGGCTGCCTCATCGAGGAGGAGCTCTCCTGGGGCTGCTCCGGCATCACGACGTCGCTCGGCGCCAACGGCCTGGCCGCCGCGCCGGTCATCCTCGCCGGCTCCGAGGAGGTCAAGAAGAAGTACCTGGGCATGCTGACCGAGGAGCTGAAGTACGCCTCGTTCTGCCTGACCGAGCCGGGCGCCGGCTCCGATGTGTCGTCGATGCGCACGCGCGCCGTCAAGAAGGGCGACAAGTACGTCATCACCGGCCAGAAGTGCTTCATCACCAACGGCACCTACGCCGACTGGTACACGGTCTACGCCAAGACGGACCCGGACGCCGGGCACCGCGGCATCTCGGCCTTCCTCGTGCCGCGTGACGACACCGTCGTCATCGACAAGAAGGAGGACAAGATGGGCCAGCGGGCGTCGAACACGGCGACCGTGACGTTCAACGAGACCGAGATCCCCGTCGGCAACATCCTCGGCGAGGAGAACAAGGGCTTCAAGATCGCGATGATGACCCTGGACCGCACGCGTCCGGGCGTCGCCGCGATGGCGACGGGCATCGCCCGCGCCGCGCTCGAGTTCGCCGTCGAGTACTCCAAGGAGCGCGTGCAGTTCGGCGTGCCGATCGCCATGCACCAGGCGATCCAGTTCATGATCGCCGACATGGCGACCAAGGTGCACATGTCGCGCCTGGCGACCTGGCAGTCGGCCTCGCTGCTCGACAACGGCATGCGCAACACGATCGAGTCGTCGCACGCCAAGCGCTTCGCCGCCGACTCCGCGATGGAGGTCGCCACCGACGCCGTGCAGGTCTACGGCGGCTACGGCTTCATCAAGGAGTACCCGGTCGAGAAGCTCATGCGCGACGCCAAGATCATGCAGCTGTACGAGGGCACGTCCCAGATCCAGCGCCTGGTCATCGCGCGCGAGACGCTGCTGCCGCGCCGCGTCGAGGAGCCCACGGCCGCCACGGCCTAGTTGTAGGACCTGCTGCCGGGCGCGCCGCCGCGGCGCGCCCGGTGGCATGGCCCGCCTCGCGGCGTGGCAAGCTGGTGGGCGTGTCTAGCCGTCGCACCGAGCAGGCCGTGGCCGAGGCGGTCCCGCTGCGCTCCGCCGCGGCCGGGGCCGGATCGGCCGACCCGCTGGCCGGCGAGCTGCGCCGGGCGGGCGTCCTGCCGCTGCTGGTCCTGCACTTCCTCGCCGACGGCCCGTCCTACGGCGGCGCGCTGATGGAGCGCGTCGAGACGCTGTCGCGCGGGCTCATCGGGGTCAACCCCAACACCATGTACCCGCTGCTGCGGCGGCTGGAGGCCGAGGGCCTGGTCGCCGGCGAGTGGGAGCACCCGGAGCGGCGCTCGCGCCGGTTCTACCGCCTGACGGAGGCCGGCGCGGCCGAGCGGACGCGCCTGGCGGAGAGCGTCGGACCCCGCCTGGACGCGGTCGCCGAGGCGCTCGCCGACATCAAGCGGACGCTCGGCGTGTAGAACATCGCCTCATGGGACGGGTGAAGGCGGAGGTGACGGTGGCCGGGCTCGCGAGCGCGGCCGAGGAGCTCTGGTACGACACGAGCCGCTGGCCGACGTTCGTCGACGGCCTCGCGCACGTCGCGAAGGTCGAGGGCGACTGGCCGCGCGCGGGCCGCGTCCTGTGGGACGCGAAGGTCGACGGCCGTGGGCGCGTCGACGAGCGCGTGGTCACGCACGAGGCGCGCGTGGGCCAGACCCTGGCCGTCGAGGACGAGAAGCTCACCGGCACCCAGCGCGTCGAGTTCCACCCGGCCGGCGACGGGTGCAAGGTGGTCCTGACGCTCGACTACCGCCTCAAGATGGACCCGCCGCAGCGCCAGCTCGTCGACCTCTTCGCGCGGCGCCCGCTCCGCGACTCGCTCAAGCGGACGCTTGAGCGCTTCCGCCACGAGCTCGAGGTGGCGCCGGAGAGCCTGGTCCAGGAATGACGCCGGCCGCCGCCCCTCCGAGGAGCGACGACGGCCGAGAGGAGGAGGAGCGTCGTTCTCGTCGGCCGGCGCCGGTGGTACGGGCCGGCCAGCAAGGTGGGTTAGACGTGCAGGTGTGGGCGGTCGCAGCCGGAGGCGAAGCAGGCGGCGGCGTTGCCCTGGGCGCCCTGGTGGAAGTGCGGGGTGTCGGTGGACTGCGTCGGGCGTGCGCTCAGGGCACGGCCGACCGCGGCGAAGATGCGGCGGGTCATGGGTGGTCCTTCGGGTTGGGGAGAGGGGTCGCCGGACGGTCTCGCGACGGCGACCGGCAGGGACATAGTGACACGTTTGTGACAGCTTTCCGGGGTCCTGTGACCCCACTCACAGGAGCCCCCGCCTGACCGGGTGCCCGGACGCGCGCGGATAGCCCGATCAGGCTAGTGTTCCGGCCTCGCAGCACCGAAACGCCGCCAACCAGAAGGGTTCCCGAGACCAATGTTCGTGTTCAAGGCCGCCGTCGTGGGCGCCGGGACGATGGGCGGGCAGATCGCGCAGACGATCGCCGCCGCCGGCATCCCCGTCGTGCTCAAGGACGTCAAGCAGGAGTTCGTGGACGCCGGCCTCACCGAGGCCCGCAACGTCACGGCCGGGCAGGTCGACCGGCTGGTCAAGAAGGGCAAGCTGACCGAGGAGCAGGCCGCGGCCGAGGTCGACCGGATCGTCGGGCTGATCGAGGGCACGACCGAGTACGCGTCCTTCGGCGACGTCGACTTCGTCATCGAGGCCGTCCCCGAGCGGATGGAGATCAAGCAGGCGGTCTTCGCCGAGCTCGACGCGGTCACGCCCGGCCACGCGATCCTCGCGTCCAACACGTCCTCGCTGTCGATCACCGAGATCGGCGAGGCGACGCTGCGCCCCGACCAGGTCGTCGGGTTCCACTACTTCTTCCCGGCGTCGATCATGCCGCTGATCGAGATCGTCGACGGCGACGACACATCGTCGGAGACGCTCAACGCCGCCGTCACGTTCGCGCAGACCATCAAGAAGCAGCCGATCACCTGCGCCGAGGTCCCGGGCTTCGTCGTCAACCGCATCCTGAACTCCGGCATCGCCGAGATCTGGCGCGACCAGGAGGAGCAGGGGCTGTCGATCAAGAAGATCGACGAGGGCGTCGGCGCCGCGAACGTCGTCCCGATGGGGCCGTACTTCCTCATCAACCTGCTCGGCCTGGACACCGTCCTGCACGTGGCCGAGCACCTCGCCGACGCTTACGGCGACCGCTTCTACGCGCCCGAGGGCATGCAGAGGCTCGTCGCCGAGGGCAAGTTGGGGTCCAAGACCGGCGGCAACGGCTTCTACGACGCCGAGGGCAACGCGAACCTCGCGGGCGAGGGCGACCCGAACATCGAGGAGCTCGTCGAGAAGCTCGTCCTCAAGACGTTCGTCGAGGCCGCGCTGGTCCTCGAGGAGGGCGTCGCGACCCACCGCGACATCGACTTCGGGATGATGGCCGGCGCCGGCCTGGACCCGCGCCGCGGCCTGCTCCCGCCGTTCATGAAGGCCGACATCGAGGGGCTGGACACGATCCTCGAGCGCCTCGAGGCCGCCCAGGAGAAGTGGGGCGAGCGCTTCGAGCCGCCGACGATCCTCAAGCGCCTGGTCGCCCAGGGCCGCTTGGGGCAGAAGAGCGGTCAGGGCTTCTACGCGTACCCGCAGCCCGACGCCGAGCAGCCGGCGGGCGACGACGCCGTCGTCAAGCTGGAGTCGCGCGGCGACGTCGCGATCGCCTGGTTGGCCAACGGCCAGATGAACTCGATCGCGCCGCGCGTCATCGAGGACCTCGGCAAGGTGTGGAGCGCGGTCCAGGCCGGCGGCGTCCGCGCGCTGGTGATCGCCTCGTCGAACCCGTTCCTGTTCAGCGCCGGCGCCGACATCAAGGCGTTCACGACGCTCGACGAGGCCGGCGGCGCGAAGCTCATCCACGAGGCGCACGCGCTGTTCCGCGAGCTGGAGACCAAGGGCGTCGCGACGATCGCCGCGGTCAACGGCCTCGCGTTCGGCGGCGGCTGCGAGCTGGCGATGGCGTGCGACGTGCGCATCGCCGCGCGGTCGGCGGTCTTCGGCCAGCCGGAGATCAAGTTGGGGATCATCCCCGGCTTCGGCGGGACGCAGCGCCTGCCGCGCCTCGTCGGCGAGAACAAGGCGCTGGAGATGAACACGATCGGCGACCCGATCGGCGCCGACGAGGCCTACGAGTTCGGCCTCGTCAACCGCGCGGTCGTCGACCACGAGCTGCTCGACACCGCGCTGCTGTGGGCGCGCAAGCTCAGCCAGGCGGCGCCGCTGGCGCTGGCCCAGGTCAAGTCGGTGTCGGCGGCCGGCGACCTGGACGAGGGCATCGAGAAGGAGAAGGCCGCGTTCGCCCTCGTGTTCCAGAGCGAGGACGGCAAGGAGGGCATCAGCGCCTTCCTGGGCAAGCGCACGCCGAACTGGCAGGGCAAGTAGGCCGCTCCGCTGACCGTCGACGGGTCGCCGCGCTGACCGGCGTGGCGACCCGCGCGTCATCTTTCCAGCGCCGAGCCGTTCCAAGGGCATGCCGCTCCGCACGCCCCTCCTCGCCGTCACGGCCGCCGCGCTGGCCTCCGTCGCGATCCCGGCCTCCGCCTCCGCCGCCACGGTCAGCGTCCACGCCATCTTCGGCGGCACCGGCGTCCACGTCGGCCAAGTCCTCGACGTCCGCGCCAAGGGCCACACCAGCGCCAAGGTCCAGCAGATCTGCTGGGCTCCCGCCCCGATCGGGCGCGCGGCGTGCAGCACCTCGAACGACGGGGCGCCGTCGGCCGTCGGCACGACGAAGCTGACGCTGAAGCTCGCCGACGGCAGCACGCTGCGCAAGTCGATCGCGGTCGCCCGCGGCTACGCCAAGCGCGGCGGCCACGGCGGGAGCGACGCCGCCGCCGGCCACGTCGCCTGCTCGGGCCTGACGCTGTGGGGCAACGTCCCGCGCAAGGGCGGCAACGGCATGCCCACCGACCAGGTGACGACCCTCGCCACCGGCGCGCAGGTCGCCCAGTACAACAGCATCGGCAACTACGTGTTCTACTGGGAGTACGCCACCAACAAGGCCGGGTTCGGCAAGGTCGGCTGCGTGCAGGGCGGCCTCGGCGGCTAGCGCCTACGCTGGGGGCGGTGAGCGTCTCTCCGTCGACCGTCGACTTCGAGCGCGTCGAGCGGCTCGCCTCCCTGATCCGGGAGGCCGAGTCGGTCGTCGCGCTCACGGGCGCGGGGATCTCGGTGCCGTCCGGGATCCCCGACTTCCGCTCGCCCGGGACCGGGCTGTGGGAGAACGTCGACCCGATGGAGGTCGCGCACATCGACGCGTGGCGCGCGGACCCGGAGCGGTTCTGGCACTTCTACGGCAACCGCTTCCAGACGCTGGAGGGCAAGGAGCCCAACGGCGCGCACCGCGCGCTGGTCGAGCTGGAGGCGCGCGGGCAGCTCGACGCGATCGTCACCCAGAACATCGACCGCCTGCACCGGCGCGCCGGGTCGCGGCGGCTGGTGGAGGTCCACGGGTCGATCGACACGTCGTCGTGCCTGGCCTGCGGCGCGACGTACCCGATCGCCGAGGTCCGGCGGCGGCTGGAGGACTCCGACGTCTCGGTCCCGGCCTGCGACTGCGGCGAGCCGCTGAAGCCCGACGTCGTCCTGTTCGGCGAGTGGCTGCCGCAGAGCGCGCTGGAGGAGGCCTACGCCCTGGCCGCGGGCGCCGACGTCCTGCTGTGCATCGGCTCGTCGCTGGAGGTCCACCCGATCGCGCAGCTGCCGGGCGTCACCCGCCAGACCGGCGGCGCGGTCGCCGTGATCACGCAGGGCCCGACGCCGTGGGACGGCCGCGCGGCGGTGAAGCTCGACGGCGACGTGGTCGCCGAGCTCGAGGCGCTGCTCGCGGCGCTGTAGCTACTCCTCCTTGTGCACGAGCGCGTCGTCGAGCGTCCAGGCGTGCTCGGTGAGGCGGTCCTCGGCCGGCGTGGCGAGCAGGCCGTTGATGATCACGTCGAGCCCGAGCAGGAAGCGCTCGTGGCCGTCGCCGCGGGTCATCAGCGTCGCGACGGACGCCATGGTCGGGTAGCGGTCGGCGGGCACGTTGGCGAAGTGGCCCAGGACGCGGGCGACCTCGCGCTCCTCGTGGCCGGGCTCGGTGAAGAGCGTCCGGTAGAGGCTCTGCTCGTAGGCGATCGCCGTCGCGTACATGGCGATCAGGTCGGCGGAGTAGGCGATGGACTGGTCGCTCGCGCCGCCGGCGCGCAGGAGCGACATGATGGACTCGGTCACGCGCAGCGCGTTGTCGCCGGTCGGGATCGTCGCCATCCCCATGATCGCGATGCCGGGGAACTCCTCGGACATCATCGTCGTGAGGCGCGTGATCAGGCCGTGGAGCTGCTCGCGCCAGCGCTGCGGGTCGGTCTCCTCGACCGCGATCGTCCCGATCGCGGCGTCGAAGAGGAGCGCGTGCAGCGCGTCGCGGTTGGCGACGTAGACGTACAGCGACGCCGGACCCGTGTCGAGCGCCTGCGCCACGCGCCGCATCGAGAGCGCGTCGAAGCCCTCGCGGCGCAGGATGTCCAGGCCGGCGTCGACGATCGCGTCCCGGCTGAGCGCGGTCTTGGCGGGACGGTCGCGGCGGGAGCGTGGGCGGGGCTCGGACATCAGCCTGGGAATATAGCTTGACACGAACGGCGTTCGTTACGTACGGTGTTCGTCACGAACGGCGTTCGTACTGAGCGTCGTCGCACGACCCCTCCCCAAACCGAACGGATCCCCATGTCCTCCTCCGCCTCCACGGCGGTCGCGCCTCCCCACGCGGCCGCCGAGCCCGCGCCGTTCCGGCTGCGCTGGGTGGTCCTGGCGCTCGTCCTCGTCGCCGAGATCATGGACCTGCTCGACAGCACCGTGATCACGATCGCGGCGCCGACCGTCCGCTCCGAGCTCGGCGGGAGCACCGCCACGATGCAGTGGTGGGCGGCCGGCTACACGCTGGCCTTCGGCGTGTTCATGATCATCGGCGGCCGCCTCGGCGACCTCTTCGGCCGCAAGCGGATCTACCTGATCGGCATCGCCGGCTTCACGGCCGCCTCGGCCGCGTGCGCGCTCGCGCCGTCGCCCGGCTTCCTGATCGCGATGCGCGTCCTGCAGGGCGGCTTCGGCGCGCTGCTCATCCCGCAGGGGCTGGGCATGATCAAGGCCGTCTTCCCGCCGGCGCAGCTCGGCGGCGCCTTCGCGGCGTTCGGCCCCGTGATGGGCTTGGCCGCCGTCGGCGGGCCGATCCTCGCCGGCTGGCTGGTGTCCGCCGACCTGCTCGGCACCGGCTGGCGGATGATCTTCCTCATCAACCTGCCGCTGGGCGTGATCGGGCTGGTCGGCGCGGCGCGCGTCTTCCCGGAGTCGCGGTCGCCCGAGCGGCTGAGGCTCGACCCGCTCGGGGTCGGGCTCATCGCCGCGGCGTCGTTCTGCCTGATCTTCCCGCTGGTCCAGGGCCGCGAGCTCGGGTGGCCGGCGTGGACGTTCGCGATGCTGGTCGGCGGCCTGGGGCTGCTCGGGCTGTTCGCGCTCGTCGAGCGCCGCGGCCACGGCACGCCGCTGATCGAGCCGAGCCTGCTGCGCAACCGCGCGTTCACGTCCGGGTTGGCTGTGGGTATCGCGTTCTTCAGCGGCTTCTCCGGCCTGCTGCTGGTGCTGTCGGTCTTCCTCCAGTCCGCGCTGCGCTTCTCGCCCGAGCACGCCGGCCTGACGTTCCTGCCGACGACGCTGGCCTCGGCGGTCGCGGCCGGCGCGTCGTTCCCGCTGATGGCGAAGTTCGGCCGCGGCGTGCTCCAGGCCGGCATCGTGCTGATCGTCGTCTCGCTCGTCGCGCTGGCGCTGATCGTCGACGCGCACGGGCTGGACACGACGACGTGGACGATGGTCCCGGCGCTGGTGCCGTTCGGCCTCGGCCTGGGGTTCGTCTTCGGCCCGCTGTTCAACGTGATCCTGGCGGGCGTGGACGACCGCGAGGTCGGCTCGGCCTCCGGAACGCTCAACGCGGTCCAGCAGTTGGGGAACTCGATCGGCGTCGCGGCGCTGGCGACGATCTTCTTCTCGCTGCTGGACCACGGCCACCTGGCACCGGCCGCGCTGAAGACCACCGTGTTGCTCTCGGCCGGTCTGTTCGCGCTCGCGCTGGCGCTGTCGTTCCTGCTGCCGAGGACCGCGCGCCTCGACGATCCGCACTAACCCAGCACGCGCGCGGCGTCCGCGTAGACGTTCACGCGGTCGCCGCGCGCGAAGCCGGCCAGCGTCATCCCGCGGTCGCGGGCCAGCTCGACGGCCAGGGAGGACGGGGCGCCGACGCCGACCAGGATCGGGCAGCCGGCGACCGCGGCCTTCTGGACCAGCTCGAACGACAGCCGGCCCGAGACGCACAGGATGCGGTCGTGCAGCGGCAGCGCGCCGTCCAGCAGGGCGCGGCCGACGACCTTGTCCATGGCGTTGTGGCGGCCGACGTCCTCGCGCACGCAGAGCAGCTCACCGGTCGGGTCGAAGAGGCCGGTCGCGTGCAGGCCGCCGGTGACCGCGAAGCCGGGCTGGCGCAGGCGGTCGGGCAGCGCGGCCAGCAGCATGCGCGCGATCGTCGGCGCGCCCGGCGGCAGCGTGTCGGCGTGGACCGCGACCTCCTCCAGCGCGCCCTTGCCGCACACGCCGCACGACGACGTCGTGTAGAAGCGCCGCTCGCGGGCGCTGTCGGCGAGGTCGGCGTCGACCTCGACGATGTTGTTGGCGAAGTCCGGGGTCGGTCCGGCGGCCAGGACCGGGCCCGCCAGCAGGCCCTCGCCGTGCAGGAAGCCGGCGGCCAGCTCCTCGTCGTGGCCGGGCGTGCGCATCGTGACCGCCAGCGCGCGGCCCCGGACGCGGATCTCCAACGGCTCCTCGACCGCGACGCGATCCTCCACGTCGCCGTCGCGCACCACGGGCGCGTGCATCATGCGGGTCAGTATGGCGCCGCCCGCTTCTCTAGCCTCCTGACCTTCGTGGCGCGCCTGCCCGACAGCCTCGACGTCCTGCGCGGGCGCGACTTCCGGCTGCTCTTCAGCGGGCAGGCGGTGTCGGTCCTGGGCGATCGCATGGTCGCCGTCGCGCTCGCGTTCGCGGTGCTGGAGGTCGGCGGCTCGACCGCGGACGTCGGGCTCGTGCTGGCTGCCGGCGTGTTCCCCCTGCTGGGGACCGTGCTGGTGGGCGGCGTGGTCGCCGACCGGGTCTCGCGCCGCGCCGTGATGGTGGTCGCCGACCTGGTGCGGGTCGCGAGCCAGGGGACGATGGCGGCGCTGCTCATCGGCGGCGTGGCCGAGGTGTGGATGCTCGCGCTGCTGGCCGGCGTGACCGGCGCGGCGACCGGCTTCTTCAGCCCGGCGTCGACCGGCCTGCTGACCGAGGTCGTCCCCGCCGAGCGGCTGCAGCCGGCCAACGCGCTGCGGTCGAGCGCGGTCTCGATGGGCGAGATCGTCGGGCCGCTGGCCGCCGGGGTGCTGGTCGCCGCCGCCGGGGCGGGGTGGGCGATCGCGGCCGACGCCGCGACGTTCGCGGTGAGCGCGGCGTGCCTGCTGCTGCTGCGGGTTCCTGCCCGTGCGGTCGCGCGATCGACCTCCTTCGTGGCCGACCTGCGCGAGGGCTGGGTCGCCTTCCGGTCGCGCCGGTGGGTGTGGGCCGTCGTCGCCTACTTCGCGATCGCGAACCTGCTCTGGGGCGCGTGGAGCGCGCTCGGGCCCGTCGTCGCCGCCCGCGACCTCGGCGGCGCGGCCGCGTGGGGCACGGTCCTGGCGGCGATGGGCGTCGGGGCGCTGCTCGGCAGCCTGCTCGCGACGCAGGTCAACCCGCGCCGGCCGCTGGTGTTCGTCGCCCTCATGGACGGGCTCTTCGCGCTGCCCCTGGGCTTCCTGGCGGCGGCCCCGCCGGTCGCGCTGCTGGCCTGCGGCGCGCTGCTGGCGGGCGCGGGGATGATGCTCGCGATCTCCGTCTGGGAGTCGACGCTCCAGCGCCACGTCCCCGGCGAGTCGCTCTCACGAGTCAGCTCCTATGACTGGTTCGGCTCACTGGCCTTCTCGCCGCTCGGGCTCGCGATCTGGGGTCCGGTCGCGGCGGCGATCGGGATCAGCGTCTCGCTGTGGCTGGCCTTCGGGCTCTCGGTCGCCGCGATCGCCGCGCTGCTGTCCGTGCCCGACGTCCGCCATCTGCCCGCCGCCCCGGCGCCGGCCGCGGCGGCCGCCGCGACCAGCGCGTCCGCAAGCTAGCGCCCGCCCGCTACTC
>DATDMD010000182.1:0-15502 GCA_036518975.1 Baekduia sp.
GGCGCCGGTGCCGGCGCCGGGGGTGTCGCCGCCGGCCGGCGTCTCCACGACCGGCCGCGGCGCGAACGTTGCGGTCACCGTCACGTCGCCGGTCATCACGACCGTGCACGGGCTCGTCGTGCAGCCGCCGCCCGAGAACCCGGTGAAGTCCGAGCCCGCGTCCGGCGTCGCGGTCAGGACCACCGACGCGCCGTAGGCGACCGTCGCGGTGCAGCCGGCGCCGCAGTCGATCCCCGCGCCGGCGACCGTGCCGCCGCCGCTGCCGCCCCGCGCGACCGTCAGCGTCCGCGGCGCCTCGAAGTTCGCGGTCACCGTCCGCGCGGCGGTCATCGTGACCGTGCAGGTCGGCGCGGATCCGCTGCACCCCTCACCGGTGAACCCCGTGAAGACGGCGCCGGCGAGCGGGTGGGCGGTCAGGACCACGTCGGTGCCGTCGGGGTAGTCGGCGGCGCACGCGTCGTGCCCCTCGACGCCGCCCTGCCCGCAGTCGATCCCCGCCGGCGACGCGTCGACGTAGCCGGCGCCGTGGCCCGGCCCGGCCGCGAGCGTCAGCGTGCGCTGCTTGAGCGCGACGGCGGCGACGACGGTCGTGTCCTGCGTCATGGTCACCGTGCACGGGCTGGTCGAGCAGCCGCCGCCGATCAGGCCGGCCAGCTCGCTGTTGGGGGCGAGCGTCACCGTCAGCGTCACCGCGGTGCCGTCCGGGACGACCTCGCTGCAGTCCGTGTGCGCCGGCTGGCCGCCGCAGTCGATCCCGGGGCCGGTGATCGTCGCCGTCCCCGGCCCGATCGGCACGACCGACAGCGTCCGCGGCTTGGGCGCGAACGTCGCCGTGACCGTGGTGTCGCCGGTCAGCGTCACCGTGCACGGGGTGGCGTTCGCGCAGCCGCCGCCGCTGAGGCTCGCGAGGTCGGCGTTGGCCGCGGGCGTCGCGGTCAGCTTCACGGCCGTGCCGTCCGGGACGGTCTCGTCGCAGTCGACGTGCGCCGGGCCGCCGCCGCAGTCGATGCCCGACCCGGTGACGGTGCCGTTGCCGCCGGCGACCACGTGCAGCGCACGCTGCTTGAGGGTGAAGACGGCGGTGGCGAAGTGGGTCCTGTTGTCCTGGATCGGCATCAGGCAGTCCGACGCGGCCGGCATCGCGCAGTCCTGGCTGATCCACCCGG
Organism: Baekduia sp.; assembly: GCA_036518975.1. Lineage (GTDB taxonomy): Bacteria > Actinomycetota > Thermoleophilia > Solirubrobacterales > Solirubrobacteraceae > Baekduia. The sequence continues at coordinate 1,167 of DATDMD010000182.1, forward strand.
CGAAGACGCTGTTGCCGGCCGGGGTCGCCGTGATCAGCGTCGCCAGGACGCTCGGCAGCAGCTCCAGCGTGCACACGTCGGGACCGGCGCTGCCGCAGTCGAACCCCGCGTCGCCGGTGATCAGCCCCGACCCGGTGCCGCTGGTCGAGAGGGCGACCGTGTTGGTGGCCTTCTTGCGGACGAACGTCGCGGTCACCGCGCGGTCGGCGGTCATCGCCACCGTGCAGGTCAGCCCGGATCCGCTGCAACCCCCACCGGTGAAGCCGGTGAACGTGGTGTACGGATCGGGGTGCGCGGTCAGCGTGACGGTCGATCCGGTCGGCTCGATCGCGCCGCACTGGCTCCGGGGCGGGGAGGTCTTGAGGCCGCAGTCGATCCCCGCCGACACCGCGGTGTCCACGTAGCCGCTCGGCCCCGCGCTGCCGCCGTCGCCCGCGAGCGTCAGGGTCAGCCACTGGCCGGGGTAGCTGATCTCGACGCGCCCGGCGTCGGAGGTCGCGGTCGTGATGACGCCGTTGGTCGCCCCCGCTCCGAGGTGGCTGGAGCCGCCTCCGCCGCCGCCGCCGAAGCCGGGGGCGCCGAAGAAGCCGCCGGAGCCGCCGCCGCCCCCGTACCAGCCGCCTCCGCCTGCGCCGCCGATCCGGTCGTTGTTGACGGATGCCCCGCCGGTCCCGCCGGTCAGGAAGGCGCCCGGCGCCGGGCGGGCCGCGCCGTCGAGGTCGCAGCCGGGGGATCCGCCGGGCGCGCCGCCGGACGTCTGGCCCCCAGCGCCCGCCGGCGTGCACGTGTTGACCGCGCCGCCGGGCTGCCCGGCGGCGCCGCCGTTGGCGCCCGAGCCGCCGCCCCCGCCGCCGCCGGCCACGATCACGCGCGAGCTGAGGTCGCTCGCGACCGTGCGGACGTCCGAGGCGCCGCCGCCACCACCCGGGACCGAGCCGTCCGGCGCGCCGCAGGCCCAGACGAGGCCGCCGCCGTTGAACCCGCCGCTGATGGCGGGCCGGTTGGTCGCGCAGGTGCCGGTCCCGCCGACGAACACCGAGAGCGCCGCCCCCGGGCTGACGGCCAGGTCGGCCACCACGTCGGCGCCGCGGCCACCCGCGGTCACCTGCTGCCCGGTCACGCCTCCGGGCGAGCCCGCCGCACCGACCGCATGCACATGGATCGACGTGACCCCCGGCGGGACCGTGAACCCGTACTGCCCCGCCGTGGTGAACTGCTCGGTCACCGTGGCCGAACCGCTGGCGGGCAGCCCCAGCAGCGCAACGATCAGCACGAACGCGACGGACGCGATCCGGAAGGTCCTCATCCGGACAACGCTAGATCCGGGCACAAGGGGCCTGAGCCCCCCGCCGAAGGGCTAGGCGATGCGCTCCGCCAGCTCCACGATGATCCCCTCCGGGCCCCGGACGTAGCAGAGCCGGTAGGTGTCGCCGTAGCGCTCCACCGCGCCGACGAGCTCCGCGCCGTGGGCTTCCAGGCGGGCGAGGACGGCGTCGACGTCGTCGACCTCGAACGCGAGATGGCGCAGGCCCGGCGTGTTCGACGGCGCGTGGCGGTCGGCGTCCGGGCCCGCCGGCGCGAGGAAGTGCGACAGCTCGACCTGGCTGTGGCCGTCCGGCGTCTGCAGCATCGCGATCTGCGACCGGACGCCCTCGAGCCCCACGATGCGATCCACCATGTCGCCCTCGACCGAGCCCTCGCCGCGCAGCTCGAGGCCGAGCGCGACGAAGAACGCCGTCGCGGCCGCCAGGTCGTCGACCACGATGCCGACGTGGTCCATGCGCTGGATCGTCATGCGCGCGACCGTAGCTCGGCGGCGGCCCGCGTGCGGGCGGCCTGGCGGACGAGGTGGTCGCGCTCGGCGACGTCCGTGGCCAGGCGCGCGGCGTCCGCGTAGGCCGTGGCCGCGGCGGGGAGGTCGTCGTCGAGCGCGTGGAGGTGGCCGCGCACGGCGTGCCAACGATGGCGATCACCGAGCACTTCGCGCAGCCGATCGGTCTCGCGCAGCCCGGCGGCGGGGCCGAGGGCGTGGCCGACCGCGACCGCGCGCCCGAGCACGGCGGCCGGGTCCTGGCGCACCGGGTCGTCGGAGAGGGCGAGGAGGTCGTCGTACCAGGCGAGGATCTGCGGCCAGTCGGTCTCCTCGGCGCTGGCCGCGTCGTCGTGCAGGGCCGCGATCGCCGCCTCGACCTGGTAGCGGCCCGGGCGCTGGACGGCCAGCGCCGACTGCAGGACGCGCACGCCCTCGGCGATCTCGCGGGTGTCCCACAGGCCGCGGTCCTGGCGGTCGAGCGTGACGATGCGACCGTCGGCGTCGAGGCGCGCCGGGAGCCGCGCGTGGTTGAGGAGCATCAGCGCGAGCAGCCCGCGCGCCTCGGGCTCCTCGGTCTCGAGCGTGAGCTGCCGAGCCAGTCGGATCGCCTCAGCGGTCAGGTCCACGCGGCCGGCGTGCCCGGCCGTGTAGACGAGGTAGAGCACGCGCAGGACGACGGCGAGGTCGCCGGGCTGGTCAAGAGGCCGGGCGGGCGGGCCGGCCAGCGTGCGCTTGGCCCGGCTGATCCGCTGCGCCATCGTCGCCTCCGGCACGTAGAAGGCGTCGGCGATCTCGCGCGTGGTGAGGCCGCCGACGGCGCGCAGCGTCAGCGCCACCTGCGAGGCGGGCGCGAGGTCGGCGTGGCAGCAGCAGAAGAGCAGGAAGAGCGTGTCGTCGCCCTCCCCGGAGCCGGGGCCGTTGGCGGCCGGCCGCGGCTCGGCGAACGTCGCCTCCTCGCGACGGTGCCGGGCCGCCTCGCTGCGGCGGGCGTCGACGAGCCGCCGTGTCGCGACCGTCGCCAGCCACGCGCGCGGGTTGTCCGGCGGGTGCTCGGGCCACGCGCGCAGCGCCTCCATCAGCGCCTCCTGCAGCGCGTCCTCGGCGGCGTCGAAGTCCTCGCCGCGTCGGACCAGGGTCGCGAGCACCCGCGGGACGAGAGCGCGCAGCGCGCCCTCGTCCAGTCGTGGTGTCGGCTCGTCGATCACGCCGCGTCAGTCGTCCGCGGACGCTCCCACATGACCTCCCGGATGTCGATCCACTCGTACAGCGGCGTCCCGCCCGGGCCGGGCTCGGAGGAGACGTAGGCCGCGATCTCCACCGCGCGCTCGTGCGAGTCGACGTCGATCATCCACCAGCCGGCGACCAGGTCGCTGGTCTCGGGGTGCGGGCCGTCGGTGGTGACGGCGGCCGCGTCCGGGCCGCCGTAGCGCACCCAGGTGCGGGCCGGCGCGAGCGCCTGCGCGTCGACGTACTCACCGTGCTCCTCGAGCAGCTCGCTCACGTGATGCTGGAAGGCCATGTGCGCCTCGACGTCCTCGGGCGCCCACTGGTCGATCGGCGGCACGGGCCGGTGCGGCTCCGGGCCGCCGCGGTAGCGCTTGAGCAGCAGGTACTTGGGCATGGTGGGTCAATCTCCTGGTTCGTTGGCCGCGCCTGTCATGGCGCTTCACCTGGTGAGCGGAGCCGGCCGGGGGTTCTCGACATGGCGGCCCGCCTGAGCGCATGCGGCGTCCGCGAACGCCGTGATCAGCTTGGAGCGCCGGCGCGCCTCGGTGGCGAGCAGGACCTCGTCGGGCTCGGCGTCGACGACCGGGACGTAGACGACGTCCGGCCGCGAGTAGTGCTGGGTCGCCGAGCGTGGAAGCAGGATGATCCCGTGGCCGGCGGCGACGTACTCCAGCTTCTCCTCGACGCCGCGCAGGAGCGTCGTGCGCGTGCCGTCGACCGAGATCGGCTCGAGGTAGCGCAGGTGGCGGTCGCCTTCGAGGTCGGCCATCCGCAGCGTGCGGCGGCGCGCGAGCCGGTGGTCCTCGGGGAGCGCGACCAGGCGCGGCTCGGTGTAGAGCGGGATCAGCCGCAGGCGGCGCTCGGCGATCGGGCGGCGGATGTAGGCGACGTCGACGCGGCCGCCGAGGATCGCCTCCTCCTGGTCGTCCCACTCCAGGCGCTGGACGTCGACCGTGACGCCGGGGTGGATCTTGTTGAAGGCCTTGATCGCGGCCGTCGGGATGATCCCCGTCCGGAACCCGACGACGAGCGCGTGCGTCCCGCGCTGGGCGCGCTGCGCGCGGCGGCGGGCGGCGTCGGCGGCGGCCAGCAGCGGGACGGCGTCCTCGTAGAGCTGGTGCCCCGCCGCGGTCAGCGCGACCGACCGGCGGTCGCGGACGAGCAGCGGGCCGAGGTCGCGCTCCAGCGCCTGGATCTGGCGGGAGAGCGCGGGCTGGGCGAGGTGCAGGTCCTCCGCGGCACGGCGGAAGTGCAGCCGCTCGGCGACGGCCACGAAGGCGCGAAGCTTGCCGAGGTCCAGATCGCTGATGCCGTGACGCTATCACCGGCGTCCGCATCGGTCTTGGACAGCGCGACGTGCGCGGCGCACCATGGTGGACATGGACGGAAAGCGAGTTGTCGTTCTTGGTGGGACCGCGGGCATCGGGCTGGCGACGGCGCGCCGGGCGGCGGACGCGGGCGCCGCCGTGGTCGTCGTCTCGCGGTCGCGCGAGCGGGTCGACGCGGCGCTGGAGGGGCTGCCGGCCGGCGCGGAGGGCTACGCCGCCGACCTGTCCACCGAGGCGGCGACCGTTGCGCTGTTCGCCGAGGTCGGCGCGTTCGACCACCTCGTCTACTGCGCCGGCGAGGCGCTGGAGCTGTTCGCGCTGGACGACACCGACCTCGGCCAGGCGCGGCGGTTCTTCGAGACGCGGCTGTGGGGCGCGCTGGCGGCGGTCAAGCACGCGCACCGCCTGATCCGGCCGGGCGGGTCGATCGTCCTGATGTCCGGCAGCGCGGGCGCGCGGCCGCAGGCGACGTGGACGGTCGCGGCGGCGATCTGCGGCGGGGTGGAGGCGGTCGTCCGTGCGCTGGCGCTGGAGCTCGCGCCGGTCCGGGTCAACGCGGTCGCGCCGGGCGTGCTGCGGACCGACCTCTGGGCGGCGATGGAGGAGGCCACGCGCGCCGTGTTCTACGCGAACGTCGCGGCGGCGCTGCCGGTCGCGCGGGTCGGCGAGGCCGATGACGTCGCCGACAGCATCCTGCACCTGCTGGGCAACGGGTACACGACCGGCACGACGCTGGCCGTGGACGGCGGCGCGACGTTGGTGTAGGACAAGGTCGACCTACGACAGCCGATGCGCGAGCTGCGTCCGCGACGTCACGTCGAGCTTGCGGAACGCCTTGCGCAGGTGGTACTCCACGGTGCTCTGCGTGATGAAGAGCTGGGCGGCGATCTCCCGGTTCGTCGTCCCCCGCGCGGCCAGGCGCGCGATCTGCTCCTCCTGCGGGGTGAGCTGGTCGAGCGTCTCCACCGTGCGCTTGCGGGCGTGCTCGCCGGTCGCCCGCAGCTCGCGCTCGGCGCGGCGCGCGAACGCCTCGGTGCCCATGTCGGTGAACGCCGCCAGCGCGGCGCGCAGCTGGACGCGGGCGTCGAGGCGGCGCCGTTCGCGGCGCAGCCACTCCCCGTAGAGCAGCTGCGACCGGGCCAGCTCGACGCGCACGCGGGTGCCGGCCAGCTGCGCGATCGACGCGCGGTACAGCCCCTCGGCGACCTCGCCGTCGCTCAGCAGCGCGCGGACCCGCGCCTCGATGCCGAGCATCCACGCGGAGTCGAGCACTCCGGAACGCTCCGCAAGCCACTCCCGCGCGGACTCCAGCGGCGCCTGCTCGCCGGTCCGGGCGGCGGCCTCGGCCAGCTCGCCGACCAGGAACGACCCGTACCCGATCGGGTCGGGGCGGAACGCCTCCCAGGCCGCGTCGCGCGCGGCGTCGTAGCGGCCGAGGCCGTTGTACAGCACGGCCCGCGCGTAGTTGTTGGAGGTCCACCCGCGCGTGGCCGCCTCCTCCGACGACGCTTCGATCAGCGCGGACGCGCGCGCCTCGTCGCCGCGCCACGCGGCGAGGATCATCGGGGCGTTGACGAGCGCCGCGTTGCCGGTCGCGCCGGCGATCAGGCCCGCTTGGTCGATCGTCAGCGCGGCCGCCGTCAGGTCGCCGGCGAGCATGTGGCTCCGGGCCAGGAAGCTGAGCGCGAACTGCAGGTGCACGAGCGCGCCGGCCTCGCGCGCGACGTCCACCTGGCGCGCGGCGAGGCGGTGCAGGGCCTCGTCGTCCCACAGCTCGAGCGCGACGATGTTGCCGTTGCGCGTGTCGGACAGCGAGAGCCGCTGACCGACGTCGTCGGCCGCGAGCAGGAGCTCGAGCGCCCGCGCGAGGGCCGGCGCCGCGGCCGCGTAGCCCTCGGTCAGGCGGATCGCGAACGCGTCGAGCAGGACGTCGACCGCCCGCGGCGGGGCGGTGCCGGCCGGCGCCGCCCGCGCGGCCCGCGCCACCGCCGCCGCGCCGCCGGCGACCTCGACGTCGCTGGACATCGCGCCCGCCAGCGCCTCGAGGTACGTCTCGCGGGCCAGCGGCGGGTCGAGCGGCTCCAGGCGCCGCGCCGCGCTCAGGAACAGGCGGCCGGCGTCGCCGCCGCGCCGCTGCTCCAACGCGATCTGACCGCGCAGCAGGTCGGCGCGCGCGCGTCCGCGCTCGTCGAGCAGCCCGGCCTCGACGCCGCGCGACAGCTCGAGCGCCGCCTCCAGCGCGCCCGCGTCGCGCTGCGCGCCGGCGGCGGCCAGCAGGCGCCGCGCACGGCGCGCGGGCTCGGGGGTCAGCGCGGCGGCGCGCTCGAGGAACGCGGCGACCGCCGCCAGCCCGCCGCGCGCCTGCGCGCGCCCGGCGGAGCGCTCCAGCTCCGCGGCGACGTCCTCGTCGGGCATCGCCGCCGCCTGGGCCCGGTGCCACGCGCGCCGATCCGGATCGACGTCCGGATCGGTCGCCTCCGCCAGGGCGCGGTGGACCGCGCGGCGTTCGCTCAGCGCCGCTGAGCGGTAGACCGCCGAGCGGATCAGCGGATGCCGGAAGACCACCCGGACGCCGAGCTCCAGCAAGTCCTCGGCCGCGACGGCGTCGGCGACGGACTCGGGAACGCCGAGGCTCCGCGCCGCCCGCCAGACGACCGCGGGGTCGCCCGTCGGATCGGCGGCCGCGACGAGCAGCAGCCGGCCCGCGTCGTCGGGCAGCCGGGCCAGGCGCCGCGTGAAGCTCTCCTCGATGCTCGCCGACAGCGGCACCGCCGGGGGCAGCCCGAATCCGCCGGCGAGCTGGATCGGCGTCATGCCGCGCGGCAGCTCCAGCAGCGCGAGCGGGTTGCCGTGCGTCTCCAGGACGATCCGGTCCAGCACGTGCTCGTCCAGGCGTGCCGGCAGGACCGACTCCAGCAGCGCCCGCGCGTCGCGATGGCCCAGGGGCTCGACGCGTAGCGCCGGCAGCCCCGCGAGGGCGCTGCCCACGTCCCGCGCCGCGAACACGAACGCGATCCGCTCGCCCTGGACGCGGCGGGCCGCGAACGCGAGCGCGCGCGCCGACTCGCGGTCGAGCCAGTGCGCGTCGTCGACGACGCCCAGGACCGGCCGCTCCTCCGCGGCCGCGGACAGCAGGTCGAGCGCCGCCAGCCCCACCAGGAACGGGCTCGGCGCCGGTCCGGCGCTCAGCCCGAAGGCGACGCGCAGCGCCTCGCGCCGGGGCTCGGCCAGGCGGTCCGCGCGGTCGAGGATCGGCGCGCACAGCTGCTGCAGCGCCGCGAACGGCAGCTCCATCTCGCCCTCGACCCCGGCGGTCCGCAGGACCCGCAGCGGCCGTGCCTCCCGGACCGTCCAGTCCAGCAGCGCCGTCTTCCCGACGCCCGGCTCCCCATGCACCACCAGGACCCCGCCGTCGCCGCCGCGCGCGGCGGCGAGCAGGTGGCCGAGCGCCTCGCGCTCGCGCTCGCGGCCGAGCAGCAGGCCTCCCGGCGGCCTCGTGTCCATCCGGACGTCTGACGGCGAGCCCATGTGCAGCGCACAGCATGACCGAGGACGGCGCGGACTAAGGCAATCGAGGATTCGATCGCGCGCCGCGCGCCCGACGATCGCGTCCATGGACGTGACCGACACGACGACTCCAACCCGTGCGCCGATCCGCGACCAGGTGGGCGACCACCTGATCACCCCGCGGAACGCCGCGCTGGTGCTGATCGACTACCAGCCGTCGCAGTTTGCGACGGTCCGCTCGACGGACCCGGACCTGCTGCTCCGCAACGTCGTCTCGACCGTCAAGGCGGCCAGCGCGTTCGGGGTGCCGATCGTCCACTCGACGGTCAACGTGGCCTCCGGCCAGCAGCAGCCGACCGTCCCGGAGCTGGCCGAGCTGCTCGAGGACAGCCCGCCGGTCGACCGCACGACCATCAACTCGTGGGAGGACCCGGACTTCGTCGCCGCCGTGCGCGCGACCGGCCGGCGCAAGCTCGTCTTCTGCGCGCTGTGGACCGAGGTCTGCATGGCCTTCGCGGCGCTCGACGCGCTGCGGGAGGGCTACGAGGTCTATCCCGTCGTGGACGCGATCGGCGGGACGTCGGTCGAGGCGCACCGCGCCGGCCTCGAGCGCGTCGTCCAGGCCGGCGCCGTCCCGGTCAGCTGGGTGTCGTTCGCGTGTGAGCTCCAGCGCGACTGGAGCCGCGTCGAGACGGTGCCGCAGATCGTCGAGATCGTTCTCACCGACCGGCTGCTGAAGGAGTGATCGCGGCCGGGCGCGCGCTGCCGACGCGCGCCAGGTGGCCGCAGTTCGGCGCGCCCGGGCAGCGGGTGGAGGACAGCGCGACGGCCTCGACGTCGACGTCCTCCACCGCGCGGCGGCGCCCCGGGAGCAGGACCAGCGCCACGACGGCGGCGACGGCGCACAGGACCGCGGAGACGGCGAACGCGCCGGTGAAGCCGTGCGTCAGCGCCGCGGCCGGCGTCGATCCGCCCTCCAGCGCGCTCGTGATCCGCGACGTCGAGACGGCCGACAGCACGGCCAGGCCCAGCGACCCGCCGACCTGCTGAGTGGTGTTGAGCAGACCGGAAGCCAGACCGGCGTCCTCGCGCGCGACGCCGCTGGTCGCGGCGATCGTGATCGGCACGAAGGACATGCCGAGCCCGACGCCCATGACGACCATCGCCGGCAGCACGTGCCCGGCGTAGTCGCCGTGGCCCTTCAGCCGGGTGAACAGCGCGAAGCCCGCCGTCGCGAGGAGCAGCCCGCCGACGAGCACGCGCTTGGGCGTGAAGCGGTCGACCACGCGCGAGGCGAGCGCGGAGCTGCCGATGACGGAGAGGCTGAGCGGCAGGTAGGCGACGCCGGTCTTCAGCGCGTTGTAGCCGAGCACCTGCTGCAGGTACAGCGAGCAGAAGAAGAACACGCCGAACAGCGCGGCGGCGAGCAGCAGCATCGTCCCGTCGGCGGCCGCGAGGCTGCGGTTGGAGAAGATCCGCAGCGGGACCAGCGGGTTCTCGTGCCGGCGCTCGATCCACACGAAGGCGGCCAGCAGCGCGACGGCGACCGCCAGGCCCGCGAGCGTCCGCCCCGACCCCCAGCCCCACGCGTTGGCCTTGATCAAGGTGAAGACCAGGGCCATCGTGCCCAGCGTGACGGTCGTCGCGCCCTCGAGGTCGTAGCCGCCGCGGACGCCCTCGCCGCGGCTCTCGGGGACGATCCGCGGCGCCAGCACGAGGACGGCCGCGCCGATCGGCACGTTGATGAAGAAGACCCAGCGCCAGCTCAACGCCTGGACGATCGCGCCGCCGAGCAGGAGGCCGACCGCGCCGCCGGCGCCGGCGATCGCGCCCCAGACGGCGAGCGCCCGGTTGCGCTCCGGGCCTTCGGCGAACGTCGTGAGGATGATCGACAGCGCCGCGGGGGAGACCATCGCGCCGCCGAGGCCCTGCGCGCCGCGGGCGATCAGCAGCGTCGCCTCCGACTGCGACAGCCCGCACGCGAGCGACGCGGCCGCGAAGAGCCCGATCCCCGCCATGAACAGGAGCCGGCGGCCGCGGCGGTCGGCCGCGCGCCCGCCGAGCAGCAGGAACCCACCGAAGATCAGGGTGTAGGCGTTGAGCACCCACGACAGGCTCTGCTCGGAGAAGCCGACGTCGCGCTGGATGCTCGGCAGCGCGACGTTCACCACGCTCGCGTCGAGCACCACCATGAACTGGGCCACCGCGACGACGGCGAGCACGGCGCCGGCGCCGGCCGCGGCCCCGGCGCCCGCGCCCGCGCTCGCCCCGGCCGGCCGGACGCCGTCGCTAGGGGTGGTGTTCACGTCGGTCATGGGGGCGACCTCTCTCCGTCGATCGTGATGGTGTTGCCCGGATCTGCCGCAGCTCGACCAGTTCGAGGCCGAGCGCCTCGACCTGCGCCAGGACGCCGAACAGCGCGGAGCGGTCCTCGAGCCACCCGGTGAGCACGGTCTCGCCGCCGCGCAGCTCGGGCACCATCGAGGGGAAGGCCGACAGGGCGGTCGCCCCGAGTCGGCCCTTCACCCGGATCGCGTACAAGCCCGGCGGTGTGGCCACGCGCTCATCCTGCTGCGCGTCCGGGTGAGCCGGCGACGCCGGGATCGGGTGATCGTGCGGTGGAGAGGAGCCGCAGGTCCCGTGCGCGGCGCACGGCGGAGGAGCGGTCGCGCGCGCCGAGCTTGGCGTAGATGTTGCGGATGTGCGTGTTGATGGTGTTGATCGAGAGGTAGAGCTCGCGCGCGATCTCGGGGCGCGTCAGGTTCGTCGGGAGATGGCGCAGCACGCGCAGCTCGCCGGGGCTGAGGGTGTCCGGGTTTGACACGTGCTCGCCGTCGGCGCGTGGCGTCGGCGTCGACGTTGGCGCGCCGCCGCGCAGCAGGTCGACGGCGTCGGCGCGCAGGGCGCCGTGGGCCGTCGCGTGACGCGGGAGCGCGTCGAGCAGCTCCCCGGCGCCGGCCATCGCGAACGGGAACAGCAGCCGGTCCGGCTCGGCGGCGGCGAGCGCCGCCTCGGCCGCCGCGGCGGCGGCGCGGCGGTCCCCGAGCGCCAGGTGGGCGTGGCCGGTCAGGAGGTGCGCCTCGACGAGCGTGAACGCGGGGGAGCCCGGCGGCGTGACGGCCCGCAGCTCGCGGAGGGCGTCGAGCGCCGCGGCGGGGTCCCCGTCGGCCAGGGCGATCACGGCGCGCGCGTTGTGGATCGCGCCCATCCGCGCCGGCGCGGCGGAGAAGCCGGCGAGCGTCGCGCGCGCCTCGTCGAGCATCCCCAGGCGGACCTGCGTGGTCGCCAGCCACCCGGCGATCCGGGGCGCGAGGGCGTGCCCGCCCGTGAGGAGCGCCTGCGCGCGGGCGGCCGCCGCGAAGGCCTCGAGCGCCGCGCGATGCTCGCCGCGCCCCGCGTGCGCCATGCCCGTCGCGAGGTGCAGCAGCGTCGCGGCGGACGGGTCGACGTGGGCGGAGGCGACCTCCCAGGCGCGGCGGAGCCAGCGCTCGCCCTCGTCGAGCTCGCCCGTCCAGAGCGCCATGCCGCCCACCGCCCCGAGCGCGGGCGCGAGGATCGGGCGGTCGTCCAGGCCGTGGCGCTCGGCCAGGGCCACCGCCTGGCGGCCGCGCTCGCGGGCGGTCGCGACGGAGACCAGCCGCGACGGGAAGCCCTGATGGGCGCGGCACGCGACCTCCAGGTACGGGCGGCCGATCGCCTGGGCGAGCGCGGCGCCCTCGGCGAGGTGCCGCTGCGCGTCGGCGAGGCGCCCGGACCACGTCTCGACGATCCCGAGGTTCAGCAGCGCGACGCCCCGCAGCTCGCTGCCCATGCCGAGCGGGTCGCCCGGCGCGTCGGCGATCGAGGCGTCGAGCAGCCGCACCTGGTCGACGACCTGGTCGAACTGCCCGCTGCGCCGCGCCGCCGCCAGCCGGAGCGACGCGATCGCCACCGCGAGGCGCCGGCGGCGCGCGGGCGGCGCGCGCTGGACGTGGGCCTCGGCCAGCGCCAGTTGGGCGGCCGCTTCCTCCAGCCGCCCCTGGTTCAGCTCGGCGGCCGCGTGCGCCAGCGCGAGGTCGGGATGGTCGGCGGACGCGCCCTCGGGGAACGCCTGCAGGACCGCCCGGATCGTGCCCGCCTGCCCGTCGAGCACCCACCGGAACGAGTGGTCGGCGACGAGCCGCGCGGCGGCGGGCCGGTCGCCCGCCGCGAGCGTGTGGCGCACGGCCTCGACGACCTCGCCGCGGTCGGCGAACCACCGCGCGGCCCGGCGGTGGAGGTCGGGAACCTCCTCGGCCAGCGTCCGGCGGAGCTCCAGGCGCAGGAAGTCCGCGAGCAGGTGGTGGCAGCGGAACCACGTGCGCTCGGCGTCGAGCGAGACGACGAACGCGTTGGCGTCCTCCAGCTCGAGCAGCATCCGCTCGGAGCCGGCGCGGCCGGCGAGCAGGTCGGCGAGCTCGCCGTTCATCCGGTCGACCAGCGCGGTGCGCAGCAGCATGCCCTGGACCGCGGGCGGCTGGCGTTCGAGCATCTCGGCCATGAGGTACTCGGCGACCGCCCGGTCGGTGCCGGAGAACGCGGCGACGAACCGCTCGGGTTCGGGGTGGCCGCTGAGCGCGATCACCGCGAGGCGCAGGCCGGCCGCCCAGCCCTCCGTGCGCCGGTGCAGCGCGGCCGCGCCGGCGTCCGACAGCGGGATCGCGGACGCTGCGAGCAGCTCGCGCGTCTCGCGCTCGGTGAACCGGAGGTCGCCGGCCCGGATCTCGGCGCATTGATCAGCCAGCCTGAGCTTGTGGAGCCTGAGCGGTGGATCGCGGCGCGACGACAGCACCACGTGGGCGGGGGCCGGCAGGGTCGCGAGCAGGTGCTCGAGCTGCGCGAGGGCGTCGGCGGAGCGCAGCTCGTGGAGGTCGTCGAGGATCAGCACGACGGGGTCGCCGTGCGCGTCGAGCTCCGCCCGGACGCGGTCGACCACGTGGTCGTCGTCGGCGTCGTCGGGCGCGGCCGGACCGCGCAGCGCGTCGAGCACGCCGGCCCAGAAGCGTCGCGCGTCCTGCTGGTCGCGCTCGACGGTCACGAACGCGACCCGCCGCGGCTCGGTCGCGCGCTCGGCCCACGCGCGCAGCAGCGAGGTCTTGCCGCTGCCCGGCGGCGCCGAGACGACCGTCACGCGCCTTGCGACCGCGCGGTCCAGCAGCCGCAGGAGGTCGTCCCGGTCGAGCAGGCCCCGCGGCGCGGGGCCGCGCCGGCCCATGGCTAGGTCGCTCCGGCGAGCCGGATCAGGTTCACGCCGGCCAGCGGGGCGCCGACCTGCTGCATGGCGCCGCCCGTGCCCAGGGCGCCGAGGTCGATCGGGAAGAAGCCCGCGTCGCCGAACAGCGCGCTCACCTCCGCCTTCGCGTCGGCGTCGTCGCCCGAGAGGAAGATCACCCGCTGCCCGCCGTCCTGGTGCGGATCGGACGCGAGCACCGCCGCGCCGAGCGTGTTGGCGGCCTTGACGACGCGCGCGCCGCGGACGCGGTCGGCGACGACCTCGCTCGACGTCCTCCCGTTCAGGTCGCTCGGGTCGAAGTCGTTGGTCGCGTCGATCACGATCTGGCCGCTCCAGTCGAGGCCGTCGAGGGCCTGCGGGACCCGGGGCCAGGGCACCGCGAGGACGACGATCCCGGCGGCGGCCGCCTGCGGCACCGTCCCCGCCGCGACGCCGTCCCCGAGCGCCGCGACCACCGCCGTCAGCGACTCGGGGCCGCGGCTGTTGGCGATCACGACCGAGCGGCGGGCGCGCAGCGCGGTCCGCGCCATCGCCTGCCCGATGCGGCCCGCGCCGATGATGCCGATGGCTGCTGGGGTGGTCACCAGACGTCGATTCCTCCGCCGACATGCTCGCGCCACCGCGCGGCGGTCGAATCCTTGAACCCCATAGCCATGGCCCGCCCGAGGCGCGGGAATCACCGTGATCCGGTGACGCCGCCTCACCCGCCCGGCGGCGAGAGTGGGAACCTCAGCCCCGACGCAAGGGAGATCCTCCATGAGCACCGAGCAGCGAGCGACCCTCGACGCGATCCTGCGCCAGACCGCCTTCCCCGCCGACGCCGGCGTCGACGAGCAGCGCCGGCTGCTCCGCGAGCTGCTGTCGGCGCAGCCGCTCCCGCCCGACGTGACCGTGACCGCGGGCACGCTGGGCGGCGTCCCGACCGCCGAGGTCGCGGTCGACGGCGTCGAACCGCGCCACGTCGTCCTGTACTTCCACGGCGGCGTGTATGTGATGGGGGACGCCTTCCTCGCCGCGGACCTGGCCTCGCAGGTCGGCCGGCGGACGCAGGCGAAGGTCGTCTCCGTCGACTACCGGCTCGCCCCCGAGCACCCGTACCCGGCAGCGGTCGACGACGCTCTCGCCGCCTACGATGCCCTCCTGCGAAGCGGCACAGCCCCTTCGGACATCGCGTTCGCCGGAGAGTCGGCAGGCGGCGGCCTCGCCATCG
>DATDMD010000183.1:0-10073 GCA_036518975.1 Baekduia sp.
CACGCTGGGAGACGCTGCACAAGCGGGTTCGGGAGCGCCGAAGCGGGCGCCACGACCGCTGACGTGCCGCTTCAGCCTGCGACCTCTCGCGCGTGAAGCGGCGTGCAGGGGTTGTCGTCTCAGATCGTCATGCGGCTCGGACGACCACAATGGTGGTGATGCGCCACGGACGATCGAGCGCCGGATGACGACCATGTGGGAGTGGGCGCTGATCCTCGGCCTGGCGACGGTCGTCCTCTACGGGCTCTTCGTCGGAGGCCTCGCGCTCGCGGGGCGCAGCGGGGACGCGCGCGCGCTCGCCGGGTTCATCCCGGACTGCATGGTCCTGTTCCGGCGCCTGCTCGGCGACCCCCGCATGCCGCGGCGGTACCGGTTCGTCGTCGTCGCCATGCTCGGCTACCTCGCGCTCCCGTTCGACCTGGTCCCGGACTTCATCCCGGTCGCCGGTCAGCTCGACGACGCCGTCGTCGTCGCCCTCGCGCTGCGGGCGATCCTCCGCGGGGGCGGAGTCGAGATGATCGAGGAGCACTGGCCGGGGCCGCGCTCGTCGCTGGCGCTCGTGCTCCGGCTCGCCAATCGCGGCGCGAAGGCGTGACAGGCCCCTTGGTATCGTCGGCCGATGGCTGACCGGCAGGCCTGGGATCTGGCGTTCGATCCCGCCACGGGGCGGCGTCTCACCCCGGACGCGGCGCCGCCGGGGAACGTGCTCCCGTCCAGCCGCTGGCCCTCGTTCTTCTCCCGGGTCGTGGCCCGCCTGCAGTGGGACGCGACGGCCATCGACCTCGCGCCGGACGCCCGGGCGTGGCCCGCACTCGCGGACGAGCGCCGCGCGCGCCTCACGACGCTGCTGGCCGGCTTCCGCGTGGCGGAGGACGCCGTCGCCGAGGAGATCGCGCCGTTCGGCGACGCCGCCAACAACTCCCTCGTGGCCTGGGTCATGTTCCTGCAGCGCCGCGACGAGCAGCGCCACGCGCGGTTCTTCGACCGCGTCGCCGAGGAGGTGCTCGGGCTGGACGGGGCCACCCCCGCGGAGCGGCGCGCGGCCGCCCGGCAGTACGCGCCGGCCGGCGTGCTCGAGCTCTTCGAGGAGCGGCTGCCCGCGCTGTCGGCGGAGCTCGCGGCGGGCCGCGTCGGCCTCGACGTGGGCATCGGCCTCTACCACATGGTGCTCGAGGGGATCGTGCTCAGCGCCGGGCAGCACGCGCTGCTCGCCGATCTCCAGGACGGCGCGCTGCCCGGCGTGCGCGCGGGCGTCGAGCGCGTCGAGCTCGACGAGCGCTGGCACATCGGGTTCGGCCTGCGCTGCCTGATCGACGCCCAGCCCTATCGGGAGACCATCGACGACGTGCTCGCCCAGGCCGAGGCGGCCGCGACGGCCTGGGGCGACGCCGTCCCCGACGACGTGCGCGCGAGCGTCCTGCCCACGGCCCGCCGGCGGCTGTCGGTCGCCAAGCTGCTCGACACGCGCGCGGCGGCCTAGCCGGGAGCCCGGCGGCCTAGCCGAGCGCGATCCGGTCCGCGCCGTGCATCCGCAGGTGGTCGAGCACGCCGCCGCGCGCCTCGCGCAGGCGCATGCAGGCGACGAGCGGCGCGTGGCTCCCGCCCGCGAGGCCGTCCGCGAGCAGCGCGGCGCCCCGCGCCGCGCTCTTGACTGCGAGGGCGGAGCGGACCGGGGCGACGCCCTGGAGGCGCTCGGCGAGCGCGTCGAGGAGCCCGGGAGCCAGGGCCAGGCGACCGGCCACGAGCACCTCGCGCGGGGCCGGCACCGACGCCGTCAGCGCGAGCACGGCCTTGGCGGCTCCCTCCTCGAACGCGAGCCAGCCGTCGCGGGCGCGCGGATCCTCGCGCAGCCGCTCCAGCGCGCCGGGCGCCCCGAGGCGGAGGTCCCCCGCGGGGTCGAGCGCCCCGCCGGAGAAGATCGTCTTCTTCGAGAGCGCGCCGCCGATGAGGTAGGCCGCCTCGCCGTCCATCGCGCCGCACGCGCGCGCGCCGATCGGGCCGGACGAGCCGCCGAGGCCGTCCACGATCCGCCCGCCGTCGACGGCCAGCGCCGCGCTGAACCCGCCGCCCAGCTCCAGCATCACGAAGCGGGTCTCCTCGTACGGGATGCCGAGGCGCTCTGACTGGTCGGCGATCCCGAGCGCCGCGCTGGCGACCTTGTCCGCGGTCCCGAGGTCGACGCGGTTGAACTTGCGGTGGTCGGGGACGGTCGGCAGGTGGATCGCGCCGGGCCCGAAGACGAGCGGGATGCCGGCCGCGATCAGGGCCCGGATGATCGTGCGCATCCCGGCGATCCCCGGGCGCTCGGCCGGCTCGTCGGCCCGCTTGAGGACCATCAGCGCCAGCTCGCGCTCGCCGACCTCCGCCGCGGGGACGAGCGGGAGCCCGTACCCGGCGGGACCGAGCACGAGGTCGAACGGGCCGCGGGCGAGGAGCGCGTCGACGAGGGGCGCGGGGTCGGCGCCGAGCTCCGCGGACCCGAAGCTCTCCTCCAGCAGCGGCAGCCCGCCGTTGAGCCCGCAGACCTCGAAGGAGACCGTCCCGGGGTCGATCCCGGCGACCCGCGGACCGCGTGCCGGCGTCACGGCTCAGGCGAGCTCCTTCGCGATCGCGTAGACGCCGTCCACGTCCAGGACCGCGTCGTTGGATTCGAACAGCCGCCGCACGCACGCCTTGTGCACCTTCATCTTCGGGCCGCCGATCGCCAGGGCGCCGAGCACGCGCTTGCCGTCGTAGTCCTTCAGGTCGTCCTGCGCGCCGGTGCCCGCGATGCCGAGCGGCTCGGCCGCGTTGAAGTCCGCCAGGACCTCGATCGAGTCGATCGCGCGCCACAGCTCCTCGGGCAGCAGCTCGACGCCCGCGGGTCCGGCGGCGAGCACGAGGGTGGCGCCGTCGAGCACCTTCGCGAGCTCCGCGTCGTCCGCGGGCTCGACGACGTCCATGCCGCGCTCCTGGGCGACGGTCAGGCCGCGCGCGCGGTGGTAGGGCTGGTCGCCGAAGCGGGCGGCCGGGATCCCCGACACCGTGACCTCGCAGCCCTCGTCGATGAGGAGCTTGGCCGCGCGCAGGCCGACGGCGCCCGCGCCCACGATGACCACGCGCCGCCCCTTCAGGTCGATCTCGCGGGCGAGCCGCGCGACCGTGGTCGCCGCGGTCGTGTTGCAGCCGTTGGAGTCGAGCATGGCGGACACGCGGAACGGCCCGAAGAACGCCTTCTCGACCTCGCCCAGCACCGCCTCGCCCGCGCCGACGCTGGAGCCGCCGACCCACACCGCCAGCGTGGCCAGGTCGTCCGTCCCGCGGGTGAAGAACGCGGACTGGACGAGGCCGCGCACCACTCCGGGCTCGATGCCCCCGTACCGGAGCAGCGCGTCGACGCCGGCGTCGTGGGCGACGATCGCGTCGAACGTGCTCGGATGCTCGTCGGTGTCGAGCTGGATCAGGATCTTCTTCACGGTTCCTCCCCGGCGGCGCGTCGCGTCCGCTGTGCCGTGAGCCGCACGCGCTCGCGGCGCGGCTCGGCGAACGTCATGTAGCCCCAGTCGAGCGGGGACTCCTGGCGGTAGTTCTTGCGCAGGGCGCGGGCGATGGTGGCCTTCATCAGCTCCTTGCCGAGGTAGAAGGCGTGCGTCGCCTCGTCGACGCCCAGCTGGTCGAAGATCTCGTTGAAGTCGGTGCCCTTGACGAAGCGGTCCGCGTTGAACACGTAGATCCAGTCGGCGTCGGCGAAGATCCGGTAGTTGGGGTCCGTGACCTGCGCGTGCTGCTCGCGCAGCTCCTCCTCCGCGTACGGACGCAGCTCCTCGTCCCGGACCGTGAGCAGCCGGCCGTCGATGTGCTTCGGCGGCGTGCCGCGCGCCTGAGCGAAGTGCATGAGCTCCGCGGCGATGACGGCCTCGCGCACGGCCCCGTGCGCCCAGTCGATGACCTCGGTCGTCAGCACGTTGCGGATGCCGACCTCCTGGCAGAAGCCGATCAGCAGCGCGGTGACGCCGGTGGTGTCGGCCTCGGTGAGCTCGGTGAGGTTGCCGATCCCCATGAACATCTCGGCGTCCGGATGGCGCCGGCGGACCTCGAGGTAGCGGCCGAGGCTCGCCGCGAACCCGGCGCCGATCGGCTCGATGATCGGGTCGACGAGGTACGGCTTGCCGAGCCGCTCCAGATGGGCGATCGTCGCGTCGAGGCTGTCGAGGTCCTCGGGCGTGTCCGGGATCAGCACCGGCGTCGCCGAAAGGCGCTCGGCGAGGTGCCGGTTCGTGCCGTTGAGGCTGAGGACGTAGTCCACGCCCGCCGCGTCGGCCATCAGGATCTCGTCCGGATTCAGCGTGTCGATGCTCAGCGCGAAGCCGGCGGCGCGCAGGTCGGCGATCACGCGCGGCCCTTCCCGCAGCCAGTCGCGGCCGAGCGAGAGCCCGAGGTCGATCACGTCCGCGCCCGCGTCGCGGTAGTGCTCGGCCACCGCGAGGATGCGGTCGCGGTCCAGGCGCGGGACGTGGTTGATCTCGGCGAACACGCGGATGTCGCGCTCGCCGTAGCCCTCGCGCGCGTCGGCCTGCCCGAACCAGCTCGGCAGCGCCTTGAGGTCCGCCGGCCCCTTCTCGGCGGGGACGCCGAAGCGCTCGCTGAGGACGTCCACCTCGCCCTCGCACATCCCCGGGATCATGATCCGCGTGACCGCGTCGGGCACGTCGAGGCGGCGCGCGATCCAGTCGGTGGTCATGAGCGCGGCCACCGTGATCCTCATGACCGCCACGTCGTAGCCGAACGGCAGCTCGGCGCGGCCCAGCGTGTCCCGCAGGGCCGGGGCCGCCAGCTTGCCGGTCACGAACAGGAGCCGCTCGGACACGCGAGTGGTGAGCCGTCTCTAACGCGCGCCCTTGCTGAACACGAACTTGTTCGGCGTGCCTTCGAGGGGGCTGTCGGGCCCGGGGCGCCACAGCACCGCGTCCTCGATCCGGCGCGCGACGGCGAAGTCCTTGTCGGTGATGCCGCCGCTGGAGTGCGTCGTCAGCTTCACCCAGACCTTGCCCCACGTGACCGACAGGTCGGCGTGGTGCCACGCCGCCTCGCAGATGTAGCCCACCGCGTTGACGAGCATCAGCGTGCTCGGCCACCCGTCGGTGTTGTACTTCCGTCTGAGCCACTCGCCCTCGAGGTACCAGCCGTCGAGGCCGTCCTCGAGGATCTTCGCCTCGACCTCCTCGTCGGAGTAGGGCTTGAGCTTCTCCTCTGTCGCCATCGGCGATCGCCTCCTTCAGGCCCACGCTACATCACGACGCCACCGTTGACGTTGATCGCCTGTCCGGTGACGAAGGCCGCGGCCGGCGAGGCCAGGTACAGCGCCGCCGCGGCCACGTCGGCCGGCGTCCCCCAGCGCCGCAGCGGCGTGGACTCCGCCACCGAGCGCCGGAGCTCGGCGTCGGCCTGCTGCCCGAAGGCGGTCTCGATCCAGCCCGGGCACAGGACGTTGACCCGCACGGACGGCGCGAGCGAGCGCGCCAGGCTCCGGCTGTAGGCCAGCACGCCGCCCTTGGCCGCGGTGAAGAGCTCGGAGTCGGTGCCGGCCATGCCGCTCGCGACCTGGTCCCAGCTCATGTTCACGATCGCGCCGCCGCCGGGCTGCTCGCGCATCACCGCGCCGGCGGCGTACGAGCACGCGATCGTGCCCTTGAGGTCGACGGCCAGCAGCAGGTCGAGCTTGCGCTCCCAGTCCCAGCCCGCCGCGTCCCCGGTGAGCACGTCGGCGCCGGCGTTGTTGACCCACACGTCGAGGCCGCCCAGCCGCTCGCGCGCTTCGGCGACGAGCGCCTCGCACCCCGCGCGCGTGCCAAGATCGGCGCGGGCGACGAGCGCGCGGGCGCCGTGTTGTTCGATGCCGTCCGCGACCGCGCGCGCGCCGGCCTCGCTGCGGCGGTACGTGACGAGCACGGTCGCGCCGGCGTCGCCGAACGCCGCGGCGATCGCGGCGCCGATGCCGCTGCTCGCGCCCGTGACGACCGCCCGCGCTCCTTCGAGCACGGGCTCACCCGGCCGCCACGAGCGGTCCGGCGTGGGGGCTACGCCTCGACTCCGCCGGCGAACGGGTGCCGCGCCGCGGCCTCGCCGTCGAGGACCTCCTGCACGGTGGGCTCGCCGGCCAGGGCCCGGGCGATCGACTCCTTCGTCGCCGTGTAGTTCCAGTCGAAGATCTTCTTGTCGTCGGTGGCCTCCCAGTGGATGAAGACGCCGACGATCACGCACAGGTCGTCCACCCGGTCCTTCGGGATGACCCCGTCGCGCACGGAGTCGACCACCGCCCGCGCGATCCCCGCCTGGGCCGGCCCGAACATCTGCACCGCCTGCGTGGCGCCCTTGATCGTCACCTTGTTGGCGATGATCGTGTCGGGCTTGCAGGGCAGGTTGGGCGCGACCACCGCCAGGAGGTTCGTGTGCCCCTCCTTCTGGTTGAGCAGGGCGCCCGCGAAGGCGTTGCCCACCGGTCCGTCCTTCGGACCGATCAGGAGATCGATGTGGGCCACCTCGTTCCCGTCGCCTACCAGGGACTCACCCACCATCACGGAACTCGCCATGCTCGTGCCTCTCCTCCGTGGTCGTCGACTGGGCCGCCGCGACCGCCACGACGGCGGGGAAACACCGGACTTGTGCCGGAAGGCACAAGCTATACCATGCCGCGAATGGAGGTCAAGCAGGCGCGGCGGCGCAGCTCGGACCCCGCGGTGGGACCCCGCCGGAGCGCGGAGGCGGTTGCCGGTGCCGCCGAGCTGGCCTGCCTGATCGAGGTCAGTGCCGACAAGCCGGGCAACATCACGCCCCGCCACGACTTCGCCGACACCTCCTACGAGGACATGCTGCGCAGCGCGGTTGCGCTGGGGCCGGAGCTGGGCCGGGCCGCCGAGCGGGGCGTCGGCGACACCGTGCTCGCGGCGGTGCGCGCGACCCGTCGCGTGACCCCGACCAACACGAACCTGGGCATCGCGCTGCTGCTCGCGCCGCTCGCGCGCGCGGCGCTGCTGGGAGGGTCACTGCGCGGACAAGCGCACGAAGTACTGGGCGCCTTGACGCTCGACGACGCGCGCTCCGCCTACGCGGCGATCCGCGCGGCGGGCCCGGCCGGGCTGGACGAGCCGGTCGAGCACGACGTGCGCACGGCGCCCACCGTGACCCTGCGCGACGCGATGGCGGCGGCCGCGCGGCGCGACACGGTCGCCGCCGAGTACGCGACCGGCTACGCCGTGACGTTCGGGCTCGGACTCCCGGCGCTGGCCCGCGCGCTCGACGACGGGCTGGGCGCGCGCGCCGCCACCGTCGAGGTGTTCCTGGGGCTGCTCGCGGTGATCCCCGACACACTCGTCGCGCGCAAGCGCGGGCGCGGCGCCGCGGGGCGCGTGTCGGCCGGCGCGGCCTCCGTCCTGGCCGCCGGCGGCGTCCGCGACGCCGCGGGGCGGGCGGCCCTGCGGGCGTTCGACGCCTCGCTGCGGCGCGACGGCCACGCGCTCAACCCGGGTACCACCGCCGACGTGGTGACCGCCGTCCTGTTCGTCGCGCTGCTGGAGGGCCTGCTGTGATCCTCCTCGTGTCGGTCAGCGCGCGCATGCTGGCCGAGCTGGCGACGCGGCAGGGCTACGACGTCTTCGCGGTGGACCGCTTCGGGGACCGCGACCTGCGGCGGCTGTGCCCGAGCGTGTCGCTCCTGCGCGACCTCGGCGGGCGCGGCGGGATGGCGAAGCTGGTGGAGGCGGCGGAGGGGATCCCGGCGGACGGCGTCGTCTACGGCGCGGGGCTCGAGAACCGGCCCGACCTCGTCGCCCGGCTCGCCGCGGGGCGCACGCTGCTTGGCTGCGGGCCCGAGACGCTGCGCTCCGGCGTGCGCGACCCGGCGGCGCTCGGCGCCTCGCTGCGCGCCGCGGGCTTCGCGTATCCGCTCACGCTCTCGGCGGCCGACGCGCCGGCGCGGGCCGATCGCGCGCGGCGCTGGCTGCGCAAGCCGGTGCGCGGCGGGGGAGGGCGCGGGGTGCGCGCGTGGCGGGGCGGCAGACTGGCCGGCGCCGGCGTCGTCGTCCAGGAGCGCATCTCCGGGCGCCCGTGCTCGGCGGCGGCGGTCGGCGACGGCCGCTCGGCGGTCGTGCTGGGCGTGAGCGAGCAGCTGGTCGGGCGCCGCGCGCTCGGCGCCCGCGGCTTCACGTGGTGCGGCGACGTCGTGCCGCCGCGCCTGCCGGCGGCCGAGCGGAGCGCGCTGACGCTGACCATGCAGGAGGTCTGCACATACCTCGCCGCCGCGTTCGGCCTGCGCGGCGTGTTCGGCGTGGACGTGGTCTGGGACGGCGCGCGGCCGTGGGTGGTGGAGGTCAACCCGCGCCCGGTGGCGTCGCTGGAGTCGATCGAGGCCGTGCACGGCGTCCGCTCGTTCGCCGCGCACGTCGAGGCGTGCGCCGGACGCCTGCCGCCCGCCGCGACGGCCCGCTCGCTGGCGGCGCCGGCCCGCGCCGCCGGCAAGGCCGTGCTCTACGCGACCGCGAACGTGAGGGTCCCGGACACGCGCGACTGGTCGGCCCGCGGGATCCGCGACGTCCCGCATCCCGGCGAGCGGATCGCGGCCGGCCGGCCGATCTGCACGCTCGTCGCGACCGGACGCTCGCCCGCGGCCGTGCTCGACGAGCTCGAAGCGCGCGCGGGAGCGCTGCGCGAGGAGCTGCGCTCAGCGGATGTGGAAGGGACGGCCGCCCATGCCGTCGCCTGAGCCTGCCGGCGGCGCCACGCGCGAGCGCTCCGCGACCTGCGGCGGCTGCGGGCTGGTGTGCGACGACATCACGGCCGTCGTCGACGACGGCGACGGGCTCGAGCGCCTGATCGGCACGTGCCCGCTGGGCGACGCGTGGTTCGCCGAGCGCGTCGGTCCGCGGCCGCCTCCCGCACGCGTCGACGGCCGCGAGGTGGGGCTCGACGCGGCGCTGGACGAGGCGGCGGCGATCCTCGTCCGCGCCCGCGCGCCGCTCGTGTACGGGCTGGGCCAGACGAGCTGCGAGGCACAGCGCGCCGCGGTGGCGCTGGCGGAGGCGGTCGGCGCGGCGATCGACCCCGCGGGCCCGCTGCTCGACGGGGCGTCCGGGCTCGCCTTCCAGGCGCGCGGGGGGAGCGCGGCGACGCTGGGCGAGGTCCGGGACCGCGCCGAGGTCGTCGTGGTGTGGCGCGCGGATCCGGTCGCGACGCACCCGCGGCTGCTCGAGCGCCTGCGGCTGCCCGACGCGGGGCGCACGCTCGTCGTGGTGGACGACCGCCGCACGGCGACCGCGGCGGCGGCCGACACGTTCGTCGAGCTTCCGGCCGACCGCGACCTGGAGGCGCTGTCGGCGCTGCGCGCGCACGTCCGCGAGCTGCCGATCGAGCGCGCGGCCGACCTCGCGCCGCTCGCAGACCTCGCCGCGCGGCTGCGCGCCGCGTCGCACGTCGCGATCCTGCACCACGTGCCAGGGTACGTCGAGGGGCTCGCGCTGCACGCGCTCGTCCGCGACCTGTTCGCCGTGACGCACGCCGTGGCCGTGACGCTCCGCCACGAGGGCAACGCCGCCGGCGCCGAGGACGTGCTCGCCTGGCAGACCGGCTTCCCGGCCGCCGTCAGCTTCGCGGCCGGGCACCCGCGCGCGAGCCCGGGCGAGCTGAGCGCGGCCACGGTGCTGGAGCGCGGCGACGCCGACGCGGCGCTCGTCGTGGGCTCCGATCCGCTCGGGCACCTGCCGCCGCGGGCCGCCGCTGGCCTGCGCGCGATCCCGATCGTGTCCGTCGACAGCCGCGGCACGGCCACGGCCGACGCGGCGCGCGTCGCGTTCACGACCGGCGCCGCGGGCGTGCACCGGCCCGGCGTCGTGCACCGGCTCGATGGTGTGCCGGTTCCGCTCCGGGCGGTGATCCAATCCGCGCGCCCGAGCGATGAGGAGATCCTCGTGGCGATCGCCGAGCGGGTCGCCCGGACAGGGGAGGATCCGGCGTGACGCTGCGCATCGCCGGTGGGCGCGTCTACGACCCGGCCAACGGCGTGGCCGGCGAGGCGCGCGATGTCTGCCTGAGCGATGGCAAGG
>DATDMD010000184.1:0-59863 GCA_036518975.1 Baekduia sp.
GCACCTCGCACACGGCGACGCGGCCCTTGCCGTCGGACGTCGGCACCAGGCGCTGGGAGACCGCGCCCTTCAGCGTGCCGGCGATCATCGCGCGCACCTGGTTGTGCATGTGCGGCGGGAAGAACTCGATCAGGCGGTTGACGGTCTCGGCGGCGTCCACGGTGTGGACGGTCGAGAAGACGAGGTGGCCGGTCTCCGCCGCGCTCAGGGCGGTCTGGACCGTCTCCTCGTCGCGCATCTCGCCGATGAGGATCACGTCCGGGTCCTGGCGCAGGACGCGCCGCAGGGCGGACTTGAAGTCGGTGGTGTCCATGCCGATCTCGCGCTGGTTGATGACCGAGCGCTTGTCGACGTGCAGGAACTCGATCGGGTCCTCGATCGTCACGACGTGACGCGCCCGGGTCGAGTTGATGTGGTCGATCATCGACGCGAGCGTCGTCGACTTGCCGGAGCCGGTGGTGCCGGTCAGCAGGACGATGCCGCGCTCCTCCTCCGCGAGCTCGCGGATGACCGGCGGGAGGTCGAGCTCCTCGATCGTCTTGATCCCGTAGGGGATCGCGCGCAGGACGATCGAGACCGAGCCGCGCTGGCGGAACGCGTTGACGCGGAAGCGGGCGAGGCCGGAGACGGCGTAGGCGAAGTCGCACTCGCCCTCGCGCTCGAACTCGCCGAGCTTGGCGCTGTCGTCGCCGAGCATCATGCGGACGGCGCCGTCGGTGTCGTCGGCACCCAGCGGCTCGGCGCCCGGGATCGGCACGAGCTCGCCATCCACGCGGCAGAGCGGCTGCGACGGGACCTTGAGGTGCAGGTCGGAGCCGTGCATCTCGATGAGCTTGCTCAGGGCGCGGTGAAGATCGAAGGACACGTCCATGTGATCGGACGTCCGTGGAGCGGGTGAAGGGTCCTCAGCGTCGCCTGGACGAAACGCGGAAAGGCCCGCCGGGCGGCGGGCCTTCCACGGTCCTACGAGTGTTCGGGCGCGGCGGCCTGGTTAGGCCACATCGCGGAGCTTCTGGGCCTCCGCGAGGGACTGCAGCTTCTTCAGCGACTGGTTCTCGATCTGGCGGATGCGCTCGCGCGTCACGTTGAACGTGCGGCCCACCTCGTCCAGCGTGCGCGGGTGCTCGCCGCCGAGTCCGTAGCGGAGCTCGAGGACGCGGCGCTCGCGGTAGGAGAGGTTCTCCAGCGCCTCGCGCAGCGCCTCCTTGGTCAGGATCTCCGCCGCGCGCTCGTACGGGGACTCCGCACGCTCGTCGGCGATGAACTGGCCGAACTCCGACTCCTCCTCGTCGCCGACCGGCTTCTCCAGGGAGACCGGGGCCTGCGCGGAGCGCTTGATCGAGTCGACCTCCTCCGGGTCGATCCCGGTGACCTCGGCGATCTCCTCGGCCGTGGGCTCGCGGCCCAGCTCGGTGACCAGCTTGCGCTCGGCGCGGCCGATCTTGTTGAGCTTCTCGACCACGTGGACCGGAATGCGGATCGTCCGCGCCTTGTCAGCCAGGGCGCGCGCGATCGCCTGGCGGATCCACCAGGTCGCGTAGGTCGAGAACTTGAAGCCCTTGCGGTAGTCGAACTTCTCTGCCGCGCGGACCAGGCCGAGCGTCCCCTCCTGGATCAGGTCCAGGAACGGCAGGCCCTGGTTGCGGTAGTTCTTGGCGATCGAGACGACCAGGCGGAGGTTCGACTCGACCATCTTCTGCTTGGCGTCGAGGTCGCCGCGCTCGATGCGCTTGGCGAGATCGACCTCCTCCTGGGCCGTGAGCAGCCGGACCTTGCCGATGTCCTTCAGGAACAGCTGAAGGGAGTCGGTGGTCATGTCCGGGCGCAGGTCCAGCGCCTTCTGGGTCTTCCGGCGCGTGCGCTTGTCCGGCGCACGCTCGACCTCGTTGGCGGCCGTCGAGGCAGGGTCGATCTCCTCGACCAGCTCGATCTCGCTCTTCTCGAGGAAGGTGTGCAGCTCCTCGACGTCCGTCTCGTCGAGGTCCAACTCGGACACCGCCGTGGCGATCTCCGCGAAGGTCAGCACGCCGGTCACCTGGCCGCGCGCCAGGAGGCCCTTGATCTCCTCGAGTTCCTGAAGTTCAACTACTGACATCGACGTCCGTTCAAGTTCGCCGGCCAGGCGAGCCGGCAGGGGGTTTTTCGGGTGCGGAGGACGCTGTGGAACGCAGCCGGGCGTCAGCAATAGCGACGCTACTGTCCGAGCGTAGTCGCAAGGGTAGTCGCTGTTTTCGGCCGCAGCAACGGTGTGTGACCGCCGTCACACTTATTGGCGCGGCCTCATCACTGCCACTACGCCTCGCGTCCTGGTTCGTTTCTCGTCTTGGGTGACCTAGACCATCGGCGGGGCTCCGCGCTTCCTGGAGTCGCGAGAGGTTCTTCTCAAACGGACGCGGGGCATAGGATCTGGCGGTATGAGCCCCGCGGATCGCGACGTGTTGACGAGCCTGCCGAACGCCCGGCCGACGCGACGGAGCGCCAAGCGGGCCAGCACGGCGGCGACGGAGAAGCCGGAGACGGAGGCCGCGAAGACCGCCAAGAAGCGGGCTCCGGCGGCCAAGAAGGCGCCGGCGGCGACGGCGAAGGCGCCCGCGAAGACCGCGGGCACGACGAAGGCGAAGGCGAAGCCCAAGGCGGCCGCGTCGACCGCGGGCGCCGCGAAGAAGGCGGCCGCCGCGCCGTCCTCCCCGCCCCCGCCGGCGGCGGGCTGGGCGACGCCCAAGCCGGAGCGCCCGGAGGGCGGCGGCGACCTGCTCGGCACCGCGGTCCAGGCCGTCGGCGAGTTGGCCCAGATCGGCCTGGCCTATGGGGGCCAGGCGATCAAGCAGGCACTTTCGCGCCTGCCCAGGCCGTAAAGGCCCAGGCAGGCGCCCCCGCGGCGGCTACTTCGTGCGCTGCACGATCTGGCCGAGCTTGTTGCGCACGGTCAGCTTCAGCGTGTTCTTCGACGTGATCGGGCCGGGCCGGAAGGCGCGGTAGGCGATCACGATGCGGCGGGTGTCGAGGTTCAGCGGCAGGATGAGCGTCAGGCGCCCGTCGGGCCGCGTCTTCAGACCGGTCTTCGTCAGCTTGCGCAGCTTGCCGCCGACCTCGTGGTAGACGTCCAGGCGCGCGCTGCCGACCGCCTTGCCGGCCTTCGTGCGCAGCTGGCCGCGGATGACGACGCGGTTGCCGTAGCGGTTGGTGTAGGAGCGCTTGTGGTTCTTGACGAAGTACGCGTCGAGGCGCGCGTCCTTGCCGGTCGCCGGGGTCGCGGCCTGGCCGCTGACGCCGGTGGTCGAGCCGGAGCCGGAGCCGGTGCCCGAGCCGCCGCCGGCGACGTCGCCGTTGGCCTTGGGCAGGACGACGGGGCCGTAGACCGGCGTGGCGTTGCCGCCGGCGTCCTCGACGTCGACCTCGACCGCGTGCTCGGCGAGCGGCAGCTTGAGGACGTCGAAGTCGACGCCGCGCGTGGTGGCCGCCGGGCACGGCGCGGGCTGGCCGAACTCGTAGGGGTCGTCGTCGGACGGGTTGGTGTCGGCGCAGGCGCCGCCGACCGGGTCGGACGCGGCGACCTTGCCGTCGACGCGCACGACCGTGCGGTAGACGCCGCCGCCGACGTCGGCCGCGTTGTAGGTCAGGCGGATGCGGCCGCTGCTCTCGCCGTTGTCGGCCACGGTCTTGGACGTGACGGTCGGCGCGGCCGGGTCGCGCAGGACGACCTGCGGGTCGGTGATCGTCGCGCTCGGCGTCTGGCCGTTGACCATCGCGCACTGGTTGGGGTCGTCGGCCCCGCAGCCGAACGAGAAGAGGACGGAGGCGGCGTCGAGGCCGACCGCGTCGAGCGGCCCGGCGAGGTTGCCGGTGCACGTGTCGGTCGGGCCGGGCGCGCAGGCCTCGATGGTCTTGCCGTCCGCGCTCAACGTGTAGGAGAACGTGCGGACGCTCCCGACCGGCATGCCCTGCGTGGCGCGGCCGAGCGTCACCCGGGCGATCCGCGTCCCGGCCGGCGCGGTGAAGCGGTGGTAGGCGAACGTGCCGCCGTCCCACGGACCCGGGCCCACGAGCTGGGCCGTGAGGCCGCCGCCGGTGGCGCACGCGTCGGTCGCGGCGGCGCCGGTGTCGGCGTGCGCCTCCCACCCCGCGGCGCATCCGCGCACGGTGTAGGTGTCGGCGGAGGCGGCCCCCACCGCGCTCAGCACCAACGTGGCCGCCAACGCGGCCACCATCCCTGCCCTGATGATCATTGTTCTCCGGAAGTCGGTTGTCTGATTGACCGGAAGAGCCGCATCGCCGGCCCTTGCCAACGGCCGTTGTTCTGGCCGCGCACCCAGATTCCTGCCGAACGCCGGTTGGCGCGCCGGGGTCGGCGTTGTTATGCTCCCGCGCCGTCAGCCGAGTTCATGTGCCACCTCGGGCACGTGGAGCGGGGGAACCACCTGTGGCGTTCGCGGTTCGGGACGCCACCGGGGCGAATCGGGCGCATCCTTTGGCCTGTAGCGCCGTCATCCGGCGCGAGCCCGCCAGCTAACCCCGTAGGCCGTTGGATGAGGACCTACGAGCTTTGCCGAAGACGACTACTGCTGCCGCGGGCGCCGCGCTGTGCGCCCTCCTGTTCGCGTTGCCTGGTGCCGCCTGCGCGGACCCTGCGCCCGCGCCTGCCCCCGCCGCGTCACCTGGCGGGCTGAGCTTCACCGACCCCGACGCGCCGACGGTCTTCGCCGACGGCTCGACGCTGACCGCGCCCGTGGGCGAGTTGGTCGGGGACATGGTGACCGTGAGCGGGACGGTGGCCGGGACGGGGGCTGGGGACGGGATCGCGGTCCAGCGAGTTGACCCGGTCGCCGGGTGGATGACGGTCGCGACCGCGGTCGTCGCGGCGAACGGGACGTTCGCGGCGAGCTTCAAGGCGGACCACGCGTTGAAGACGACGCTGCGGGCCGTGCCGGCGTCGACGGCATCGACCGCGACGCGTGCGGTCGTGCCGAGCGGGACCGTGGTCGAGGGCCGTGCGCTGACGATGTACCGCCGCACGAAGGTGACGTGGTACGGACCCGGCTTCTACGGCAAGAAGACCGCGTGCGGAGCACGGTTGCGGAAGGCGACGCTGGGCGTCGCGAACAAGACGCTGCCCTGCGGAACCCTGGTCGACCTCTACAACAACGGCGCAACCGTGACCGTGCCGGTGATCGACCGCGGCCCCTTCCGTCGCGGGACGAGCTACGACCTGACAGCTGCGACGGCAGCGGCGCTGGGCGTGACGGCGACGGCGACCATCGGGACGGTGCGGTCGGCGGCGGGGGCGACGCCCACGACGGTGGCGGCGCCGGCGACGGCTGCCGCCGCCGCTGACGCTGGCTGAGGGTCGCGGCGGGCCGTTGGCGCGCGCGGCGGTGGCGCCGCGGCGCGTCTCCTTGGGGGCGCGGGAGCCGCCGCGCCACGGCCGGTGCTTCTAAGCCTCCTGGCGCCGTACCGGGCGGCGCCAACGTCGCTGGCGCGCAGCGCACTGCGGCCAGCGCACTTCAGCCTCCGGGCCGCGTACCGGGCAGCGCCAGCGTCGTTGGCGCGCAGCGCAACGCAGCCGGCGCACCTCAGCCTCCGGGCCGCGTGCCGGGCGGCGCCAGCGTCGTTGGCGAGCAGTGCGGTCCGCCGTCGTGCCGCGGTGCGTCGTCCGTCCTCACCTAGGGCGTGAGGCAGTAGCGGCGATGCCGGCGCTGGCGGTGTGGCTCGGCCGTCCTGGGGCGGGCGTTTCGGGCTCGCATCGCCGGGACGCTGAGGTCTGAGTCGTCTGACCCCCGCATATCGGGGGTGAGACGACTTGGACCGTCGTCCGGAGGCGAATCCTCGCCGCGCCGAGGTCCGTGTCGGTTCGGACGTCATATGGACGCTCGAAACGACATGGACCTTCGCCCCGCCGGGTCCGGGTCACTTCGAGCTCGTATTTGGAGCTCAAAGTGACCCGGATCGCCTGAGCCGCAGAGTTCCTCGCGGTCCGTGTCATACGACATGCGCCTCGCGCGCGAAGACGGATCGCGTGAAGGCCGCCATATACGCGGGTTCGACGCGATCGAACCAATTCGGCCCCGAACTCGCCCCGGAAGCACCAACCAGGACGAGCCACACCGATCACGGCGGCGCCGCCCTAGCGACCTCACACCCTAGGTGCGAAGCAGACCCCGCCCGCGGAACCAGCCCCGTCCCGCACTGCTCGCCAGCCACGCCAGCGCAGCGGCTGGCCGGCCCGGAGCGATCGAGCGCTGAGCAGTGCACCACCGGCGCCGGAGCAGCGGTCGCCGGCCCGGAGCGGCCGAGCGCTGAGCAGTGCACCACCGGCGCCGGAGCAGCGGTCGCCGGCCCGGAGCGGTCGAGCGCTGGGCAGTGCCATCGCGAGCGCCGGAGCAGCGGTCGCCGGCCCGGAGCGGGCGAGTGCAGTGCACCGCCCGCGCCACTGCGACAGCGCCGGCGAGTCGCCAGCCGAGTCCGCCGCGACGCTGGAGGAGCGCCGGGTGCAGCGCACCCGCTCCGGCGCGCCCCCTACGCCAGCGGCACGCCCGCTGCGCGGGCGGCGAACATCGCCTCGTCCGCCCGGCCCGCCAGCGTCTCGAGCGTGTCCGCGTCGGACGGGCAGACCGCGAGGCCGATGGAGGCTGACAGAGGTGCTCCGCCCAGCTCGGCGTGTGCGATCGCGGTTGCTACGCGGGTTCCGAGGTCGCGGGCGGTTGTTGTGTCGCGGTCAGGGCTGGTCAGCCACCAGCGGCCGAGGCGTTCGCGGATCACGAGGTCGGCGGGTGCGAGTTCGGCCGTCAGGCCGCGTTCGGCGGTCTCCAGCGCGATCGCGACCTCGCGGCCGGTCTGGGCGGAGAGCAGGCGTTCGAGGTCGTCGATCTCCACCACGAAGACCGCGAAGGGACGGCCGTCCTGCTCGCGGCGCTCCAGCCGGCGGGCGATCGCCGCCAGCCAGGGCGGGCCGACGTCCTTCTGGTCCTCCCAGGTCGTGTCGACCGGGTGCAGCCGGGTGACGGTCGGCGCGTCGGGCGCCGGCGCGTACAACGCGTCGTCCAGAGGCGGCGGCGGGGCGGCGGCCAGCTCCTCGGCCAGCGACGACAGCGGGTCGGCGCTGTCGGGTGCCGCGGGCATGTCCACCACGTTGACCCCGGCGGGAGGCGGCGCCATCGGCTCGTCGTGCTCGGTCTGTGCGCCGAAGCGCGCCGCGGCGCGGCGTGCGGCCTCGGCCAGCGGGTCGTCGCCGCCGAACGGGTCGGCGCCCCCGCGCCCACCAGGGACCGGGCCGGCGAAGTCCTCGGCGCCCGGGACGCGACCGCCGGGCTGCGGCACCACGCCCGTGGACGCCAGCGCCTCGGCCAGCGGCCCGCCGCCACGGCCCGGCGCCTCGGCGCCCATCCCCGCGGTCAGCGACACCTCGACGACCCGCGCGCACACGTACGACAGGCGGTCCGCCAGATCCGCGATCAGCTCCGGCACCGGATCGCGCAGCTCGGCGCGCAGCGCGCGCCACGTCACGGCCCGCAGCGCCTCGACGCCGGCCATCAGCGCGCCCGGCGTCCGCGCGCCGGTCAGCCGCGCCGCGGATGCGCCCAGCGGTGCGCGGCCGTCGCCCGCCACGAGCCGCTCCAGCTCCGCGTCGGACGCCAGCGCGGCCAGGACCCCGCCGCACAGCGCCGGGCCACCCCTCGCGAGCTCGGCGGCGGGCACGGCGCCCGCGGCGGCCAGCGGCGCGTCGGCGACCAGCGCGAGCAGCCAGCCCTTCGCGACGTCCGCCGCATCGAGCGCAGGTGCATCCGCGACCGGTCGCGGCCGGCGACCGTGGTGTCCGACTCCGTCCATGGAGCGCGCATCTTTGCACCACAACCTGACGAATCGACCGCGATCGCGTAGAGAACCTGAAGAACCTGTACCAACGGCCGGGACGGGCACAATGCTCGACGTGTCCCAGCTGCCGTCGATCGACGAGGCCCGCGCCACCCTGCTGCGCGCGGTCCAACCTCTCACCCCCGTGAACGTCCCCGTCGCCGACGCGCTCGGCCTCGTCCTCGCCGAGGACGTGACCGCCGCGCACGACGTCCCGGCGTTCGCGAACTCGGCGATGGACGGCTTCGCGGTCCGCGCCGGCCAGTCCGGCCAGCGCCTGCGGATCGCGGGCGAGTCGCGCGCCGGCGCGCCGTACGGGGCCACCATCGTCGAGGGCGAGGCCGTCCGGATCTCGACCGGTGCCGCGCTGCCCGCCGGCGCCGACGGCGTCCTGCAGGTGGAGCTCGTGGACGTCGACGGCGACGACGCGGTCACGCTGAACGAGGCCGTCGCGCCCGGCCGCAACGTCCGCGACCCCGGCGACGACCTCCGCGCGGGCGCGACCGTCCTGACCCGCGGGACCCGGATCGGCCCGGCCGAGCTCGGCATCGCGATCGGCGCCGGCCGCCAGGGCGTGCTCGCCGCGCCCCGCCCGCGCCTGGCCGTCATCACGACCGGTGACGAGCTCGTCGAGGCCGGCGCGCCCCTCCAGCCCGGCCAGATCCACGACTCCAACGGCCCCACGCTCGCCGGCCTGGCCCTCCGCGCCGGCGCCGAGGTCGTGGGCCGCGGCCACGCCGCCGACGACCCCGAGGCGACGCGCGCCGTGATCGCCGAGGCGCTCGACGTCGCCGACGTCCTCGTCCTCTCCGGCGGCGTGTCGGTCGGCCCCCACGACCACGTCAAGGCCGCGCTCGCCGAGCTCGGCGTCGAGGAGCTGCTGTGGCGCGTCGCGCTGCGCCCCGGCAAGCCGACCTGGCTCGGCCACCGCGGCGCCCAGCTCGTCTTCGGCCTGCCCGGCAACCCCGTCTCGGCCTACGTCACGTTCCTGCTCTTCGCGCGCCCCGCGCTCAACGCGCTCCAGGGCGCCGACGCCACCGTCCCGCGCACCACCGCCCGGCTCGCCGTCCCCGTCGCCCGCAACGAGGACCGCGACGAGTGCGTCCGCGTCCGCCGCCGCCCCGACGGCACCGTCGAGCCGACCGGCCCGCAGGCCTCGCACGTCCTCTCCTCGCTGCTCGGCGCCGAGGCGCTGGCGATCGTCGAGCGCGGCGCCGGCGACCTGCCGGCCGGCAGCGAGGTCACGCTCGAGCCGGTGTAGCTCCGGCTACTCCCGCGACGCCGCCTCGAGGTAGGCGACCATCCGGTTGGTCAGCGCCGTGAGCGCCGGCGCGGGCTCCTCGAGCGCCAGCGGCCGGTCGGCCAGCAGCTCCTCCAGCCGCTCGCCGAACGGCGGGTCGGCCCGCCCCGCCAGCCGTGCCGCCACCTGCGCGGCGCGGCGCGTGGCCTCGGCGTCGATCGTCCAGATCGCCTCGAACAGCCGGTCGCCGTCCCGCGGCCCGCCCGGCTCGGTCAGCTCCGGCTGCTCCCACGCCAGCAGGCACGCCGCGTAGCCGGGCGCGTCGATCACGACGGCCCACTCGTTGCCGAGCACGTCGTCCATCCCGATCGGGATCTCGACCGGCGCGCCGCGCGGATGCCGGACGCCGCCCGCGAAGTCCGCGAAGACCGCCGCCGCGTCGGCGTGCAGCGCCAGCCGCCGGTAGCGCCGCTCGACGGGCCGGTAGAAGCGCTCCTGCTGGAAGGAGCCGAAGACGACCGGCGCGGCGGCCAGCGCCAGCGCCTCGTGCTCGATCGCCTTCGACAGCGCGACCAGCGTCGACTTCTTCAGCGTCTGCGGGCGCGCGCCGACGTCCTGCGCGGCGACCGCGGCGTAGATCGACGGATGGTCGGACGGCCCGCCCGTGTCCTGCGCGCGCGAGATCGCGGCCGGCACGGACAGCCCGCGGTGGCGCAGCGCCAGCACCTTGCGCAGCGCCTCGACGTCGTCCTCGGTGTAGCGGCGGTAGCCCGACGCGTTGCGGCCAGGAAGCGGGAAGCCGTAGCGCTGCTCCCACATGCGGATGGTCCCGGCGGCGATGCCGGTCCGCTCCGCGACATCCTTGATGGCGAGATCGGTGGTCATTTCCCCTTGTGGATCGAACGCGCAGGACGTTCAACAGGTCGTCGAGTCTTCCGCGCGCACCGGACGGGGTACGTCGGCGCGCGCTTTCGGGTTCATCGGCCAGGACGGCTCGGCGCGTACCCCTTCGTGCCGGCGGGGTAAGTTGCGGCCCGGAGCCGCATGGTCCTACCCCTGATCGTCATCGCCGCGCTGGCGCTCGCCGCGCGCCTCGCCGACATCCTGATCCGCCGCATGGGCGGCGCTCGCGCGCTGGCCGGCGTGATCGTGCGCGACCCGACCGACGACACCACGATCGACGCGACCGGCGCCGTGCGCTCGGTCCAGGCGGCGGACATCGACCTGCCCGACAAGCTGTTCGGCCAGCTCTGGACGCCCGAGACGCTGGAGCGGCTGGCGCGCACCTACTGGTCGTATCTGACGTACGTGACGTTCGGCTTCATCCGCGTGTACTACACCGCGGGCGAGCGCTACGTCTGCTTTCTCATCAAACCCTTCAAGTTGCTCACCTTCCAGGCGCCGGAGTACGAGATCAGCGGCGACCGCGGCGTCGTGCGCTGGCGGATCGAGAAGGGGTTCCTCGTCGCCGGCCGGGGCCACCACGGCGACGGCTACCTCGAGATCGACGTGCGCCGCCTGGAGCCGCACGCGCCGGGCCAGCAGCGCATCAACGTCGAGGTCGAGGTCGCGAACTTCTACCCGGCGATCGCGTCGCGGCTGGGGCGGTTCTTGTACACCAACACCCAGTCGCGGATCCACGTGATCATCACGTACGGGTTCCTGCGCCGGCTGGCGCGGCGCGAGCTGGACCCGTCCGTCACGGGCCGGTTCCGCCGCCGTCAGTCTCAGCCGTAGCGCTCGCTGACCAGCGCGCGCAGCTTCGTGCGGTCGTGCCGGGCGGAGATCCGGCGCACCGTGCCGGACCGCGAGCGCATCACGAGGGACTCGGTCGTCGCGCTGCGCGCGCCCTGATAGCGCACGCCCTGCAGGACGTCGCCGTCGGTGACGCCCGTCGCCGCGAAGAAGCAGTCGTCGCCCCTGACGAGGTCGTCCTGGGTGAGCTGCCGGTCCAGGTCGTAGCCCGCGTCGATCGCGGCCTTTCGCTCCTCGTCGTCGCGCGGCCAGAGCTTGCCGACCAGCCCGCCGCCCAGGCACTTGATGGCCGCCGCGGAGATGACGCCCTCCGGCGTGCCGCCGATCCCCCACAGCAGGTCGACCGGCGACCGGTCGGAGACCGCGAGCATCGACGCCGACACGTCGCCGTGCTGGATGAGCCGGACGCGCGCGCCGATGTCGCGCACGGCCTCCAGGACCTCCTCGTGGCGCGGGCGCTCGAGCGCGACGATCACGATGTCGCCGACCTCGACCCCGCGGCGCTCGGCGACCAGCTCGATGGTCTTGGTCAGCGGCCGGTCGAGGTCGAGCAGGTCGGCGACGTCCTCGGCGCCGGCGAGCTTCTCCATGTAGACGATCGGGCCCGGGTTGAACATCGACCCGCGCTCGGACAGCGCGATGACCGCGAGCGCGCTCGGCATGCCCTTGGCCGCCAGCGTCGTGCCCTCCAGCGGGTCGACGGCGATGTCGACCTGCGGCGGCGAGCCGTCGCCGATGCTCTCGCCGTTGTAGAGCATCGGCGCCTCGTCCTTCTCGCCCTCGCCGATGACGACGACGCCGTCCATCGACACGGTGCCGAGCACGAGGCGCATCGCGTCCACGGCGGCCTGGTCGGCGCCGATCTTGTCGCCGCGGCCGACCATGCGCGCCGCGGCCAGCGCCGCCGCCTCGGTCGTGCGCACGAGCTCGAGCGCCAGGTTGCGATCAGGTCCGGAGGTCTGGGCCATGGCCGCGGAGCCTATATAGCGAGGGCGTCAGCCGACGCTGTGCGCGATGGCCAGCAGCGCGCCGATCGTCCACGGGCCCTGCCCGGTGAGGCGCAGGTGCAGGCCGTCCCTGCTCCAGGACAGCTCGTGGACCGGGCGCAGCGACGGCTGTGCCTCCTCCAGCGGCGCCTGGCGGTGCGTGACGCCCTCGGCGACCGGCGCCGGCTCGGTGACGCCGGCCAGCCTGCGCGCCGGCGGCTCGTGCGCCCCCGCGTACAGCGACACGCGCCCCGGCCGGCCCGGCCGCGTGTCGTCCAGGTTCCAGGCGACCTCGACCGCGCTCGGGCCGCAGGCGTACACCTCGACCCAGCGCGTCAAGGGCAGCGCCGCCTGCGGCAGCGGCACCTCGCGCCCGAGGTGCGCGTCGGCCTCGGCGATGCCCTCCAGCGGCTGCGGCTCGTCTGCTGCGGCGGCGTTCATCTCGCCGCTGAAGCGTGACGGGCTCAGCGGCGGCTGTCCACCACCGCTGACCGCAGGCGCCTCAAGCCCGTCGCGATCTCGGCCTCGGTGTGCGTCGTGAACGACAGGCGCAGCGTCGCGCGGTCGGGCTGCTGGGGGAAGAACGGCCAGCCGGGGACGAAGGCGACCTCGCGCTCCAGCGCCGCCTTCAGGAGGACGTCGGCGTCCCACCCGTCCGGCAGCCGGACCCACACGAACATGCCGCCGTCCGGACGCGTCCAGCGCGAGCCCTCCGGCAGCGTCTCGCCCAGCGCGCCGAGGAGCGCGTCGCAGCGCGGCGCGTAGACCGCGCGCAGGCCCGCGATGTGCGCGTCGAGGTCGCACGCCTGCAGCCAGTGCGCGGCGGCCGCCTGGTCGATCGTCGACGTGTGCAGGTCGGCCGCCTGCTTGGCGACGACCAGCGCGCGGCGCAGCGCGGCGGGCGCGCGCAGCCAGCCGATCCGCAGGCCCGGGACCAACACCTTCGACAACGTCGACAGCGCGATCGTCCGGTCCTCGGCGCCCGGCAGAGACGCGACGTGCGCGACCGGCTCGCCGCGGTAGCGCAGCTCGCCGTACGGGTCGTCCTCGACGATCCACAGGCCGACCCGCGCCGCGGCGGCGGCCAGCGCGCGGCGGCGCTCCAGCGGCAGCGTCCGGCCGGTCGGGTTGTGGAACGTCGGGACCGTGTACAGCAGCTTGGGCCGCTCGCGGCGCACGAGCGCCGGGATCGCCTCGGGATCCAGGCCGTCGTCGTCGCACGGCACCGGCACGACGCGCGCGCCCGCCATCTGGAAGCACTGGAGTGCCGCGAGGTAGGACGGCTCCTCGACCAGGACCGTGTCCCCCGGCTCGATCAGGACCGCGGCGATGAGCGTCAGCGCCTGCTGCGAGCCCGACGTGATCAGGACGTCGTCGGGCGCGGTCGGCAGGCCGCGCGACCCCATCCGCGCGGCGATCGCCGCGCGCAGCGCCGGGTCGCCCTCGGTCGTCGAATACTGGAGCGTGCGCCCGTAGGCGCCGTCGGCCAGCGCGGCGGCGAACGCCTCGCGCAGGCCGGGCGCGTCGAACAGCTCGGGCGCCGGCAGGCCGCCGGCGAACGAGATCACGCCCGGCCGCTGGGTCAGCGCGAGGATCTCGCGCACGGGCGAGCTCGCGACGTCCCGCAGGCGCGCCGCCGCGGCGGGCGGCGCGGCCGAGATCTGCCGCCGGGCGTCGCTCATCGCCTGCCACCGCCTGCCGCGGCGCCCGCCACGATCGATCGGCGATGAGCCTTCATCGCACCGGCCGCGCCGCGAGGACGCCGGAGACGACGAGGCCGTCGTCCAGTCCCAGCAGCGTCCCGATCTCGCCGGCGCACTGCGCGGCGCACGGGACCGGCGCGGCGTCCATGCCCTCGGCGCGCAGGCCGTCGGCCAGGTCGCTCAGCGCGGTCGTGCGCAGCGAGCCGGACGTGCGGCCGAGCAGGACGAGGTGGACCGGCGCCTCGTGCAGCGAGAGCGCGAACGCGTCGGCGACGCGCAGGTCGCGCGCCTGCCGGGCCGGCGCGTCGGCGGCGAGGATCCGGGCGCCGCCGGTCTCGGCCAGGTAGCGGCGCCAGTGCGGCAGGTGCGCGTCGCGGATCGCGAGCCGCATCGTGGGATCGGTGACCGTGACGAGCCGCCACGTGGCGAGCCGGGCACGCTCCAGCGCCGCGCGCAGGGCGTCCGGCTGGACGGGGTCGGGACGGAACGGGCGGAACGTGTTGGACGCGGTCCGCACGTCGCCGGCGAACGACAACAAGGACATCGGGTACCTCCGAGGGCGATTCGAGTGAGAGCGAGGACGGCCAGTCGCCGGACCCGCTGTCCGCGGGCCGCTAAGGGGCGCTGGTGATCGCTACTCGAAGGAGGTACCGCATGTGGCCGGGCAGCGTAGCGCGCGTGCGCGGCGTGCGCAACGGCGATCCGCTGTCGGCTGGCAGGTGTCTACAGCCCGTAGGCCTGCAGCAGGTTCAGCCAGACCTCGCTGCGCGTCGGGAACGCCGGGATGGCGTGCCAGAGGTCGTCGAGCGGGACGGCGACAACGACCGCGATCGTCGCGGCGTGCAGCCACTCGGCGACGTCCGCGCCGACGAACGTCGCGCCCACGATCACGCGGCGGTCCTCGTCGACCACGATGCGCGACGTGCCGCCCGCGCCCTTGCCGTGGAACGACGCGCCCGCCGTGCCGTCGGTCGGCACGTCGACCACGCGCACCCGCAGCCCGGCCTCGCGCGCGCTCGCCTCCGTGTGGCCGACTGCCGCGACCTGCGGCTCGGTGAACGTCACGCGCGGCGGGGGGCCGGTGTCGCGCACCCGCGCGTCCGCGTCCCCGCAGATCTGGTCGGCCGCCATGCGCGCCTGGTGCTTGCCCTCGTGCGTGAGCAGCGCGCGCCCGTTGGCGTCGCCGACGACGTACAGCCAGTCGTGCCCCGCGACGCGCAGGTCGTCGCCGACCTCGACGGGTCCGGGCGGGTCGGTCGACACGGCGACGCCGACCGCCTCCAGCCCCAGGTCCTCGGTGAGGTACCGGCGGCCCGAGGCCACCAGGATCTCGTCCGCCTCGATCGTCCCGTGCGACGACGTCTCCATGGTCACGCGCCCCGACGCGGCGTCGCGCGCGACCCGCGTCGCCGACACGTCGCACTTGACGTCGACCCCGGCGCGCGCCAGCCCCTCGGCCACGAGGTCCGCCGCGAACGGCTCTTCGCGTTCGAGCAGGTGGCCCTCGCGCTCCAGCAGCGTGACCCGCGCGCCGAGCGTCGCGAACGCCTGCGCCAGCTCGCAGCCGACCGGCCCGCCGCCGATCACGATCAGCGACGCCGGCACGTCGCGGACCTGCGACGCGTCGCGGTTGGTCCACGGGTCGACCTCGCGCAGGCCGTCGATCGGCGGGATCGCCGGCGCCGTCCCGACCGCCACGACGACCGCGCGCCGCGCCCGCAGGATGACATCGCCAACGTGCACCACGCGCTCGCCGGCGAGGTGGCCGTGGCCGCGGAACAGCAGCACGCCGCGCTGCTCCAGCCACGGCAGCTGCGAGCTGTCGTCCCAGCCGTGGACGACCTCGGTCCGGCGCTGCAGCACGGCCTCGACGTCCAGCGGGCCCGTGATCGCCTCGCGCGCGCCCGGGACGCGACGCGCCTCGGCCAGCGCCTGCGCCGGGCGCAGCAGCGCCTTGGACGGCATGCACGCCCAGAACGAGCACTCGCCGCCGACCAGGCGGTCCTCGACGATCGCCACCTCGACGTCGCGGCCACCCAGCCGGCCGGCGATCACCTCGCCTGCGGGGCCGGCGCCGAGGACCACCACGTCGACCTCGCGCACCTCGCTCACCCGCCGCCCCCGGCCTTCCACTCGCGGAACACGGCCAGGAACTCGTCCTCGACGCGCGGGTCGAGCCCTTCGGGGTCGATGTGGCCGACGACGACGAGCGTCTCGCGCATCTGGCCCATGTAGGACGTGCACCAGTCGCAGCAGCCGATGTGCCCCTCGAACCGGGCGCGCTCGGCGGCGGGCAGCACGCCTTCGAAGTAGTCGGTGACGAGCTCGACGAACTCGCGGCAGGTGAGGGAGGTTGAGGAGCTCATGCGGCGACCCAGTCCTCCAGCGCCTTGCGCACCTTCGCGCGGGCTCGGTGCAGGAGGACCCGTTGGTTCGTCTCGGTGACGTCCAAGACGTTGCGCACCTCGTCCGACGACAGCCCTTCGAGGTCGCGCAGGGTGATCACGATGCGCTGGCGCTCGGGCAGCTCGGCGATCGCCTCGCGCGCGATCCGCAGCGCCTCCTCGCTCTCCAGCGACAGCTCCGGGTCGTCGTGCCAGTCGCGCGGCGCGGTCGTCCACGCGCCCTCGCTGGTGAACCGCGATGGGTCGACGGTGGGGCCGTCGCCGTCCTCGTAGCCCTCGCCGCCCTCGCCCGTGCCGACCGAGGCGAACGGGATCGACCGGTGCTCGCGCACGCCGCGCGTCTTGGCGCGGTTGACGAGGATCCGGAACAGCCAGGTCTTGAACGACGACCGGCCCTCGAAGCGGTCGAGCCCGCGCAGGACCGCGACCCACGTCTCCTGGACCACGTCCTCGGCGAGCGCGTCGGTCGGCACGTACATGCGGGCCAACCGCATCAACATCGGCGAGTAGCGGCGTACCAGGACCGCGTACGCGTCCTCGTCCCCTGAGCGCGCGCGCTCGACCAGGCTCTGGTCGTCGGCGGGCGGAGAGGACGGCATCCGCGGCGACAATAGCCTGCACGCGGACGTTCCGGTCGGCGTGAGAAGGTGCGGGGACATGGCGCAGCGTTTCATCGGGGTTGACGTGGGCGGCACGAAGGTCTCCGTCGCCGTGCTCGAGGGGCACACGCTCTCGGAGCCGATCCTCCAACCGACCGTCCTCTCGGACTCCGCCTCGCTGATCGACCAGCTCGCCGCGGTCATCACCGATGCCGGGCCCGCCGACGCGGTCGGCATCGGCGTCCCGTCGGTCATCGACTTCGCCACCGGGACCGCGCGCCACTCGGTCAACGTCCCCTTGCAGGACGTGCCGCTGCGGCGCATCCTCACCGAGCGCCTGAAGATGCCCGTGTTCGTGGACAACGACGCGACGGTCGCCGCGCTCGCGGAGGCCCACGACGACGACCTCCACCTGCTCGCCCAGTCGCTCGTGCTCTTCACGATCGGCACCGGCGTCGGCGGCGGGATCGTCATCGGCGGCCGGATCTTCCGCGGCGCGACCGGCGGCGCCGCCGAGCTGGGCCACACGCTGATCGGCGCGGAGCTGACCGACGGCGCGCCGGCGCACCACGACCACTCGCCGCAGCCCGGGTCGCTGGAGCGGCTCGCGGCGGGCCGCGCGCTCGACGCGCTGGGACGTGACCGTGGGTTTCCGGACGGACCGGCCGTGGTGACCGCGGCCCGCGCCGGGGATGCCAGCGCCCTGGAGGCCATCCACATCCTCGGAGAGCGCCTGGGCGTGGGCATCGCCAACGCCATCAACATCTTCGACCCGGAGCAGATCGTCATCGGCGGCGGCGTCAGCGCGGCGGGCGAGCTCCTGATCGAGCCCGCGCGCGC
This sequence comes from Baekduia sp., assembly GCA_036518975.1. Classification (GTDB taxonomy): domain Bacteria; phylum Actinomycetota; class Thermoleophilia; order Solirubrobacterales; family Solirubrobacteraceae; genus Baekduia. The sequence continues at coordinate 17,377 of DATDMD010000184.1, forward strand.
GGTCGCGCGGCGCTTCGTGCTGCCCGGCGTGGGTACCCGCACGGAGATCCGTCTGGCGCGCTACGGCCCCAAGGCCGGGGTGCGCGGAGCGGCCCTGTTGGCTGGTCAGGAGGTACTCAACTCGTGAAATCCGGGGTTGCCTCTGCTAACTCCCGCGAAGCGGGAAACGGCAATTGCCGCTGACCCGGTCGTAGGATCGATCGAGAGCGATATCCCAGGAGGCAGCACCATGAGCAACGCACCATCCGTCAACGAGCGCCTCGCGCGGCTCACCGCGCTGGGCACGAGCATCTGGCTGGACCAGATCGAGCGTGGTCTGGTCGAGGGCGGTGAGCTCGCCCGCCTCGTCCGCGAGGACTCCCTGCGCGGGATGACCTCCAACCCCGCGATCTTCGAGAAGGCGATCCTGGGGAGCGACCACTACGACGAGCAGATCCAGCAGCTCGTCGCCGAGAACGCCGACGCGCGGACGATCTACCAGGCCGTCGCGATCCGCGACGTGCAGGAGGCCGCCGACGTCCTGCGCACGGTCTACGACGAGACCCGGCACCACGACGGCTTCGTCTCGCTCGAGGTCGACCCGGACCTCGCGTTCGACACCGACAAGACGATCGCGCAGGCCCAGGAGTACTGGGGCCGCGTCGACCGCCCCAACCTGATGATCAAGATCCCGGGCACCGACGAGGGCCTGCCCGCGATCGAGGAGTCCCTCTACCAGGGCCTCAACATCAACATCACGCTGCTGTTCAAGGTCGAGCAGTACGACAAGGTCATCGAGGCGTTCCTGAAGGGGTTGGAGCGCCGGCTCGACGAGGGCAAGCCGGTGGACGACATCCACTCGGTCGCGTCGTTCTTCGTCTCGCGCGTCGACACCGAGGTCGACAAGCGCCTCGAAGCGCTGGGCCGCGAGGACCTGCAGGGCAAGGCCGGCCTGGCCAACGCCCGCCGCGCCTACCAGTCCTACATGAACGTCTTCGAGGGCGACCGCTTCAAGAAGCTCGCCGAGGCCGGCGCGCCGGTGCAGCGCCCGCTGTGGGCGTCGACCGGGGTCAAGAACCCCAAGTACCCGGACACGCTGTACGTCGACGGGCTCGCGGGGCCGGAGACCGTCAACACGATGCCGGTCGCCACGCTGGAGGCCGCCGCCGACCACAGCGAGGTCACCGAGCCGACGGTCACGATCGACCCGACCGACGACCTGAAGGCCCTGGCCGACGCCGGCATCGACATGACCGACGTCACCGACAAGCTCCTGCGCGACGGCGTCGACGCGTTCGTCACGCCGATGGAGAAGCTGCTGGAGGGCATCGTGTCCAAGCGGAAGGCCATCGCGTGACCACGAAGCCGCTCGCCGGCGTCAGCGCGTCGATCCCGGAGGCCTACGCGCCGGCGATCGACGCGCGCCTCAAGCGCGCCGTCGAGGACCGGGTCGCCGAGCGGGTCTTCGCCAAGGACGACACCCTCTGGGGTCCCGCGGGCCAGCCCGAGGTGGCCAACCGCCTCGGGTGGCTCGACGTCCACGACCGCCTGCTGGCCGAGGTCGACGAGCTGCACGCCTTCACCGCGCAGGCCCGCGCCGACGGCCTCACCGAGGCCGTCGTCCTCGGCATGGGCGGGTCGTCGCTGGCGCCCGAGGTCTTCCGCCGCTCGTTCGGCACCCACGAGGACGGGTTGATCCTGCACGTCCTCGACTCCACCGACGCCGACGCCGTGCGCGACGTCGAGGCGGCGATCCCGATCGACAAGACGCTGTTCGTCGTCTCCTCGAAGTCGGGTGGGACGATCGAGACGCTCTCGGCCTTCCACTACTTCTGGGACAAGACCGGTGGCAACGGCTCGCAGTTCGCCGCGGTCACCGACCCCGGCACGTCGCTGCAGGCGCTCGGCGAGGAGCGCGGCTTCCGGCGCGTGTTCCTCAACGACCCCAACATCGGCGGCCGCTACAGCGCGCTGTCGTACTTCGGGATCGTCCCGGCCGCGCTGGTGCACGCCGACCTGAAGGCCCTGCTCACCGGCGCCGGCGTGCTCGAGGCGAGGCTGCGCGAGCCCGACCCGGCGGCCAACCCCGGCCTGTGGCTCGGCTGCGTCCTCGGCGAGCTGGCCGGCGCGCGGCGCGACAAGCTGACGTTCGTCGTCGACCCGCCGATCGAGTCCTACGGGCTGTGGGTCGAGCAGCTGATCGCCGAGTCCACCGGCAAGCACGGCCGCGGCATCCTGCCCGTCGCCGACGAGCCGGTCGGCGCGCCCGAGGCCTACGGCGCCGACCGCGTCTTCGTGCACCTCCACGACGCCACGCACCATCCCGCCGACGCCGGCGCGGTCCAGCGGCTCGTCGACGCCGGCCAGCCCGTGATCACCATCCCCGCCCACGGCGCGGGCGACCTCGGGCGCATCATGCTGCTCTTCGAGTTCGCCACCGCGGTCGCCGGCTGGGCGCTGGACATCAACCCGTTCGACCAGCCCAACGTGCAGGCGGCCAAGGACAAGACCAAGGAGGTCCTGGCCATGGCGTCGCCGCCCGACATCCCCGAGGCGGACGCGGCCAAGTTGAAGGCGTTGCTCGACGACGGGCCGCCGTCGTACCTGGCCATCCAGGGCTACCTCGCACCGTCGCCGGAGTTCGACGGCGAGATCGAGGACGTGCGCGCGAAGCTGCGCGACCGCACGACCATGGCCACCACCTTCGGCTACGGGCCGCGCTACCTGCACTCGACCGGCCAGCTGCACAAGGGCGGCCCGCCCGAGGGGCGCTTCCTGCAGTTGGTGCACTACGCGGACGACGACGTCGCGATTCCGGGCGGCGATCCGCCGACCTTCGAGACCCTCAAGCGCGCGCAGGCGGACGGCGACCTGCTCGTCCTGCGCGACCACGGCCTGCCGGCGGAGCGCATCGTGCTCCGCGGCGACCCTGTCGCGGCGCTGCGCACGATCAAGGAGAACCTGTAACCCCATGGCGCAGATCGGCTTCATCGGCCTCGGCAAGATGGGCGGCAACATGGTCGCCCGCATCAAGCGCGACTCGGACCACGAGGTCGTCGCCTTCGACTTCAACGACGCGGCGGTGAGCAACACCACCAAGAAGGGCGCCGTCGGCGCGAAGTCGCTCGCCGACCTGGTCAAGAAGCTCGACGCGCCCCGGCTGGTCTGGATCATGGTCCCGGCCGGCGACCCGACCCAGCAGACCGTCGACAAGCTCGCCAAGCTGCTGGAGAAGGGCGACACGATCATCGACGGCGGCAACTCGAAGTGGACCGACGACATGGCCCGGGCCAAGACGCTCAGGAAGGCCGGCATCAACTACGTCGATGTCGGGGTCTCCGGCGGCGTATGGGGCCTGGAGGTCGGCTACTGCATGATGGTCGGTGGGCCCAACACCTCCATCAAGCGGCTCACGCCGTTCCTCGACATCCTCGCGCCGCCGTTCGACGAGGAGCACGGGCCGGGCTGGGGCCACATGGGCCCGACCGGCGCCGGCCACTACGTCAAGATGGTGCACAACGGCATCGAGTACGGGATGATGCAGGCCTACGCCGAGGGCTTCGGCCTGTTCGAGGCGTCCGAGTTCGAGCTCGACAACGCGAAGATCGCGCACCTGTGGATGAAGGGGTCGGTCGTCCGCTCGTGGCTCTGCGAGCTGGCGGCGCGCGCGTTCGAGCAGGAGGGCAACGACCTGGAGGCGCTGGAGCCGGTCGTCGCCGAGTCCGGCGAGGGCCGCTGGACCGTGCAGGACGCGATCGACAAGCGCGTCCCGCTGCCGGTCATCGGCGCGGCGCTCAACGAGCGCTTCACCTCGCAGGGGCACGGCGACTTCACGGCCAAGGTCAACGCGGCGCTGCGCAACCAGTTCGGCGGGCACCCCGTCCAGCGGCGCGCCGACGGCTAGCGAGGGCACCAGGATGGCGACCACCGACATCAGGCTCGACGAGGCCACGGAGCACAACCCGTTGATCGAGGGGCTGGAGCGGCTGCCGGTCCACCCCACGACCCTGGTCATCTTCGGCGCGACGGGCGACCTCGCCCGTCGCAAGCTGCTGCCGGCGATCTACAACCTGGCCCACGAGGGCGCGCTGCCCGAGCGCTTCAACCTGATCGGGTCGTCGCGCAGCGAGATGCCGCACGAGGCGTTCGCCGAGCAGGCGGCCGAGGCGATCCGGCGGTTCAGCCGCCGGCCGCCCGACGAGACCGTGCTCAAGGAGCTGCTGGGCAACGTCCGGTACGTGCCGGGCACGTTCGACGAGGACTCGGTCTACGAGGGCCTCACCCAGCATCTCGACGCGTTCGACGAGGACGCCGGGCAGCCGCTGAACCGCGCGTTCTACCTCTCGACGGCGCCGGAGTTCTTCCCGGTCATCATCGAGCAGCTCGGCCACCACGGGCTCAACAGCCACGAGGGCGCCGAGGTCCGCGCGGTGATCGAGAAGCCGTTCGGCACGACGCTCGAGGAGGCCAAGGAGCTCAACCGGCGCGTCCTGGCGGTCTTCGCGGAGCAGCAGATCTTCCGCATCGACCACTATTTGGGCAAGGAGACCGTTCAGAACGTCATGGCGTTCCGGTTCGCCAACGGCCTGTTCGAGCCCGTGTGGAACCGCAACTACATCGACCGCGTGGAGATCACGGCGGCCGAGGACCTGACGATCGGGACGCGCGCCGGCTACTACGACAACGCGGGCGCGCTGCGCGACCTGGTGCAGAACCACATGCTCCAGCTGCTGTGCAACGTCGCGATGGAGCCGCCGGTGCACTTCGAGGCCGACGAGATCCGCGACGAGAAGGTCAAGGTCCTGCGCTCGGTGCTCAAGCCGACGGCGGCGACGGTCGATCAGATCGCGGTCCGGGCGCAGTACGGGCCGGGCACGATCGGCGGCGTCGACGTCGGCGGCTACCTCCAGGAGGCCGGCGTGCCGAGCGACTCGAACACGGAGACCTACGCGGCGCTGCGGCTGGAGATCGACAACTGGCGCTGGGCGGGCGTCCCGTTCTACCTGCGCACCGGCAAGGCGCTCGCGCGCAAGGTGACCGAGATCGCCATCACGCTCAAGCCCGTGCCGCACCTGGCCTTCCAGCAGGAGGGCTCGGTCGGCGTCCGGCCCAACCAGCTGATCCTGACGATGCAGCCCAACGAGGGCGTGTCGCTGTCGCTCGGCGCCAAGATCCCGGGCACGCGGATGCGCATCCGGCCGGTCAACATGGAGTTCCTGTACGGCACGTCGTTCATGTCGCAGTCGCCGGAGGCCTACGAGCGGCTGATCCTCGACGCGATGCGCGGCGACGCGACGCTCTTCACCCGCAACGACGAGGTCGAGGCGCAGTGGGAGATCTGCGACCCGATCGTCAAGCAGTGGGAGGCGACGCCGGGGCCGCTGCCGCAGTACGAGGCCGGCACGCAGGGACCGCTCGAGGCCGACCGGCTGCTCGAGCACGGCGATCGCTGGCGCGCGATCTAGAGCTGACCTGATGGCCACGATCGACACCGTCTGGCGCGCGCGGGACACGAGTCCCGGCGACATCGACGCCGCCCTGCGGGCCGCGCTGTCGCAGGTGCACCGCGAGAACGCCGGCTACGTGCCGGCGCGCGTGCTCAACCTGATCTGCATCGTCGACAAGCAGTACAGCGGCGAGATCGCCAACCGGCTGCGACGGGTTGGGCGCTACCACCCGTCGCGCACGATCGTCTGCTCGGTCGACCCCAGGCGCACCACGCTGGACGCCGTCGCGACGATCGCGGCGCCGTCCGAGGTCGGCGAGGGCCAGATCGGGCTGCTGCGCGAGACGGTCGTCGTCGAGTGCGGCGAGCGCCACCTCAAGCACCTGGACCGCATCGTCGACCCGCTCGTCGTGACCGACCTGCTGACGTGCGTGTGGGCGCCGCACGGCCATCACGAGGCCGTCGACACGCTGCTGGACCTGGCGCAGATCGTGCTGACCGACAGCATCGACGACCCCGACCCCGGCGACGCGCTCCGGCGCGCGCGCCAGCTGTCGGACAAGGTGTACGTGGTGGACCTGGCCTGGCTGCGCTCGACGCCGTGGCGGGAGCGCATCGCGGCGACGTTCGACCCGCCGACCGTCCGGCCCGAGCTGCGGACGATCTCCGACATCACGATCCGCCACCACCCCGACAGCGCCGCGAGCGCCCTGCTGCTCGTCGGCTGGCTCGCGTCGCGCCTGGACTGGCGGTGCGAGCCGCTGATGACCGGCCGCGCCGGCGTGATCGAGGGCAAGGTGCACACGCGCCGCCAGGACGTCAGGGTGCGGCTGGAGCCCGACCCGTCGCTGCAGGTCCGCGGCCTCGCGGGGCTGACGCTGAAGACCGCCTCGGGCCGGACCTACTCGCTGAACCGCGGCTCGGGCGGCCTCCGCGCGCACTTCGAGAACCGCCGCGGCGAGCAGCGCGACTGGGTCGTGCTCGGCGCATCGCGCGGCGAGGCCGGGATCCTCGGCGAGGGCATCCGCCAGGCCCTGCTGCGCGACCAGACCTACGCGCCGGCGCTCGCCGCGGCGGCGTGCCTCTTGCCCTAGGCGTACAACTACGCGGCCGCCGCGCCCGCGCCCGCCTCGGGCGCGCGGCGGATCGTGATGTCGCCCATGCTGGTGCGGGCCTTGACGCTCACCGTCCGCGACGCGGTGGGCGGCGCGCCGGTCGGCTCCAGCTCCTGGCGGACCATGCCGAACTCGGTCTTGATGTCGAGGCGGGCGGCGGTGCCCTCGGCGATCCCGATCTCGATCGCGCCGAACGCGGTGCGCAGCTCGGCCTCGCCGCTCTCCAGCGACAGCGCGCGGACCGAGCCGTTGGCGGTCTTCACGACGACGCTCCCGCGCGACCGCTCGACGACGACGTCGCCGTTGCCGGTCATCACGCGCAGGTTGCCGCCGACGTCGCCGACGGTGGTCGGGCCGTTGCCGCTCTTGACGATCGCGTCGCCTGAGACGGCGCCAAGGCGGACCGCGCCCGAGCCGGTGATGACGACGGCGGTGCCGTCGGCCGCCTCGACGCTGACGTCGCCGGCGCCCGAGATGGCCTTCAGCGCGCCGGTCCGACCCAGGCGCAGCGCGCCCGCCCCGGCCTTGAACGCGGCGTCGCCGAGCCGGCCCTCGGCGCGCAGGTCGCCGGCGCCGCTGTGGCCGTCCAGGCGGGAGCCCTCCGGGAGCGCGATCGTCACGTCGACCGCGCCGCCGCGCGCCCAGCCGCCAAGGCCGGGGCGCGGCGTCTTGACGAGCAGGCGGTCGTCGGCGAGCTCGATGCGCGTCTCGTCGGCGACGCGCACGTCGGCCTTGCGGGCCGGGTCGCGCGGGCGCACCTCGACGACCGTGTCGTCGCGCTCGCTCGCGGTGATCCGGGCGTCGCCGGCGGCGAGCTCCAACGTCAGGTGGATGGGTCGGGGAGTGGGGAACGTGGGCATGGTGATGTCCTTGCCTTTGGGGATTGGGGAGAGGGGTCAGAGGGGCGGCCGGGTCACACGACCCAGCCGGTGAACTTCTGGCTGCCGCGCCGGGCGGCATCCGCGGCACCGGTGGTGCCGCCGCCCGGCTCGACGGCCGCGGCCACCGCGCGGACCAGCCACGCGTTGACCGACAGGCCCGCCCGCCCCGCGGCCTCCTCGACGCGCCCCTTGAGCGTGTCGGGCAGCCGGAGGTTGATGCGGGCCTGGGCGCCGCCGTCGTCCTCGACGGGCGCGAACGCGGCGTTGGGGACCGCCGCGCCCGCGCGCGTGTCGGAGTCGACGTCGACCGCGTCGTCGACCGGCGGCGGGACCACGACCAGCTCCGGCTCGCCGCCGCGCAACCGCACGTCGACGGAGCCCGGGGCCAGCTCGGACGTGATCTCGCCCGCCGCGGCCGACAGGACCTCGAGCAGCATCAGCCGCGCCGCCGCGTCCAGCGGCGCGGTCAGCCGCTCGGCGAGCGCCCGCGCGTCCTCCCCGCCGGCCTCGGCCGCAACGGCCAGCTGCCGGTGGAGCGCCTCGACGTACGGTGCCAGGTCCATGGCGCCATTGTGGCATCATTCTGGCGTCATGTCAACATCATCGTGACGCCACCCGAGCGTAGGACGATCGTCTGGGGGCGCGTGCGACCGTCGGGTAGCTTTGCCGCGGAACGCCTCAAGGAGATCCAGACTTCATGCCCGTCCAACTCGTCCGCCAGCCCGATCCCGAGACGCTCGCCCGCCACGCGGCGCGCGACCTCGTCGCCTCCATCAACGACGCGCGCGAGGCCCGCGGCGCCGCCCACGTCTGCCTCGCCGGCGGCTCGACGCCGATGCGCTGCTACGAGCTGCTCGACGGCCAGCTCGACGACTGGAGCGGCGTCCACCTCTGGTACGGCGACGAGCGGTGCGTCCCCTACGACGACCCTGAGTCCAACCACGGCCAGGTCAAGGAGCGGCTGCGCGCGCGGGGCGCGACGTGGCATCCGATGCCCGGGACACTGGGGCCGGCCGAGGGCGCGCTCGAGTACGGCCGCGAGCTGAACGGCACGATCCTCGACATCACGCACCTGGGCATGGGCCCTGACGGGCACACCGCGTCGCTGTTCCCCAACCACCCGCTGCTGGACGCCCACGGCGTCGCGGCCGGCATCAGCGACTCGCCCAAGCCGCCGCCGGAGCGCATCACGCTGACGCTGCCCAAGCTCAACGAGTCGCGCCGCATCGTGCTGCTGGTCACCGGCGAGGGCAAGTCCGAGGCGCTGGCGCGCGTCATGGCCGGGCCGGATCGCACCTACCCCGCGTCGCTCCTCGACCGCGCCAAGCTGCTGGTGATGGCCGACAACGCGGCGCTGCCCGCCTGATGGCCGGCCAGGAGGTGTGGCTGATCCGCCACGCCGAGACCGAGTGGTCCAAGTCCGGCCAGCACACCGGGCGCACCGACATCCCGCTCACCGACGAGGGGCGCCGGCACGCCGCCGAGCTGCCCGCGCGCCTGGCCGGGAAGACGTTCGCGGCGGTCTACGTCTCGCCGCTGTCGCGCGCGCGGGAGACCGCGGAGCTGGCGGGCTTCGGCGCGCGGGCGGTCGTCGACGACGACCTCATGGAGTACGACTACGGCGACTACGAGGGGCTGACGACCCCGCAGATCCGGGAGTCCCGGCCGGACTGGAACCTGTGGCGCGACGGCGTCCCAAACGGCGAGACGCCCGACGACGTCGGCGCGCGCGCCGACCGCGTGATCGCGCGGGCGCTGGCGGTCGACGGCGACGTGGCGCTGTTCGCCCACGGGCACATCCTGCGCGTCCTCGGCGCGCGCTGGATCGAGCAGCCCGCCGCGCTCGCCGGCCGGCTGGCGCTGAGCACCGGCGCGATCTGCGAGCTGGGCTACGAGCGCGAGACGCGCGTGATCAGGGCCTGGAACCACTGATGTGACACCCGTCACGCGCGTGGACGTCCGTTCGACCATGGATGTCCGCATCTGGACACTCTCCGGCGGCCATGCCCACCGTCCACGCCGCCAAGAAGAAGCGCAAGCCGGTCGTCAAGAAGAAGAAGCACGCGACCGCGCCCAAGCGCCACTGCAAGGTCGTCACCCGGAAGGTGCACGGCAAGAAGAAGCGCGTGAAGGTCTGCACGCCGGTCAAGGCCAAGAAGAAGCCGCCGGCCAAGAAGCCCGCGCGCAAGCCCGCCGGCCAGCCGGCCGGCTACAAGCCCACCGCGCCCGCGTTCCCGCCCTCGACGCCGGTCGGCCCCGGCGCCGGCCCGTCGCCCAACCCGCCGGCCGACCCGAGCGGGTCGTGGACGCCGCCCCCGGCGCAGCCGATGAGCGCGCTCCAGGCCGAGCGGCTGCTGTGGCGCGCCGGCTTCGGGCCGCGGCCGGGCGACGTCGCGCGCTTCGCCGCGATGGGCCTGGACGCGGCGATCGCCGAGCTCGTCCACCCGGTCGGCGAGCCGACGCTCGTCGGGCCCGCGCCGCACGACGGCAGCGGCAACGCGCTGCAGCCCTACGACCTCTGGGGCCACGACCACCTCTGGTGGCTGGACCGCATGGTCCGCTCCGACCAGCCGCTGGTCGAGCGCATGGCGCTGGTGTGGCACGACTGGTTCGCGTGCTCGGCCGACAAGGTCCAGGTCGACCTCATGTTGGGGCAGAACGCGCTGTTCCGCCGCGCGGCGCTCGGGTCGTTCGCCAACCTGCTGCGCGACGTGACGGTCGACCCGGCGATGCTCACGTTCCTCGACGGCATCGACAACCGCAAGCAGTCGCCGAACGAGAACTACGCCCGCGAGGTCATGGAGCTGTTCACGCTCGGCGCCGACCGCGGGGCCTACACCGAGGACGACATCCGCCAGGCCGCCAAGGCGCTGACCGGCTGGCGGTGCGACTACGTGGACGGCGTCGGCTTCACGAACTTCCGCTACGACGCCACGCGGCACGACACCACCACCAAGACGATCTTCGGCCAGACCGGGAACTTCGGCTGGCAGGACGTCTGCACGCTGTGCCTTCAGCACCCGCTGCACCCGTCGTTCTTCGTGACCAAGCTGTGGTCCTACTTCGTGCCGGTGGCGATGGACCAGCCGACGCAGGCCACGCTGCAGGCGGCCTACGTCACCAGCGGCTTCCAGGTCGCGCCGGTGCTCGAGCTGATCTTCCGCCATCCCGTCTTCCTCGACGGGCCGGCGATGGTCAAGCCGCCGGTCGTCGCCAACGCCGGGCTGCTGCGCGGCATCGGGCGCTACGTCGACATCGACGACTGGGCCTACCTCGGCGACCAGACCGGGCAGCGGCTGTTCTACCCGCCGAATGTCGCGGGCTGGGACGACGCGCGCTGGATGGACACCTCGACGTGGTGCGGGCGCTGGCACGTGACCGGCGTGGCGCTGCAGCCGAGCCAGGTCCCGACGGGCGCGCCGTCGAGCTACAGCGACACGGAGGACGGCGCCGGCGCGGTCGCGGCCGCGGCCGCCGCCGTCGGCAGCCCGGCGCTGACGGCCGAGACGCAGACCAAGTTGAAGGCCTTCGCCGACTCGGCGCTGCCGGCCACGATGAACGCCACCCAGAAGCGGACCTATCGGGCGATGCGCCAGAACGCGCTGCGCCTGCTGATCGCGACGTCCGCCGACGCGCAGACCTGCTGATCGAACAGGACCACGAATGGCCCCTCGCAACTGCTGCTCCGAGTTCACCCGCACGCGCTTCATGCAGCGCGGCGCCGCCGCGGCCGGCGCCGGCCTGCCGTCGATCGAGGCCGGGATGCCCGCGCCGGCCGGGACCGGCCTGTCGCGCCGGACGTTCCTCTCGCGCTCGCTGGGCGCCGCGCTGGCGGTCTACGGCGGGTCGAAGCTCGGCCTCGACGCGTTCGAGGAGGGCATCGCCAACGCGGCGACCGACCCCTCGCGCGTGCTGGTCAGCGTCTTCCTGGGCGGCGGGATGGACGGGCTCAGCGTCCTCGCGCCGGTGGGCGACCCCAAGTACGCCGCGCTGCGGCCGACGCTCGCGGCGGCGCCGGACGGGACGCGCGCGTTCGCCGAGGACCCGACACTCCAGTGGACCGCGGCGGCCGACGCGCTGCGCGCGCTGCACGGCGAGGGCAAGGTGAGCGTGATGCCGGCGATCGGCTACGACCACCCCAACCAGTCGCACTTCACGAGCCGCCACTTCTGGGAGGTCGGCGAGCTCAGCGTCGACGGCAACTTCGGCTGGCTCGGGCGGTTCCTGGACCACTACGGCGTCGCGGACAACCCGCTGCAGGGGCTGTCGCTGAACTCGTACCTGTCGCCGGGGCTGGCGGCCAGCCAGGTGCCGGTCGCGTCGGTGTACCGGCCCGACCAGTTCGGGCTCTACGTGCCGGGCGTCGGCAACCCGATCCTGGGCCCGATGTACAGCGCGATCGGCGGCCTGGGCGCGCTGCCCACCGGCGACGGCGCGCTCGCGCAGGCGCGGCTGGTCGCGACCGAGGTGGACTCGATCCGCAGCTCGCTGCTGCCCTACCAGGGCAACGCGGTCGCGCACTCGACGACGTACCCGAACGGCGACTTCGGCCGCAAGCTGGAGGTGCTGGCCGCGATGCTCTCGGCGGGCGTCCCGGTCCGGGCCGTGTCGGTCGACGCGCCGGGCTCATGGGACTCGCACGCCGACCAGGCGGCGACGCTGCCGGGCGACGTCCAGAACGCGTTCGACACGCTGCTGGCGTTCCAGCGCGACCTGGAGGCGCGCGGGATCGCGGACCGCGTCCTGACCCATGTCTGGACCGAGTTCGGCCGGCGGCCGCAGGAGAACGCGGGCGGCACCGACCACGGCGCCGCGGGGACGTCGTTCATCATCGGGACCAAGGCCAAGGGCGAGATGATCGGCGCGTTCCCGGGCCTGACGTCGCTGGACGACGAGTCCAACCTGAAGGTCACGTCGGACTTCCGCGGCGTCTACTGCTCGCTGCTGGAGCAGTGGTTCGGCGTCGACGCGGCGCCGGTGATCCCGGGCGCGTCGTCGTTCGCGCGGCCGGCGCTCGTCGCGGCGTAGCGCTTTCGCGTTCGGGCGATGAGTTCGGCGCGCCCGCGCCGTCTAGGTGGCATGAGCGATCTCACCCACTCCCCCACCACCGTCTCCAACCTCGGCGTCGCGATGTTCTCCGTCGCCGACCAGGACGCCGCGCTGGACTTCTACACCAGCAAGCTCGGCTTCGAGGTGCGCGCCGACATCCCGTTCGGCGACGGCGCCCGCTGGCTCGAGGTGGCGCCGCCCGGCTCCACGGCCCGCCTCGCGCTGAACCCGCCGATGGGCGGCCAGCCCGGTGGCGGCGCGATCGGCGTCGAGACGACCGACGTCGCCGCCGAGCACGCCCGCCTGACCGCGATCGGCGGCATCGAGGTCGGCGAGATCATGCAGATGCCGGGCACGCCGGTGATGTTCGCGCTCGTCGACCCGGACGGGAACAGCATCCACGTCGTGGAGACGCCGGCGAGCTAGCGGCCGCGGGCGAGCGCTACCGCTCGCAGGCGATCCCGTCGTGGTCGGCGTCCAGCCGGTAGTGGTCGCGACCGACCACGCGGAAGGGCCCTGACACGTAGTACGGGCCGTTGCCCGAACCGCCCGCGCAGTCGTAGTCGGACACGTTGGGCTTCAGGCAGCGGCCCTTGTAGTTCGGGTCGCACTTCTGCTTGGCGACGGCCGTCGTCGCGCCGGGCGCGACGGCGGCGACGAGGCCGCAGAGGGATACGGCGATCACGCTTAAGCGCTTGGACATGGACGGAAGGTAAGGGATCGCTGAGGAACTCGCCCCGTCGATGGTCGAGGATCCTCGACGGAGCTGCGACCATCGTCCGCATGAGCCGGCGCGACCTCCTCCACGTCCTGACCGCGGTCGTCGAGCTCGCCGGCGACGAGCCGGGGACGAGCGTGGACGTCGCGGCGATCGACGAGCGCATCGGGCGCGGCCGCGGCGACCTGCGGACGCAGCTGAACCTCACGTCGCTGGCCGCCGACGGGCTGGTCGAGCAGGTGGACGCGACCCATTGGGCGCCCACCCCCGCGGGGGTCGCCCGCCACCGCGACGACGAGGACTACGCGAGCCGCTGAGGCAGGCGCGCGGGCGCCGGCGCCCTAGTCCTCCAAGAAGGTCCCGCGCTCGACGATCATCGTCGCCGCCCCGCGCAGCGCGCGGGCCATCGGCTCCGCGTCGGCGCCGAGCGTGGCGAGCACGACGTCCGCGGCGAGCTCCAGGGCGCGCGCCAGGCGCGGGAGTGGGTAGCCGCGGGACTCCAGCACCCGCGCCAGCCACGCCACCTCCGTCTCCAGCGTCACGGCCCCCGCCGCGTCGAGCGCTGCCCAGGAGAGCAGGTGCTGCAGGTCGTGCTGGCACCACAGCCGCCCGACCTCGCCGTAGACCGCGTCCTCGTCCACGTACTCGGCGTAGTACCGGTCGCACGTCGCGGCGGCCAGGGCCACCAGGTCGAGCTCCGCCTCCGACCCCGGAACGGGCGACGGCGCCGCGGTGGGCGGCGCCGTCCCCGACGGCGGCGCGACGCGGTGCGGGGGCGGCAGCTCGCTGCTCACGAGCCCACCGTACCCCGCCGCACCGCGCCCGCAAGCCCCGGGCTTCAGGCCACGCCGGCCGGCTCCCGGTCACGCGCCGGAAGCCGGACCGGCCGGTCGTCGCCGTCGGCGTCGTCGTCGTCGCCCGCCGCGGCCTTGGCCGCCGCCTCGCTTCCGAACGACGGCAGCCACTCCAGCCACGTCGGCAGGTACCAGTTCCAGTCGCCCAGCAGCTTCATCGTCGCCGGCAGCAGCACCGCCCGGACGATGGTGGCATCGACCAGGATCGCCGTCGCCAGCCCGACGCCCATCATCTTGAAGTCGAGGTAGCTCAGCGTCGCGAAGATCGCGAACACCGCGACCATGACGAGCGCCGCGCTGGTCACCGTCCCGGCCGTCGTCCGGATGCCGTGCGCGACCGCGTCCTCGGTCTTCATCCCGCGGTCGAACGCCTCGCGGATCCGGCTGAGGATGAACACGTGGTAGTCCATCGACAACCCGAAGAGGATCACGAACAGGAACATCGGCAGCCACGACGTGATCGACCCGGTGGACCGGAAGCCCAGCAGCGACTCGCCGTGCCCCTCCTGGAAGACCCAGGTCAGGACGCCGTACGCCGCGCCGACGCTCAGCAGGTTCAACACGATGGCCTTGATCGGGATCACGATCGACCGGAACGTCATCAGCAGCAGCACGAACGCCAGGCTCAGCACGAAGCCGAACACGATCGGCCAGCGCGACTTCATGAGGTCGTTGAAGTCCTTGGACCCCGCGGTCTGGCCCGTCACGTACGCGTTGGTCCCGGCGCGGTCGGCGAACTTCGGCACGACGTCGCCGCGCAGCGTCGCCAGCGCCCGGTTCGACGCCTTGTCGGTGCCGTCGCCCACGATCGGCAGGTCGATCTGCATCACATGGTGGTTGACCGAGACCGACACGTCGATCGGCTGCTTGACCTGGCCGGTGGCCAGCGCGTCCCGCTTGAGCTGGTCGACCGCGTGAGCGATCTTCGGCGTCCGGACGTCGTCGGCCTTCAGCACGACGGTCGCCGGGATCTCGCCGCCGGGGAACGCGGCCTGCATCTTGTCGTACACCTTCATCACCGGCAGGTCGCGCGGGATCGCGGACACGCCGCTGTCGGCGGTGTGCATGCGCAGCGTCGGCGACGCCATCACCAGCAGGAGCGCGGTCGCGGCGACGGCGGAGATGAGCGGGTGGCGCAGGACCGGGTTGAGGATCAGGTTCCAGCCCCTCCCGCCGGTCTCGACGTCACGCGTGCGCGCGGCCGCCATCCGCTTGCCCAGGAACGGGACCTTGCCGCGCTCCAGCCATTTGCCCGAGCCCGACAGCAGCGCCGGGATCACGGTCACGGAGCCGATCATCGCAACCAACACCACCAACATCGCGCCGATGCCGAGCGCGGTGAACGTCGAGTCGCCGGCCAGCAGCATCCCGGCCATGGCCACGATGACGGTGACGCCGGAGATCAGGACGGCGCGCCCCGAGGTCGCCGCGGCGATCGCCACCGCGTCCTTCGGCGCATGACCGCGCGCCTTCTCCTCGCGCTCGCGGCGCAGGTAGAACAGCGAGTAGTCGACGCCGACCGCCAGCCCCACCAGCAGCACGACCTCGTTGATGAAGTCGTTGAGGTCGACGAGGTGGCTGATCGGGCCGAGCAGGCCGATCGTCCCGACGACCGCGGTGACGCCCAGCAGCAGCGGGACGCCCGCCGCGATCAGTGCGCCGAACGTCAGGACCAGGATCACCAGCGTGACCGGGATCGACAGGAGCCCGGCCTTGGAGAAGTCGTCGCTGAACGCCTTGGACAGCGCCTTGTCGGCCGACGCGTCGCCGAATTGGCCGACGTACACGTCCGGATGCGCCGCCGCGGCGGCCTTCACGCCGGACTCGACCGCGTCGACGCGCTTCTCGGCCAGGTCGTCGTCGCCGTCGATCTTGAACTGCACGAGCGCGCTGCGGCCATCGGGGGAGATCTGGCCGCCGGCGCCCTTGCCGTACGGGGACTGCACGGCGACCACGCCGGGCTGGCCCGACACGTTCCTGACCACCGCGTGCACGGTGGCCTTGAACTCGGGGCTCGTGGCCTTCATGGCGCCCTTGCCCTGGACCAGGACCGTCTCAGAAGCCTGGTCGGGGTAGGCGTCGTCGACGATGCGGTCGGCCGTGGCGGAGTCGCCGTGGCCGGAGCCGTCGTCGGAGGGATGGACGGTCCCGACGGCATTGCCGATCACCAGCGCAGCCAGCACGAAGGCCAGCCAGCCGGTGATCGCCATGCCGCGATGCCGCGTGCTCCAGCGACCGATGCGCGCGGCGAGCGATGGGGAGTCTGCCGGGGAGGAGGTCATGGCGATGAGCATCGCGGCGGCCTCTGCGCACCGCTATGTGGGGGCCTGGCGTGTGCGCGTCGGGGAATCCCCACCCGTAAGGGTTCGGTGGGGCCGGCCCAAGGGACCGTCGGATCGCCGGCGCGACGCCGCTACTCTGAGCAGCCGCGTACCCCTTGCGGTCCTGTCCCGCCGCGGCCGATCACCCGAGTACCCCCATGGATCCGCACACCGAGACCGCCAGCTCGCCCAGCCAGCCGAAGACGACGCCCGACGGCAACGGGCATCCGCCGCGCGCCGGCGCGATGGATCCCGGCCGCGTCGAGATCCGCGACACGACGCCGTTCGTCGAGCGCACGCCCGTGCGCTCCGCGTTCCCGCCGATCGCCGACTACGGCTACCTGAGCGACTGCCACACGGGCGCGCTGGTGGCGCCGGACGGCACGATCGAGTGGCTGTGCCCGCCGCGCTTCGACTCGCCCTCGGTCTTCGGCGCGATCCTCGACCGCTCCGCCGGCGGCTTCCGCCTGGGCCCGAGCGCGATGGGCGTCCCGGCCGGGCGCCGCTACGAGCCGGGGACGATGATCCTCGAGACGACGTGGATGACGCCGACCGGCTGGGTCGTCGTGCGCGACGCGCTCGTCATCGGCCCGTGGCGCGAGCGCACGCAGGGCTCGACCACCGCGCACACGCGTCCGCCGACCGACTTCGAGGCCCACCACGTCCTGGTCCGCACGATCACGTGCATCCACGGCCAGGCGCAGATCGAGCTGCTGTGCGAGCCGATGTTCGACTACGGCCGCGTCCCCGCGACGTGGTCGACGGTCCCGAACGACCCCTACGCCTTCGACGCCACCGACGGCGGCCGGACGATCCGGCTGATGTCGGACCTCAACCTCGGGATCGAGGGCGGCCTGGCGCGGGCGCGCCACCGGCTGGAGAAGGGCGAGACGCGCTTCTGTGCGCTGTCGTGGTCCCGGCTCCTGGACGGCCCGCGCACGGCGGCCGAGGCCGAGGCCGCGCTGCAGGACACCTCCGAGTACTGGCGCGGCTGGCTGGCCGACGCCGACTTCCCCGACCACCGCTGGCGCAACCACCTCGAGCGCAGCGCGCTCACGTTGAAGGGGTTGACCTACGCGCCGACCGGCGCGCTGGTCGCGGCCCCGACGACCTCGCTTCCCGAGACGCCGGGCGGCGTCCGCAACTGGGACTACCGCTACACGTGGATGCGCGACGCGACGTTCACGCTGTCGGGCCTGCACTCGCTCGGCCTGAACTGGGAGGCCGACGACTTCATCCAGTTCGTCGCCGACCTCGGCCGCAACGAGGACGGCGCGCTGCAGATCATGTACGGGATCGGCGGCGAGCGCGTGCTGGAGGAGGAGACGCTCGACCACCTCACCGGCTACGAGGGCGCGCGGCCGGTCCGCGTCGGCAACGACGCCTACCGCCAGCGCCAGAACGACGTCTTCGGCGCGGTGCTCGACTCGCTGTGGCTGCACGCCAAGGAGTACGGGCACAACAGCGCGCGCCTGTGGCCGGTCATCCACGACCAGGTCGAGCAGGCGATCGCGTCCTGGCGGCTGCCCGACCAGGGCATCTGGGAGTCGCGCGGCGAGCCCCAGCACTACGTCTCGAGCAAGTTGATGTGCTGGGTCGCGCTGGACCGCGGCGCGCGGCTGGCCGCCCGGCGCGGGAAGGACGACCTCGCCGACCGCTGGCGCATGGTCGCCAACGAGATCCACGCGGAGATCCTGCAGCGCGGGGTCGACGAGCGCGGGCGCTTCACCCAGTACTACGGGTCGAAGAACCTCGACGCGTCGCTGCTGCTGCTGCCGCTGGTCCGCTTCCTGCCCCACGACGACGAGCGCGTCCACAACACCGTGATGGCGATCGCGGACGAGCTCACCGAGAGCGGGCTGGTCCTGCGCTACCGGACCGGGGAGACCGACGACGGCCTCAGCGGCGAGGAGGGCACGTTCCTGATCTGCTCGTTCTGGCTGGTCAGCGCGCTGCTGGAGATCGGCGAGCGCAAGGCCGGCAGGCAGCTCTGCGAACGGCTGCTGTCGCTGGCCTCGTCGCTCGACCTCTACGCCGAGGAGCTCGAGGCCTCGACGGGCCGCCACCTCGGCAACTTCCCCCAGGCGTTCACGCACCTGGCGCTCATCAACGCGGTGATGCACGTCATCCGCGACGAGCAGCAGAACCCAGAGTAGGTTCTCGATCGATCAGGCGTCCTGCGCGCCGTCGCCGTCGCCACTGCGGCGCGCGTGCAGCGTCGTGCGCGCCCGGTGCAGGAGCGCCTTCGACGCGCCCGGCGACGTCTGCAGGGTCGCGGCCAGCGCGCCGTGCGACTGGCCGCCGAAGATGGTGGCCTCGACCACCGCGCGCTGGCGCGGCGGCAGCGCCGCCACCTCGGCGAGGACGCCGCGCAGCGCCTGGCGGCGGAGGACGACGTCGGCCGGATCGCCGCTCGGCGCGCACCTGTCGTGCTCCAGCGGCGTCTCGGCCGGACGCCGGCGGCGCAGCTCGTCGAAGCACGCGTTGCGGACGATCGCGAACAGCCACGCGCGCACCGCCAGCTCGCCGGTCAGCCGCCGGCGCGCCCGGTAGGCGCGCCACAGCGCCTCCTGGACGGCGTCCTCGGCCGAGGCCACGTCGTCGCGCAGGAGCTGCGCGGCGTAGCGGACGAGGTCGGCGCGGTGGCTCCCGGCCACGGCGGCGAACGCGGCCTCGTCGCCGTCGCGGAAGCGGCGGTGCAGCGCGAGGTCGGAGGAGGAGGCGGGAGGCATGCGGCGCAGCATCGTCGCGGGAGGAGGCCTACGCCATGCTCGGCTCCGGCGCCTGGTGGTCCGGCGCCGGGTCGAACACGCCCAGCTCCCGGGCGACGAGCGTCCAGAAGACCGCGGTGGCGATGCCGAGCCCGGCCTGGGCGCCGACGCTGCCGCACAGCCAGGTGACCGGCAGCGCGATGGCGTAGGCCTTGGGCAGCGCGCCGGTCCGCCAGATCGCGACGCCGAGGACGACGAAGCCCCCGAACCACGACAGCATGGACGGCACGGCGACGATCGTGAAGAACGACGGGTCGCCGGAGTTGACGTTGGAGATGACGCACAGCAGGCCGACGGCGTTGGCGCCGACCGCCGCGACGGCCGCGGCGCGGGGCGCACGAGCGGCGGCGCCGAGGCGGAGCAGGATCGGCACGAGCGTCAGCGCGCACAGCGTGAGGAGGCCGAGCTGGAGGTGCTCGGCGGCCCCCTCGACCGAGTGGTTGCCCGACGGGTCGTGGGCGAAGGCGATGGCGGCCTGGCCGAGCCAGGTGAGGACGTTGAGCACCGTGGCGCCGCGGACGACGGCCGGGCGGGTCAACATGGTGGTGATGTTCGAGGGCATGGCCGTCATGGTGAGCGACGGTCACCGAGGCGGCATCAGGGGTTCGCCCAGGGACGCCCGCGCCGCTAGCCCGCCGCGGCGGCGCGCATCCGCGGCGCGACCTGCGTCGCGAGCAGCTCGATCGTCCGCTGGTCCATCGGCGGGCGGGCGAGGAGCAGGAAGTCCGTCGCGCCCAGCCGCCGGTGCCCCTCCAGGGCGTCGGCGAGCTGGTCCGGCGTCCCGACGACCATGCCGTCGAGGACCGCCCCGCGCTCCTGCGCCCGCTCGCGGGCCTCGGCCTCGGTCTCGCCCAGGACCGCCTGGAAGACGATCTGGCGCCGGATCTCGGCGGGGTCGCGGCCGACGTCGGCGCAGTGGCGCGCGAGCACCTCGACCTTGTGCTGGTACTCGGCCGCGTCGCCGAAGAACGAGTTCCAGCCGTTCGCGTGCTCGGCCACGATCCGCAGCGTGCGCCGCTCGCCCGAGCCGCCGACGATCAGCGGCAGCGGCGACTGCACCGGCTTGGGCTCGCAGAGCGCGTCGCGGACGGCGAAGTGCCGGCCCTCGACGGTCGCGCGCTCCTGCGTCCACAGCGCCTTCACGATCCGGCACGCCTCGTCGAGCATGTCCATGCGGTCGCCGATCCGCGGGAACGGGGTGCCGTACTGCTGGTGCTCGTCCTCGTACCACGCCGCGCCGAGGCCGAGCTCCATCCGGCCGTGGGAGATGTGGTCGATCGTCGTCGCCATCTTCGCCACGATCGCCGGGTTGCGGTACGTGACGCCCGTGACGATGATCCCGCAGCGCAGCCGCGTCGTGTGCGCGGCCATCGCCGCCAGCAGCGTGTAGCCCTCGAAGCACGGGCCCGTGGGATCGGACTGGATCGGCAGGAAGTGGTCGAAGACCGAGGCCCAGTCCAACCCAACGTCCTCGGCGAGCCGCCAGATGGCGAGGTACTCGTCGAAGGTCGCGTGCTGCTGGCCGGAGTGGATGCCGAAGCGCAGGCCGGCGTCGTGAGTGGTCATGCCCTTGAACTTACGCGCACCGGTTCGGGGAGCGACACGGCGGAGGCGAGCGCGACGAGCGCGAAGATCGGCAGGACGGCGAACGTCGTCGTCAGCGAGGTCGCGTCGGCCAGCGCGCCGAGGCCCGCGGCGACGAGGCCGCCGAGGCCGATCGCCAGCCCGAGCGTCACGCCGGACGCCAGGCCGTGGCGGCCGGGCAGGTACTCCTGGCCGAGCACGACGGTCGTCGAGAACGGGCCGTCGACCGCCAGGCCGATCGCCGCGACGAGCACGACGAACGCCACGACGCCGACGTGCGGCAGCGCGAGCAGCAGTAGCGCGAGCGGGGCCATCGCGGTCACCAGGACCGAGCGGCGGCCGAAGCGGTCGGCGCAGCGGCCGCCGATCAGCGTCCCGAGCGCGCCGAAGACGAGCATCACGGTCAGGATCGCGTCGCCGCCACCGCTGGAACCGTGGAAGTGGTGGATGACCCAGACCGGGATGAACGCCTGGAGGGCGAAGAAGGCGGACGTGCGGGAGACGGCGGCGGCGACGAGGCGGCCGAAGGGGGCCCATTGGGCGGGCTCGTCTGGCGGCGGCGACACGATGCTCGCCGGCTCGGCGTCGCGCGCGCTGCTGGCGTCCTCGGCCGCCAGCGCCCGCAGCCGCCGCGCCGTCACGATCGCCACCGCGACGCCCGGGATCGCCAGCAGCGGCGTCGCGTGGAGGCCGAAGACCGCGATCGCCGGCGCGGTCAGGAGCGGGCCGAGCGCGAACCCGAGGTTCCCGCCGACCGAGAAGTAGGACATGCCCTTGCCGCGCTCGTCGCGGGACGCCGCGCCGGCCAGGCGCGCGCCCTCGGGGTGGAACGCCGCGACGCCGAGGCCGCTGACGAACAGCGCGACGGCGAGCATGGTGTAGGAGTCGCAGAACCCGACCGCGCCGAGGCCGAGCCCGGCGGCCGCCAGGCCGAACGGCAGCAGCAGCGGCGACGCCAGGCGATCCGCCCACAGGCCGAACAGCGGCTGGACGATCGACGAGCCGAGGGTCGCCGCCGTGAGCAGCGCGGTCGCCGACGCGAGGCTCATCCCCCGCGCCGCGATCAGGAACGGCAGCAGCGCCGGCACCGCGCCCTGGCACAGGTCCACCGCGCCATGCCCGGCCGCGAGGAGGCCGAGCCGGCGCCGGTCGACGCCGCGCGGGTGGGCCGCCGTCACGACGGCAGCCCGTCGACCACCAGCGCCACGACGTGCGCGCGCGCCTTGGCAGGTGGCCAGCGGTGGCCAGTGCGCAGGTGGCGGTAGGTGTGGCCGGTGGCGTTGAAGACCAGCGTCGCCGTCTGGGCCGGATCCTCGACGCCGGGGATCGAGCCGTCCTGCGCGCCGGCCTCCAGCAGCCGGCGCAGCGTGCCGGTGAACGGCTCGCGGGTCAGCACCTCGCCGTCGCCCTGCTCGTGGAAGACGGTCTCCAGCGCCGTCGACAACGCCGCGAACACGCCGAGGTACTTCTCGTCGATCTCGCACACCGACGCCAGCGCGCCCCGCAGCCGGTCACGCGCCGTCCCACCCGCGGCCAGGACGGGCAGCGCCGCGTCGCGGAACTCCTGCTCCAGCAGCTCGGCGAGCGCGACCAGGACCTCGTCCTTGCCGACGCCGTGCCGGTGCAGCGTCATCCGCGAGACGCCGACGGCCGCGGCGATCTCGGCGACCGTGAGCTCGCGCCAGTCGCGGTGACCCAGCTCGTCGCGCAGGTGCGCGAGGCGATCGGCGTCCAGGAGCATGTCGGTGCCCATGAGACGGCACCGTACCAGGGTGTTACATCGATGTCACGTCGCCAACACGACCTCGAGCCGTCGCGGGCCGTGCACGCCCTCGACACGGTCGAGCTCGATGTCCGACGTGGCCGACGGACCCGAGACGAACGTGAGCGGCCGGCCGGCGGCGAAGGCGTCGCGCAGCGCGAGCATCGCCTCGGGGACGCCGGCGACGAGGTCGGCGGCGCGCACGACGCAGATGTGCAGGTCCGGGACGAGCGTCAGCGCGCGCCGCCCAGAGGAAGGCCCGCCATCCAGGACGATCGTGCCGGTCTCGGCGATGCCGAGCGCGGAGCCGGTGAGGACGCCGTCGACCGCGTCGAGCTCGGTGATCGACAGCGCCGGCTCATCGATGGAGAAGGTCACACCATCAGGTCGCCAACCGCCCGCGACCCCAGGCGCGACCGCGAGCCGCCGCGCGCCATGCCGCGCCGTCGCGGCCGCCACCGCGAGCGCGATCTGGTCATCGCCGGCCTCGCACCGCGTCACAGTCGCCCGATAGTCCTCGACGCGCTCGGCAAACCGCTCGACCAACGCCTCCATGTCGAGCGCGACCACACCAGCCCGCTCGACCCGCTCAGGCACCGCCGCCTCACCCACGGGCACATCGCCCAGCGCATTCCGGACCCGCGCGAGCACCTCGGTCCGAGCGTCGCTCATCGCCCGCCGCCCTCCTCGCGCTCCCGCGCCCGCCACCACTCGCGGAACGTCTCGGCCGGAGGGACTGGCAGGTCGCGGGACATCGTCCAGCCGCCGAGGGTTCCGGGGAGGCGGGTCTCGATGCGGTCCTTGCCGCGGGCCAGGGGGCGGGCGGCGCGGGCCAGCTTCTGCGCGGCCTCGTAGCGGCGGCGACCTGCGAAGATCCGGGCCATCGCCTCCATGCCCAGGCGCTCGCTGGCCGGACCCGCGGCCGGGCCGCCGGAGCGGGCCTGCTCGACGATCTTGCCGCGCAGGTGGATCAGGACGCCGGGGATGTCGATCCCGACCGGGCACACGTCCGCGCACGCGCCGCACAGCGACGACGCCCAGGGCAGCGACGTCGCCGCCTGCAGCCCGTGCAGCTGCGGGGCGAGGATCGCGCCGATCGGGCCGGGATAGGTCTCGCCGTACGCGTGGCCGCCCGTGCGCTCGTACACCGGGCAGACGTTGAGGCAGGCCGAGCAGCGGATGCAGTGCAGCGCCTGGCGGCCCATCTCGTCGGCCAGCACGTCGGTGCGCCCGTTGTCCAGCAGCACGAGGTGGAAG
This sequence comes from Baekduia sp., assembly GCA_036518975.1. GTDB lineage: Bacteria > Actinomycetota > Thermoleophilia > Solirubrobacterales > Solirubrobacteraceae > Baekduia. The sequence goes on from DATDMD010000184.1 coordinate 41,114, forward strand.
GCGCGCGGCCCGTCGTCCTCGCGCACGCCGGTCCAGACCGAGGTGTAGGGGTTCATCCGCTCACCGGTGGAGGACCGCGGCAGCAGCTCCAGCATGACGCCGAGGTCCTCGACCGACGGGATCACCTTCTCGATGCCCATCACCGTGATCAGCGTCTCGGGCAAGGTGGTGCACATCCGCCCGTTGCCCTCGGACTCGACCACGCACACCGACCCGGTCTCGGCCACCGCGAAGTTCGCCCCGCTCACCCCCACCCGCGCGGCGAGGAACCGCGCGCGCAGGAAGCGCCGCGCCGCCTCGGCCAGCGCCGCCGGCTCGTCGGTCAGCTCCTCCCCACCGGGCAGCGTGCGCGCGAACAGGTCGCGGATCTCCGCCCGGTTGCGGTGGATCGCCGGCACCAGGATGTGCGACGGCCGGTCCCCCGCGAGCTGGACGATCAACTCCGCCAGATCGGTCTCATAGGCCGCGATGCCCTCCGCCGCCAGCGCCTCGTTGAGCCCGATCTCGTCGGTGGCCATCGACTTGACCTTGACCACCTCGTCCGCGCCCGCCGCCCGGACCAGCCCCGCCACGATCGCGTTGGCCTCCGCCGCGTCGCGCGCCCAGTGCACGGTCCCGCCACGCGCGGCGACCGACGCCTCCAACTTGCCCAGCCACACGTCGAGGTGGCGCATGGTGCGCTCCTTGATCGCGCGACCCGCGTCGCGCAGCACGTCCCAGTCGTCGACCTCGGCGACGACCCGCGCGCGCTTGTCGCGGATCGTGTGCGTCGCGCGCCGCAGGTTGGCCCGCAGCTGCGCATCTCCCAGCGCGACCTTCGCCGCCGCCGGGAAGCCGGGGAAGCCTCGCCCAGAGGGCTCGTTTCCCTTGCGGGAACTCGCCTGGGGGCTCACTCCCGCGGCCGTCGGCTCGTTCGGCGTCACCTTGCTCACGTCGCCGCCAGGATCTCGGCCAGGTGCACGGTCCGCACGCCCGCCCGCGCCCGCGACAGCCCGCCGCCGATGTGCATCAGGCACGACGCGTCGCCGGCCGTGCAGACCTCGGCGCCCGTATCGCAAACCGCGCGCATCTTGTCGGACAACATCGCCGTCGACGTGTCGGCGTTCTTGACGGCGAACGTCCCGCCGAACCCGCAGCACGTGTCGGCCTCGGGCAACTCCACCAGGTCGATCCCCCGCACCGCGCGCAGCAGCCGCAACGGCGCGTCGCCGACCCGCAGCAGCCGCAGCGAATGGCACGTCGGGTGGTACGTGACCCGGTGCGGATACGACGCGCCGACGTCCTCGACGCCCAGCTCCCCGACCAGGAACTGCGACAGCTCGAACACCCGCGGCACCAGCGACTCGACCGCGCCGATCAACGCCGCGTCGCCCGACTCCGCCGCCAGCCCGCGGTACTGGTCGCGGACCATCGCCGCGCACGACCCCGACGGGCACACCACAGCGTCCGCGCCCGCCTCCCCGAACGCCCGCGCGAACCGCCGCACCAGCGGCAGCGCCTCGCGCCGGTACCCCGTGTTGGCGTGCATCTGCCCACAACAGGTCTGCTCGAGCGGGAACACCACCTCGTGCCCCAGCCGCTCCAGCACCGCCACCGTCGCCCGGCCGACGTCCGGGAACAGCGTGTCGGCCAGGCAGGTGATGAACAGCGCGACCCGCATCAGCGCGAGTATGCCGCGGCCACGCCTCCGTCGACGTTCAACACGTTCCCGGTGCTCTTGCCCGAGCGGCTGGACGACGCGAAGTGCAGCACGGCCTCGGCGATGTCCTGCGGCAGGACGTTGACCTTCAGCGTGTTGCGCTGCCGGTAGTGCTCCTCGAGCTCGTCCGGCGCGATCCCGTAGGCCGCCGCCCGCTCGCGCCGCCACGTCGACTCCGGGCCCCAGATGCGCGAGCCGGACAGGACCGCGTCGGGGTTGACCGTGTTGACGCGGATGCCGGCGGCGCCGCCCTCCTCGGCCAGGCAGCGCGCGAGGTGCAGCTCGGCCGCCTTGGCCGACGAGTACGCCGACGCGTTCTTGCCGGCGACCAGCGCGTTCTTGGAGGCCACGAACACGATCGAGCCGCCGCCGCCCTGCTTCCGCAGGAGCTTGAACGCCTCGCGCGCGACCAGGAAGTACCCGGTGCCGAGGATGCGGTGGTTGCGCTCCCACTCCTCCAACGTCGTGTCCTCGATCGGCGAGCTCGACGCGATGCCGGCGTTGGAGACGACGATGTCGACGCCGCCGAACCGCTCGACGGCCGCCGCGTACGCCGCGGCCACCGACGCCTCGCTGGTGACGTCGCCGCCGACCGCCAGGCCGGCGTCGCCCAGCGCGGCGAGCGTCTCGCCGGCGCCGGCGGCGTCGAGGTCGAAGCCGACCACGCACGCGCCGGCCCGCGCCAGCTGTGACGCGATCGCGCCGCCGATGCCGCCCGCGGCGCCGGTGACGAACGCGACCCGGCCCTGGAGCTCGCCGGGCGCGGGCGCCAGCGACAGCTTGTACAGCTCCAGCGGCCAGTACTCGATGGCGAAGCTCTCGCCGTCATCGAGCGACACGAACTCGCCCAGCGCCTGCGCGCCGGCCATGACCTCGATCGCGCGGTGGTAGAGGTCGCGCGACAGGGCCGACGCCTTGGGCGTCGTGCCGACGGTGACCAGGCCCACGTGCTGGATGACGACGACGCGCGCGTCGGGGTCCCCCGGCACGGTCGCCGCGTCGCCGAAGCGCGCGACGTAGGCGTCGTAGTCGTCGCGGTAGCCGGCCGCGAGCGCGCGGACGCGCTCCGCCAGGACCGTCGCGTCCTCGCTCGCCGGGTCGAACGGGATCCAGAGCGGCACGCGCTTGGTGTGCACGAGGTGGTCCGGGCACGCCGCGCCGACGCCGACGAGCAGCTCGGCCTCGACCGAGGACGCGAACTCGACCGCGCGCTCGGAGGTGTCGGTGGTCAGGATCTTGGAGCGATCGTGCGAGACCGCGCCCCGCAGCGCCGGCAGCAGCTCGACCAGCAGCGCGTCGCGCTCGGCGGCGTCCAGCGAGCGGCCCGTGGCGAGCGGCCCGCCGAAGCGCGCCTGCCCCGCCGTGCGCTCGTTGACCCACGCCGCGGCCTTGTTGATGACCTCGATCGTCCGGCGGTAGGTCTCCTCGGCCGAGTCGCCCCAGACCACGAGGCCGTGCTTGGCCAACACCACCAACTTGAGATCCGGGTTGCCGCGGACGGCCTCGCCGACCTGCTTGGCGAGCGTGAAGCCCGGGCGGATGTACGGGATCCACGCGGCCTCGTCGCCGAAGATCTCGGCGATCATGCGCTCGCCGTCGGCGGTGCCGGCGATGACGTTGATCCCGTCGGGATGCGTGTGGTGGACGTGCGCGGCCGGGATGAACGCGTGCAGCAGCGTCTCGATCGACGACCGCGGCATCGCCGGGTCGATCATGCACTTGGCGAGGTAGGCGACCATGTCCTCGTCGCTCATCTCCGCGCGCTCGATCAGCGGCTCCATCTCCTCCTGGCGCAGGCCGGTGAAGTGCTGCGGCCCCATCGTGGCGAGGTCGCTGCCCGAGCCCTTGACCCACATGACGCGCGTCTCGCGGCCGAGGTGGTCGGTCACGACGCCCTTGGCGGAGGTGTTGCCGCCGCCGAAGTTCGCCACGCGGCGGTCGCCGCCGAGCAGGTGCGAGGCCAGGACGAGCTGGTCGAGCGCCGAGCCGGCGGCCTCAGCCGCGCCGGCGTCGGGCCAGCGGTCCTCGACGAGGTCGACGATCGCGGTCGTGGCGGAGGCGCTCATCGGCCCCACCCCCCGGCCACGCCGGCTTCGGATCCTCGCTCGGCGATCGAGCGCTCGACGTAGCCGGACGCGCGCAGCGCCGCGACCGGGTCGCGCTCGGCGCCCAGCTCGGCGCGGGCGGCGCCCAGCAGCGGCCGGACGTCGGTCTTGTAGGCGTCGAGCAGGATCTCGTGCCCGCCGAGCACGTCGCCGGCCTCCTGAGCGGTGGCGAGCGCCGCGCGGTCGACGAGCAGCGCCTTGGCGTAGGCCTCTTGAATGTTGACGACGGACAGCACCATGGCCTCCACCTTGGCTTCGACGTTGTGGGCCTGATCGATCGTCAGGCGCGGGAGAGGACGATCGGACCCGGCGAGCTCCACGAAGATGAGGAACAGCTCGAACGGGTTGACCGAGCCGACGAGCAGGTCGTCGTCGGCGTACTTGCGGTTGTTGAAGTGGAACCCGCCGAGGCGGTCCTCGGCGTCGAGCATCGCGACGATGTGCTCCACGTTGACCCCGTGGGCGTGGTGGCCGAGGTCGACCAGCACCCGCGCGCGCTCCCCGAGCTTCTGGCAGACCAGCAGCGACGAGCCCCAGTCCGCGAGGTCGGTCGCGTAGAACGCGGGCTCGAAGAACTTGTACTCCAACAGCAGCTCCTGCTCGGCGGGCAGCGCCGCGTAGACGCGCGCGAGCGCGTCCTGCATCCGGAGGCGCCGCTTGCGCAGGTCGTCCTGGCCGGCGTAGTTGGTGCCGTCGGCCAGCCACAGCGACTGCGCGGTCGCGCCCAGCTCGGTCGCGACGCGCACGCAGTCCAGGAGCTGCTCGACGGCCTTCTCGCGGATCAGGCCGTCCGGGTTGGTGATCGACCCCAGCTTGTAGTCGGCGTCCTGGAACAGGTTGGGGTTGATCGCGCCGACGGCGAGGCCGTGGCCGGCGATGTGGTCGCGCAGCGCGCCGAGGTCCTCGACGGCGTCCCACGGGAAGTGCAGCGCGACGGCGCCGGCGGTGCCCGTGAGGCGGTGGACCTGGGCGGCGTCCTCGACGCGCTCGAAGACGTCGCGCGGGCGGCCCGGCTGCTGGAAGGTCGCGAAGCGCGTGCCGGAGTCGCCGTAGCCCCAGGAGGGCGTCTCGATGACGAGGTCGGTCAGCGCGCGCTGCACGCGGGCGAGGGAGTCGGAGTCGGAGCTCACTGTGGATCCTTCGTGGTCATGGTTCAAGCGGTGGGGACCGGCGCGTCGAGGCCGGTCGCGTCGAGGAAGCGGCGGTAGGTGACGTCGGCGGCGTCGCGGTCGGACGCCGGCGCGTAGCGCACGACGCGGGCCGAGGCGACCGCGACGGCGCGCATCGCGTCCGCCGAGGCGATCGCGCCCGCGGCGCGCGCCTGGACGAGGACGTTGCCCAGCGCCGTGGCCTCGACGGGGCCGGCGCAGACGTCGCGGCCGGTCAGGTCGGCCGTCAGCCGGCACAGCAGGTCGTTCTGCGCGCCGCCGCCGATGACGTGGATGCACGCGACCTCGCGCCCGGTCACGCTGATCAGGCGGTCGAGCACCCAGCGGTACTTGCAGGCCAGCGAGACGAGGATCGCCCGGACCGTCTCGCCCATGCCGCGCGGCGCGGGCTGGCCGGCCGCGACGCAGGCCGCGGCGATCCGGGACGGCATGTCGCCGGCGGCGAGGAGGTCGTCGTGGTCGGGGTCGAACACCGGCACGTCGCCGTCGACGGCCGCGGCGGCCGCCTGCAAGGTCGCGAAGTCCGCGCCCCAGGCCCGCGCGCACTCCTGCTCGAGCCACAGGCCCATCACGTTCTTCAGCAGCCGCGTCGTCCCGTCCACGCCGCGCTCGTTGGTGAGGTCCGCGTCGCGTGCAGCGTCGCTGAGCACCGGCTCCGGCAGCTCGAGGCCGAGCAGCGACCAGGTCCCGGACGACAGGATCGCCGCGGGCTCGCCCGCGCGGACCGGCGCCGCGGCGAAGGCGGACGCCGTGTCGTGGCCGGCGACCGCGTAGACCGGCACCGCGCCCAGGCCGAGCTCCGGCAGGGCCGGCGCCAGGAGCGCGCCCGGCTCGACCACGCCGCGCCACGGCGCGGCCGGCAGGCCCAGCCGCGCGATCAGGTCGACCGCCCACGTGCCGCGGCGCGCGTCGAGCAGCCCCGTCGTGGAGGCCGCGGTGGACTCGTTGGCGAGCGTCCCGGACAGCCAGAGCGCGATCAGGTCGGGGATGAGCGCGATGCGCCGGGCCGCGCCGAGCGCCGCCGTGCCCTCGTCGGCGAGCAGCTGGAACGCCGTGTTGATCGGCAGCGACTGGATGCCGGTGACCGCGTACTGCTCGTCGCGCGGCACGCGCTCGAACGCGCGCTCGCGCAGCCCGCGGATGCGGTCGTCGCGGTAGTTGAACGGGACGCCCAGCAGCGCGCCGTCCTCGTCGAGCAGCCCGTAGTCGACGCCCCAGGCGTCCACGCCGATGCCGTCGAGCGGCCCGGCGGCGCGCAGGCCCTCCAGGGCCTCGGCGAACAGGTGGACGACGTCCCAGCGCAGCCCGTCGGGCAGGCGGATCGGCGCGTTGACGAAGCGCCGGTGCTCCTCGAGCGCGACGGCGCCGCCGTCCAGCCGGCCGACGACGACGCGGCCCGAGGACGCGCCGAGGTCGACAGCGGCGAAGGCGGGGATGGTGGAAGCCATGGCGTGCCCGGCCTCAGGCGAGGTGGAAGTACTCGCGCAGCGGGGCCATCATGGTGTCGGGGCGCTCGCCGTCGGGCAAGAGGAAGAACGGCGCCATCTCGGCCTGCCAGCGCGCGTTGACGTCGGTGGCCTCCATCAGCGCCAGCGCGCGGTCGAAGTCCTCGGTCTCCAGGTAGCCGACGACCAGGCCGTCCTCGCGGTGGAAGAGCGTGTAGTTCGACCAGCCGGCGGCGCTCAACGCCTCGAGCATCTCGGGCCACACGCCCGCGTGGCGCGCCAGGTAGTCGTCCATCAGGTCGGGGCGGACCTGGAGCAGGAAGCAGACGCGGCGCATCGCTCAGGCCTCCACGCCGGCGGCGGCCGGGATCGTCGGGAAGCCGCCGCGCTGGTACTTCAGCAGCCGGGCGTCGTGCGCCATCAGCACGCGGTCGGCGCAGCGGCGGACCTTCTCGGTCGAGGCGATCGCGTCGCTGACCGACACGTGGATGCCGCCGGGGACGCCCGTCGTGAAGTTCTCATCCATGTTGACGGCGTCGCCGACCACGCACAGGACGCCCTCCTCGGTCTGCACGAGCACCGACTGGTGCCCGACCGAGTGGCCCGGGGTCTGGATGACCTTGATGCCGTCGGCCACGTCGTAGAAGTCCTGGGCGATCATGTGGTAGTGGAAGATCCCGAGTGGTGGGAGGAGGTGCTCATGCGGCTGGTACAGGGCGCGCTGGGTGAGCACCGGAGCCTGCGCGGCCGACCACTCGACCGCGGAGATCAGGAACCGCGCGTGCGGGAACAGCGTGTTGAACCCGACGTGGTCGTAGTGCAGGTGCGTGTTGATCACCAGGTCGACGTCCTCGGGGCTCCAGCCGATGGCGGCCAGCGCGCCCGCCATGGTCTCGTCGGCCTGCTGCTCGCAGGTCTGCCCCAGCTCGCGCACCCACTCGGGGTCGCGGATGCCCGTGTCGATCACGATCCTGCGGCCGTTGCCCTCGACGGCGGCGGCCCAGACCGGGATCTCCACCTCGACCCCGGGATCGGTGAGCATCACGAGCGCCGAGCGGTCCGCGCGCAGCGTGCCCATCTTCAGCGCCGTGACCTCGTAGGTGGGGATGGTGTTGGCCATGGTCGATGCTCCTCTCGTGGGTCAGTTGGCCGCCAGCGACGCCCGCGTCTCGGAGCGCGAGAGCAGGACGCCGAGGACCAGCGCCACGCCCTGGAAGACCGGCTCGACCCAGAACGGCACGCCCAGGAGGCTGAGGCCCGAGAAGCCGATCGCCAAGAGCAGGATCGCCAGGACCGTGCCCCAGACGTTGAACGAGCCGGGCCGCACGGTGGTCGACCCCAGGAAGACGGCGGCGAACGCGGGCAGCAGCAGGTTGGAGCCGTAGGACGGGTTCGCGGCGCCCGACAGGCCGAGCTGCAGCGCGCCGGCCAGCGCCGCGATCAGCCCGGCGACGGCGAACGCGCCGGTCTTCAGCAGCCGCGTGCGGATGCCGACCATGCGCGCGACGCGCTCCGAGCCGCCCGTGGCGTACATCTTGCGGCCGAGCGGGGTCCGGATGAGCACCACGTACAGGATCACGCCGACGACGAGCACCGACCAGATCGCGGTCTGGAGGCCGAGCACCGAGGTGCGGGCCATGTCGGAGTACAGCGTCGACACGCCCTCGGAGAGCGTCTGCCCGCCGCTGACGCCAACGCTCAGGCCGCTGACGGCCAGGCCGACGCCGAGCGTCGCGATCAGCGAGTTGACGCGGAAGCGCGAGACGAGGATGCCGTTGAGCGCGCCGATCGCCGTGCCCGCGGCCAGCGTGAGGACGAGCGCGAGCGCGCCGCCCATGCCGTCCCCGGTCAGCTTGGCGGCGAGCACGCCGGCGAAGCCGATGACGTAGCCGACCGACAGGTCGAACTCGCCGGTGACGACCACGACCAGGACCGAGAGCGCCAGCAGCGCGCTCACCGCCTGGCCGAGCGCGACGCCGCGCAGGTTGTCGCCGGTCGGGAACGTGTCCGGCTGCAGGATCGAGAACAGGACGAACAGCAGCACGATCAGCACCAGGATCGAATGCCGCACCGCGAGGTCGGCGAGCGGGTGGCGGCGCGAGCGCACGGCCTCCTGCGCGTCGTGGTCGCCGGCGGTGGTCGCGGTCGCGTCGGCCGTGGCCGAGGCGGTCTCAAGCGTAGGTGGCAAGGCTGATCTCCTCTGTGTTGACGCGCTCGCCTTCGAGCGTGCGCGCGACGACGCCGTCGCGCAGGACGACGACCCGCTGGCACAAGCGGGCCAGCTGCTCGGGCTCGGTGGAGCGCAGCAGCACGCCGAGCCCGTCCGCCGACAGGCGCACCAGGAGCTCGAACAGCCGCTCGCGGGTGCCGGGGTCGACGCCCGCGGTGGGGTCGTCGAGCACGAGCAGCCGCGGGTCCAGCAGCAGCCAGCGGCCGAGCAGGACCTTCTGCTGGTTGCCACCGCTGAGCGTTCCGAACTTGGCGTCCGGGTCGGCGGGCCGGACGTCGAGCAGCTCGATCATCCGGGCGATGTCGGCGTCCTTGCCGCGCCCGAGCAGCCCATAGCGCTCGATGCGGGGCAGGACGAGGTTCTCGCCGATCGTCATCGAGGCGACGCCGCCCTCGGTGAGCCGGTCCGGCGACAGGTACACCACGCCGTGCTCGACCGCGGCGCGCGTGCCCTTGCGCAGCGGCCGGCCGTCCTCGAGGAGCACCTCGCCGGCCTTGCGGTCCTCGATGCCCGCGACGATGCGCAGCAGCTCCGAGGCCCCGCCGCCGGCGCGGCCGGTGACGCCGAGGATCTCGCCGCGGCCCACCGTGAGGTCGGCCGCCGCCAGGCCCGCGCCGCGCAGGCCGCGGACCGTGAGGATCGTGCCGGAGCGGTCGGCGACCGGAGTCGCCGCGCTCGCGGCCGGCACGCCGGTCGCGGCCGGCACGGCGGCGGGCCTGGCGGCGGGCGCCTCGCCCACCATCGCGCGGACGACCGCGCGCTCGTCGAAGTCCTGCCGCTCGCGCCGCTCGACGACCGCGCCGTCGCGCAGCACGACCGTCCGGTGGCAGCACTCGCGCACCTCCTGGAGCCGGTGCGTGACCATCAGGACGGCCAGGCCGTCGTCGGTGGCCGCGCGCACCCGCGCCAGGAACCGCTCGGTGTCGGCCGTCGAGAGCGACGCCGTCGCCTCGTCGAGGATGAGCAGCGCCCGGCTGGGCTCGACGTTGCCGAGCACGACGGCGAACGACACCATCGCGCGCTCGGCCGGCGTCAGGGAGCCCGCCGAGCGACGGGGGTCGACCGGGACGTCGCTGGCCTCCAGGATGGCCGCCGCCTCCTCGATGAGCCGCTTCTGGCGGATGAGGCGGGCGGCGGTCGGGAAGCCGAGCTGCAGCCCGACCATGTCCGCGACCGTGACCGACGCCGGGACCGGCGCCTCCTGGTGCACGACGCGGACGCCCAGCGCCCGGGCGCGCAACGGCCCGTAGCCGTCGCCGCCGGCGACCTGGCCCCCGATGACGACGCGCGCGCCGTCATCGGGGCGGTACACGCCCGTCAGGACCTTGACCATCGTGGACTTCCCGGAGCCGTTGGCTCCGAGCAGTCCGACGATCTCACCGCCCTTGACCTCGAGGTCGACGTCGCGCAGGACGGCGACCCCGTTGAACGAGACCGTGACGTCGCGCGCGTCGAGCCTGGCCGCGGCCGGCGCTGGTGATGTTGCGAGCGCGGACAACTCCATCGCCGCCTACTGGCCGACGCCCCACAGCTTGTCGAACCGGGCCACCGTGTCGATGTCGGCGTGCCAGGGCTGCTTGGGGTCGCCCACGTTGGCCTTGGTGACCAGGTGGTAGGGGACGTTCTCGTTGTAGATGTACCGCGGGTCGGTCTCGCCCGAGCTCTTGGAGAGCGGGGCGCCCGTGAGCGTCCGGATCATCTGGTCCACCGCGGCGTAGCCGACGTACTGGTTGTCGAACACGACGTCGGCGGCCTGGACGTTGCCGTCGCGGATGAAGCCGAGGTTCTGCTCCAGGCCGACGTTGGAGATGATCTTGACGCGGCTGCCGAGGCCGGCGTTCTGGATCGCCGGGACCATGTCGGACACGGCGGGGTCGAACGCGCCGATCACGTAGTTGATCTTGGGATCGCGCTGGATGTCGGAGGCGATCCGCTGACCGAGGCCGTTGCCGATGTTCGAGGCGACGAAGAAGTCAGCGGGCTTGACCGAGCAGCTCGCGCACTGCTTGAGGACGCTGACGGCGCCGTCGACGATCGCGTGCGTGCTGGCGAACTCCTTGTCGTTGGTCGGCAGCACGGTCGCCTTGCCGCCGCTGTCGGCGACGATCCACTGTCCGGCGAGCACGCCCGCCTTCTCGTAGTTGGCGCCGATGTCGAACGCGATGCCGCCCGACGGGGCGATGCCCTGGGTCATGTCGCCGACCGGGATCTTGGCCTGCTTCGCCGCGCTCATCGCGTCCTGGATGGCCGCGGGGTCGACGCCGGCCAGCAGGATGGCGTTGGCGCCGCTGTTGACGGCCTGCGTCACGACGCGGGACTGCACGGACGGGTCGCCCTTGCCGTCATACACCTTGGTCTTCCAGCCGAGCGACTGCGCGGCCTTCTGCGCTTCCTGGCCGGGCTGCACGCAGCCGGCCACGACGCCCGCGCAGACGACGATCGCGAGGTTCACGTCCTTGGGCGGCTTGGCCGAGGCCGTCGGGCCGTCCCAGGTCGTCCAGGGCTTCTGGGCCGCGGCCACGGCCGCCTTGGCCTTGGTGACCACAGCAGACGTGCCGGCGCTGGACGACCCAGACGACGATGACGACGACGAGTCCGAGCTCGAGCCGCACGCGGCGACTCCCACGGCCATCAGGCCGCACGACAGCACCGCGGCCAGCCGAGTACGGCCGACCCCGAGGGGGTGATGCTTCATTCCTTCTCCTCCTGCGACCCGAGAAGACCGGTCCTGCACGCGTGTCGAGCGTGCCCGGCGTCTCCTGGACGTTCGTTGAAACGATTCAACCGGAAACGTACACAGACCTCCCTGACGGTGTCAAGGACGAAGTGCCGAAGCGATCCGTAGCTGCTGGTACGTTTCAATCCGATGGGTGAGGAGACGGCTCCCAACGGCGGCGCACGCGGTCGCGCGGCCAGCATCAAGGACGTCGCGCAGCGCGCGGGCGTGTCCGTCGGCACGGTCTCGAACGTCCTCAACCGGCCCGACCGCGTCAGCCGCGCCACGCTCGACCGCGTCCGCGAGGCGATCGACGCGCTCGGCTTCGTGCGCAACGAGCCCGCGCGGCAGCTGAAGGCCGGCGCGAGCCGCACGATCGCCTACGTCGTCATCGACGCCGGCAACCCGTTCTTCACCGACGTCGCCTCGGGGATCGAGGACGTCGCCGAGGAGGAGGGCCTCGGGCTGTACATCTGCAACGCCCGCGAGGACCCGGACCGCGAGGCGCGCTACCTCGACCTGCTCGGCGAGCAGCGCGTGCACGGCGTCCTGCTGACGTCCGTCTCCTCCGACCGCGACCACCTGCAGAGGCTGGCCCAGCGCGGCATCCCGGTCGTGCTCGTCGACCGCAGCGGCGACGACGCCGAGTTCTGCTCGGTGTCGGTCGACGACGTGCTCGGCGGCGACCTGGCCGTAACCCACCTCCTGGAGCGCGGGCACGACCGGATCGCCTACGTCGGCGGCCCGTCGTCGATCCCGCAGATCCGCGACCGCCTGCGCGGCGCCGAGCGCGCCCTGGAGCGCGCGGGCCGGCCCGACGCGCGGCTGACCGTGATCGAAACGCCCGCGCTCAACGTCGCCGGCGGCCGCGGTGCCGGCGCCCGGCTCCTCGGCGTGCCCGCCGACCGCCGCCCCACGGCGGCGTTCTGCGCGAACGACCTGGTCGCGCTGGGGCTGCTGCAGGAGGCCACCCAGCACGGGCTCCAGGTGCCGGGCGACCTGGCCATCGTCGGCTACGACGACATCATCTACGCCGAGGCGGCCACCGTCCCGCTGACGTCGGTCCGCCAGCCGCGCGAGCTCCTGGGCCAGACCGCCGCGCGCCTGCTCATCGAGGAGGCGTCGGGCACGGCCGGCCCTGTCCGCAAGCAGGTCAGGTTCGACCCCGAGCTGATCGTGCGCGCCTCGTCCGGTCCGCCCGGCCGGGCCTGACGCCGTCCGGCGAGCGGGGCCGCGCCGCGACCGGCCCGGACGACCGAAGTCGGTGTGTAACGTCTGCGGGGCCGGGCAAGACTGGGCCACCCATGACGGTCACCGAAGCGCAGACGCTCCTGGAGGACCTCGCCGCCGTGCGGCAGCGCACGCTCGACCTCGTGTCCCACCTCCCGGTCGCCGATCTGGAGCGCCAGATCGCGCCGATCATGAGCCCGCTGGCCTGGGACCTCGGCCACATCGCCGCCTACGAGGACCTCTGGCTGGTCCACCGGCACGCGTCGCGCCCGCTGCTGCGCCCCGACCTCGCCGCGCTGTACGACGCGTTCGAGACCCCGCGCGCCGTCCGCGGCGACCTGCAGATCCTCGGCTACGACGACGCCGTCGCCTACATGACGGCGGTGCGCGAGCGGACGGTCGCCGCGATCGAGGCGTACGGGACCGACCCCGTCGTCCACGAGATGGTCCTGCAGCACGAGCTCCAGCACACCGAGACGATGCGCCAGGCCATGGCGCTGGCCGGGCTGCTGCCGCCCGGCGAGCCGGGCCTGCCGGCGGTCGGCGGCGCCGCCGACGCGTGGCTCGACGTCCCCGGCGGCACCCACGCGCTCGGCGCCCCCGCGGGCCGCTTCTCCTACGACAACGAGCGCCCGCGGCACGCGGTCGACGTCCCGGCCTTCCGGATCGCCCAGCGGCCCGCCACCAACGCGACGTGGATGCGCTTCGTCGAGGGCGGCGGCTACGTCCGCCGCGAGTGGTGGTCGGCCGAGGGTTGGGCGTGGAAGGAGGAGTACGACATCACGCACCACGCATCCGTGGCGACCGGCGGCGCCGACGCGCCGGTCTGCCACGTCTCCTGGTTCGAGGCGCAGGCCATGGCCAGGTGGTGCGGAGCACGGCTCCCCACCGAGGCCGAATGGGAGAAGGCCGCCGACCGCCTCGACGGCGTCGGGCTCGTGTGGGAGTGGACCGCCTCGACCTTCCGCGGCTACCCCGGCTTCCGGCCCCATCCTTACCGAGAGTACTCGGAAGTCTTCTTCGGTGACCAGTACTACGTTCTCCGTGGCGGGTCCTGGGCGACGCACCCCCGCGTCGCGACCCGCACGTTCCGCAACTGGGACCTCCCGGAGCGCCGGCAGATCTTCGCCGGCGTCCGGCTGGTCCGCGACCTCGAGGACCCCACCTCATGAGCCCCTCCCCTATGGCACCCACCCTCCACGACCGGATCGTGGTCGAGTCGTTCCTCGGCGACGGCGAGCACCGCACGCTCGCCGACGACGTCCTGGACGGCCTGACCCGGCCGTTCAAGGAGCTGCCGCCCAAGCACTTCTACGACGAGCACGGCGCGCAGCTGTTCGACCAGATCTGCGATCTCCCCGAGTACTACCCGACGCGCTGCGAGCGCGAGATCCTGGAGACGCGCGCGGCGGAGATCGTCGCCCGCACCGGCGCGGCGGAGCTGGTCGAGCTCGGCTCCGGCACCGCGGCCAAGACGCGGCTGCTGCTCGCCGCGATGCACGAGGCCGGGACGCTGGACCGCTACGTCCCGATCGACGTCACCGAGTCGATGGTGCGCGAGAGCGCGGCCCGGCTCGTCGCGGAGTTCGACGAGCTGCGCGTGCACGGCATCGTCGGCGACTTCGAGCGCCACCTCGGCAACGTCCCCGAGTCGATCCCCGGACGTCCGCGGATCGTCGCGTTCCTCGGCGGCACGATCGGCAACTTCACGCCCGGCTCGCGGCGCCGCTTCCTGCGCTCGCTGTCGGCGCTGCTCGGCCCCGACGACTTCCTGCTCATCGGGACCGACCTCGTCAAGGACCCGGCGATCCTCGAGGCCGCCTACGACGACAGCGCCGGCGTGACCGCCGCGTTCAACCGCAACGTCCTGACCGTGCTGAACCGCGAGCTCGACGCCGACTTCGCGGTCGACGCCTACGACCACGTCGCGTTCTTCGACCGCGACCGCGAGTGGATCGAGATGCGCCTGCGCGCGCAGCGGCCCCAGCGGGTGACGGTCGGCAAGCTCGGCCTGCGGCTGACGTTCGCCGCCGGCGAGGAGCTGCGGACCGAGATCAGCGCGAAGTTCACACCCGAGCGCATCGGCGGCGACCTCGCGGCCGCCGGCATGGAGCTGGTCGAGTCGCTCACCGATGAGGCGGGCCTGTTCGCGCTCCACCTGGCCCGGGTTCGGACACCGTAAGGGTCCTGGTCGTTCGTCCTGAAACCTCCCCTTCCCAGCACGAAGCTCCACTTCTAGACTGTTCGTCATCAGACCGGTCCGAGGCGGCGCACAGGCACGGACGACCTGCGAGATCAGCGCCGCGGCCGAGTCATGGAGAACAGAGCAGAACTGGATGCAGCAGCGGCTCCTGCAGAGTGTCGCGCGTCTGGCGCGTCTCGCCCAGCGCGACGCCGGCCTGCCCGCGGTGCAGCGCGCCCTCGGGGAAGAGCTGGTGGCGAACCTGGGCGTCGACCAGGCGCACGTCGTCGTGCTGTCCGGCGGGCATCCGGCCTACGGCGTGGTCGTGCGCGCGACGGCGGGCGCGGACGGCGGCGCGGGCCGCGGCTCGGCCGAGTACGTCCTGCGCCGCGAGGACACGCCGGACGCGCTGCGCTGGGTCGCCGACAACGGCCAGGCGGTGACGATCCCGGACGCGCGCGTTAACGGCGCGCTGCCGGCGCAGCTCGTCCGGACCTACGCGCTGGCGTCCGCCGCCGTCTTGCCGCTGCACGCGGGCGACACCGTGCGCGCCGTGGTCCTGCTCGGCTCGTCCACCCCGCGCGACTGGGCCGAGGGCGACCTGCACGCCGCGGCCGCGCTGAGCGACCTCGCGGGGACGGCGATCGCGCTGCGCGACGCGAGGCTCGCCGCCGCGATCGACCCGCTCACGGGCTGCCTGAACCACGGCGCGATGCGCGAGCGCCTGGCCGAGGAGATAGCGCGCGCCCGCCGCCAGGGCACGCCGCTGGCCGTGACGATCCTCGACCTCGACGACTTCAAGCGCGTCAACGACACCTACGGGCACCCGACCGGCGACGCGCTCCTGCGCCACGTGGCCGAGGCGCTGCGCGCCGAGTACCGCAGCTTCGACCAGGTCGCGCGCTACGGCGGCGACGAGTTCGTCGTGATCCTCCCCAACGTCAAGGGGACGAGGGCCGACATCGCCGCGGCGCGCGCGCTGCGCGTCCTGCGCGAGATCCGCATCACGCGCCCGGACGGCGGCGACGAGGGCATCACGGTGTCCTGCGGGGTCGCCGAGTGGGTCGAGCCGGAGGGCCCGGCCGAGCTGCTCGAACGCGCCGACCAGGCGCTGCGCGGGTCCAAGGCGGCGGGCAAGGACGGACTCGTGCGCGCGCCGACGCCTACGCCATAATTCTCCGGTGCACGCCCTCCACCGTTCGGCCGCCGCCTTAGCACTGGCCGCCTTCGCATCACTCACCCTCGCCGCGCCCCACGCGCGCGCCGACGTCAGCGGTGCCGACATCGTCGGCTTCGTCAACGCGCAGCGCGCGGCGAACGGCATCCCGGCGGGGATCGTGGAGGACGCCGCCGCGTCGGCGGCCTGCGCCGCGTGGATCGCCTCCGGCGAGCACGACGCCGGGCCGGCAGGGGAATGGAGCTGGGAGGACTACCCGTATGCCGTAGACCAGGGTCCGTGGACCGCGGCGAACGACCCGTTCGAGCGCCACCCGTACCAACTGCCCCTCGTTCTCGCGCCGCGCCTCGCCACGCTCGGCGCCGCGGAGGTCAACGGCCGCGGCTGCGCCACGCTCATGACGTTGGGCACCCGCCCGGCGCCCGCGCACGACGTCACCTACACCTACCCGGGCGACGGCATGCAGGACGTGCGCACCTCCCAGCTCCTCGACACGGAGATCCAGCCGACGGACAGGTTCGACGAGTCCGGCCCGGTCCTCTACGCCTTCTTCGACGGCCCGGACCTCGACCCAGCCGACACGTCGGCGACGAAGACCACCTCCGCGTCGCTCACCGGCCCGGGCGGCGCCGCGGTCGCGGTCGACGCGCACGACTTCTCGACGCCGTTCCTGCCGACCGAGGTGCAGTTGGTCCCGCGCGCCGCTCTAGCGCCCTTCACGACCTACCACGCGTCGGTGAGCGCCGACGTCACGCCGCCCGGCGGCGGGGCGGCGCGGTCGTTCACGCGCGCGTGGAGCTTCACGACCGGCGCGCTGGAGAACGCCATGGTCGTGCGCGAGTACAGCGACCTCGACTCGAACGACCTCCCCACGGGGATCTGGACGCTGGGTGTCGGCAGCCGCGCGCCGCAGGTGACGCTGACGGCGACCGGCGCGGGCCAGACGATCACGCAGACCGCGCCGTCGCCGGACTACTGGACCGGCGCGCGGTTCACGGTGCCCCTGGCTCCCGGGGCGTGGCACGTGTGCTTCACGTCGGGCGGGCCGGGCACCGACTACCGCCCCGTGTCGGTGTGCGAGAGCATCACGTCGGTCGGCGCGCAGACGGAGCAGTCACCGACGCCGCCTGCGCAGCCGCCGACCCTCGCGGGTCCCGCGCCCAAGCCGACCAAGGTGGTGGCCTCGCTGGCGCACGGCGCCAAGGCGAGCCTGCGCGGGCGGGTGCTCAGCCTGCCGATCCGGTGCTCGGCGGCGTGCACGCTGAAGGTCGCCGGGACGGTCACGGAAGGCCGGAAGGCCACGCGCCTGCGCTCGGTCACCGTCAAGCGCAAGACCGCCGGGACGGTCACGGTCAAGTACACGCTGTCGAAGGCCGCGGCGCGCCGGCTGCGTGCCGCGCGGTCGCGGCGGCTCACGCTGACGATCGTCCCCAAGGGCGGCGCGACCGTGCGCAAGACGTTGGCGATCAGCGCGCCGGCAACGCCCTAGGAGGGCTTCCTCCCATAGGGTCCCGCCCATGGAGATCAATGGGAGTGGGGCGCTCGTCGTCGGCGGCGCGTCGGGCCTCGGCGAGGCGACGGCGCGGCGGCTGGCGGAGGGCGGCGCGGTCGTGACGATCGCCGACGTCAACGCCGAGAAGGGCGAGGCGCTGGCCGCGGAGATCGGCGCGCGGTTCGTCGCGGTCGACGTGCGCGAGGAGGACCAGGTCCAGGCGGCCGTCGACGCCGCGGCCGAGGCCGAGGGCGGGCTGCGGATCGCGATCACGTGCGCCGGGACCGGGTGGGCGCAGAAGGTCGCCAACTCCAAGGGGCCGCACCCGCTGGAGCCGTTCCAGGTCATCATCGCCATCAACCTGATCGGGACGTTCAACGTCCTGCGGCTGGCGAGCGCTCGGATGATCGGCAACGAGCCGAATGAGGACGGCGAGCGCGGCGTCCTCGTCAACACCGCGTCGGTCGCGGCGTTCGACGGCCAGATCGGCCAGGTCGCCTACAGCGCGTCCAAGGGCGGCGTCGTCGGGATGACCCTGCCGGTCGCACGCGACCTCGCGCAGTACGGCATCCGCGTCAACACGATCGCGCCGGGGCTGTTCGACACGCAGCTGCTGGCGGCCCTGCCCGCAGAGGCGCGCGAGTCGCTGGGCAAGACGATCCCGTTCCCGGCGCGCCTCGGCCGGCCGTCGGAGTACGCGCTGCTGGCCGAGCAGATCGTGAGCAACCCCATGTTGAACGGCGAGACGATCCGGCTGGACGGCGCGATCCGGATGGCGCCGCGGTAGGGGGCGAGCGCCTTTGGGCCGGCGTCGGTGGCGTTCAGCGCGGACGTCGGTCGTGCTTTGGGGCGTGGTCTGCTTCGCACCTAGGGCGTGAGGCTGTTGCGGTGCTGCTCCGCGCTGTCGGCGTGCCTCGGCCGCCCTGGGGTGGGCGTTTCGGGCTCGCATCGCCGGGACGCCGAGGTCCGTGTCGTCTGGTGTCCCGCATAGGGACACGCGACGACACGGACCGTGGTTCGGAGGCGAATCCTCGCCACGCCGGGGTCCAAGTCGTCTGACCCCCGCATATCGGGGGCGAGACGACTTGGATCGCGCCGCGCCGAGGTCCGTGTCGTTTTGGACGTCATATGGACGTTCGAAACGACACGGATCGCCGCGCGCCGAGGTCCGTGTCGTCTCGTCGTCAACCATTCACCACCAAACGACACGGATCTCGGCGTCCTGGCAGTTCGGCCCCGAACCCGCCCCGGAAGCACCAACCAGGACGAGCCACACCGGCAGCGCGGAGCACCACCCTCACCGCC
>DATDMD010000185.1:0-6050 GCA_036518975.1 Baekduia sp.
GCGTGCGTCGCACGGGGCCGAAGCACGACTTCAACCCTGCAGGACACGCGCATGGACAGCACCCTCATCTCGCAGGACGACGACACGCAGCGCGTGCCGGTCGTCGACCCGACCGCTGCGCTCGTCTCCGCGCACGGCGCCCAGCAGTGCACCAACTGCGCCGCGCCGCTGGCCGTCGACCAGCGCTACTGCCTGGAATGCGGCGAGCGCAACGGCGCCCCGCGCCTGCCGGTGATGTCCGGCCGTCCCGAGCCGCGCTCCACGGCCGCCGCCCCGCGCCCGTCGCGGACCAGCCGCGTCGCCAAGGCGTCGTCCAACACCGCGCTGATCGCGGGCGTCGGCACGCTGCTCGTCGCCCTCGGGGTCGGCGTCCTGATCGGCAAGTCCAGCGAGGACAGCACGCCGCAGAAGGCCAGTGGCGTCCAGGTCGTCACGGTCTCCGGCGCGGCCGGCGGCGCGGCGGTGGCCGGCGCCACGCCGTCCTCGGCGGCGCCCGGCTCCACCAGCACGCCGGGTTCGACCGACGCGTCGGCCAAGGCGTCCGGGACCAGCAAGTCCGCCGCCAAGGACAAGGCCAAGGCGTCGAGCGGCACCACCGCGCCGGCCTCCGGCGCCGTGAAGAAGACGTCGGGCAAGGTCGTGAAGGTCGGCACCAAGGGCCACGGGCCCGGCTACAAGGACGGCAAGTTCACCGGTGACTTCTTCGGCGGATGATCGCCGGCGCATTCAGGAAGACGAGTACCACGCGATGACCAAGATCCCGTTCCAGCGACGCCGCGACGGCGCCGGCGGAGACACCGCCGTGATGCCGGCGCTCGAGCCCGGCGGGGCCGAGGCCGACATGGGCCTCGTCGACCTGCGCCGCCGTCGCGACCAGCTGAGCGCGCGGCTCGCCGAGCTGCAGTGGGACCTCGGTGGCCTCGCCTACGAGATGGCGGTGCGCAACCGGATCCGCGACGACGTGCTCGTCAAGCGCGCCGCCGCCCTCCAGGACGTGGACGCCGAGCTCAGCGAGGTCGAGCGCATCATCCGCATGGAGGAGACCGGGGCGGCCGGGACGTGTCCCGTCTGCCGCGCTCCCCACAGCAGCGGCGCCGTGTTCTGCTGGCAGTGCGGGGCCGGCCTGCTCGCGCAGCCGCACGCCGGCTCGCCGCTGCCCGCCGGCTGACGCCGGCGCTCAGCCGAAGCGGCCGCTGACGTAGTCGCGCGTCCGCGAGTCGGCGGCGCGCCCGAAGATCGTCTCCGTGCCGTCGTACTCGATGAGCGTTCCCACGCGGTCGCCGTCGACGACGTCGAGGCTGAAGAACGCGGTGCGGTCCGCCACGCGCGCGGCCTGCTGCATGTTGTGCGTGACGATGACGATGGTGTAGCGGCGCTTGAGCGTGTGGACGAGCTCCTCGATCGCCGCGGTGGCGATCGGGTCCAGCGCCGACGCCGGCTCGTCCAGGAGCAGGACGTCGGGCTCGACGGCGATGGCGCGCGCGATGCACAGGCGCTGCTGCTGGCCGCCGGAGAGGCCGAGCGCGCTCTGCTTGAGGCGGTCCTTGACCTCGTCCCACAGCGCGGCCCCGCGCAACGCCCGCTCCACGCGCTCGTCGAGCCCACGCTTGAGCCCGAGGTTGCGCGGCGCCCAGGCGATGTTGTCGTAGATCGACTTCGGGAACGGGTTGGGCTTCTGGAAGACCATCCCGATCCGGCGCCGGACCTCGACGCGGTTGGCGCGCGGCCCGTAGACGTCGTGCCCGTGGTAGAGGATCTGGCCGTCGAGCCGGAACCCCGGCACCGTGTCGTTGAGCCGGTTGAGGCTACGCAGGAACGTGGACTTGCCGCAGCCCGACGGGCCGATGATGGCGGTCACCAGGTTGCGCTGGATGCCCATGTCGACGCCGGCGATCGCGGTCTTCGCGCCGTAGTCGACGCGGACGCCGCGCGCCTCCAGGACGACGTCCCTCGACCGCGCGCGGGCGAGGGCGTCCGGGCCGGCGACGGGGATCGCGCCGCTGGTGAGCCGGGTGCGCGGCGGGGGAGGGGTGGCGCCCGGAACGGGCGGGCCGGGCTCGTCGACGTGCTGCATGGTCATTGGCTGAGCCTTCCGCGGCTGCGGGCGAGGACCGCCTTGGCGGCGATGTTGGTGAGCAGGATGAAGCCGAGCAGCACGAAGGCCGCGCCCCAGGCGCGCTCGTAGCCCGACGGATCCGCCTGCTCGGAGAGCTGGAAGATCATCACGGGGATGTTGGGCAGCGGCTGGAACGGGTTGAACGACACCTTGGCCGCGAAGATCGAGTTCGTGAACAGCAGCGGCGCGGTCTCGCCGGCGGCGCGCGCGATCGCCAGGACGACGCCCGTGGCGATGCCGCCCGCGGCGCCCGGCACGACGACGCCGAGGATGCTGCGCCAGCGCGCCACGCCGAGGGCGTCGGCGGCCTCGCGCATCTGCACGGGCACGAGCAGCAGCATCTCCTGGGTCGAGCGCGCGATCAGCGGCAGCATGATGATGGCCAGCGCGACCGCGCCGGCGAAGCCGCTCTGGTGGTGGCCGGCGACGAGCAGCCCGAAGACGAACAGGCCGATGACGATCGACGGCAGCGAGTTGAGCAGGTCCAGCGCGAGCCGCATCGCCGAGCCGAGCCGGCTGCCCGAGTACTCGGTGAGGTAGATCGCGATCAGCACGCCGATGGGGGTCGCCATCAGCGTCGCGAGGCCGACGATGATCGCCGTGCCCACGATCGCCGGCGCGATGCCGCCCCCGGGGCCGCCGAACAGCGGCGGCGCCTGGGTCAGGAAGTCCCAGCTCAGCGCCGACCCGCCGCGCTTGAGCACCGCGAAGACGACGATCGCGAGGACCACGATCGCCCCGACCGACGCCAGCGTCGCGCCGCCCTCGGCGAGCCGGTTGACCACCATGCGCCGGCGCAGGTTGCCGGTCGGCGTGAGGGGCTGCGTGGGGTCGAGGAGCGGCTCCCCGTCGCCGGGCAGCAGCAGGTCGTCGTCGGTGACGGTCATGCCGTCAGGCGGCGCACGTCGAAGCGGCGCGCGATCCACTGGGCGAGCAGGTTCGTGGCGAGGCTGATGGCCAGGAGGATCAGCGCCAGGTAGAACAGCGAGGATGTGTGCAGCTCGTCGACCGCGCCGTTGAACTGGTTGGCGATGCGGCCGGCGAGCGTGTCGCCGGTCTCGAAGAGCGACGCGTGGATCTCGTTGCCGCCGCCGATCACCTGCGTGACGGCGATCGCCTCGCCCAGCGCGCGGCCGAGGCCCAGGCACGCGGCGGACGCGACCCCGGAGGCCGTGGACGGCAGCACGACGCCACGGACGACCTCCCAGCGCGTGGAGCCCAGCGCGAGCGCCCCGTCCTGGAGGTCGCGCGGGACCGTGAGGAAGAGGTCGCGGGACACGGACGCGATGATCGGCACGACCATGATCGCGAGGATGAGCCCAGCGGTGAAGATGCTCAACCCGGTCGCCGGCACCGGCCCGAAGATCGGGAGGAACCCGAAGTGGTCGTGCAGGAACGGCTCGACGTGCTGGTGCACGAACGGCGCCAGCACGAGGATGCCCCACAGCCCGAGGATCACCGAGGGGATCGCGGCGAGCATCTCGACGAGGGTCCCGACCACGCCGCGCACGCCGCGCGGGGCGAGCATGCTGAGGTACAGCCCGATCGCGACCGCCACGGGCGCGGCGATCAGGAGCGCCATGAAGGAGCTCACCGCGGTCCCGTAGAGCAGGACCGTCGCGCCGTAGACGTGGAAGTTCGGCTTCCACTCCGAATGCGTGAGGAAGCCGAGCCCGAAGTGCGCGATCGACAGCCGCGCGCCGTCCATCAGCTGGTAGGCGATCTCGCCGATCAGCAGGCAGGCGAGGAGCGCCGCGCCGAGCGCCAGTCCGAAGAGCACGCGGTCGCCGATCCGGTCGCGCAGGGCGATGCGGGGCGTGGCACGGGTCGCGGGCACTGGCCCGGCAGCCTAGACAAACGACACCATTCGGGCACATCCCGTTCACGGCATGTGTACACGCGCGCAACAACTTCGCAACAGGTCGGACACCACGGCCGAGCGACAGTTCGCCTCCTCGAAAACTGGATCCTCTAAAGCAGAGGGAAAGGGAACACAACGTGAACCGCAGGTTCCTCGGCGTGACGCTGGCGGTGGCCGCTTTGGCTTCCACCGTCGCCGCGTCAACAGCCACGGCTGCCAACACCAACGGCTCACTCACCGGCGCGGGCTCGACGCTCGTCGCGCCGCTGATGAGCAACTGGGCCCAAGACTTCGAAGGCCGCCACAGCATCTCCGTGACCTACGGCGCCGTGGGCTCCGGCGCCGGCATCTCGCAGATCTCGGCCCGCACGGTCGACTTCGGCGCATCCGACGCCCCGCTGACGGCCGCCCAGGCCGCCGCCTGCAACGGCTGCGTCCAGATCCCGTGGGCGCTGACCGCCACGGGTGTCGCGTTCCACCTCAACGGGGTCAAGAAGCTGAACCTGACCGGCCCCATCGTCGCCAAGATCTACCTCGGTCAGATCACCAACTGGAACGACCGGTCGATCGCGAAGATCAACCCCGGCGTCAAGCTGCCCAACCTGGGCATCACCCCGGTCTACCGCTCTGATGGATCCGGCGACACGTACGCCTTCACCGACTGGCTGTCGCGCATCAGCGCGCCGTTCAAGTCGAAGATCGGCAACTCGACGGCCGTCTCCTTCCCGAAGGGCGTCGGCGGCAAGGGCAACGACGGCGTGACCGCGGTCGTGGGTTCGACCAACGGCTCGATCGCCTACATCTCGGCGGCGTACATCATCGCTCACAGCCTGAGCGTCGCGGCGCTGCAGAACAACGCCGGCAAGTTCGTCTACCCGAACCTGAAGAACATCTCGGCGGCGGCCTCCACCGTCAAGAAGGTGCCGGCGAACAACGAGATGCACATCGTCAACCCGCCGAAGAGCCTGCCGCTGGCCTACCCGCTCTCGACGTTCACGTACGCGATCGTGCCGAAGAGCTCGCCGAAGGCGAGCGCGATCCGGCTGTTCGTGCTGTACGCGATGGGCATCGGCCAGAAGTTCGGCCCGGCCCTCGACTTCGCCCCGATCCCGGGCGTCGTCTACCAGGCCGGCCTCAAGACGGCCAACGCGCTCGGCTAGCCGAAGCGACGCGACACCCTGCATGACGAACGGCGGCCGCCCCGGCTTCGGGGCGGCCGTCAGTCGTTCGGGGACCAGGCGGCGTACACCTTGGGCCCGAAGGCCTTCAACCTGGTGTCCTTCGCGTAGCCGAGCGGGTCGAGCCCGAAGAGGTCCTCGATCGACTTCAGCAGCGCGAACGGGTCGTACGGCGCGCTCACCGTGCCGCCGGCCTTGACGAACGGGGAGAGCAGCAGGGCGCCGACGCGGCCGCCGCCGGCCTCCGCGTCGTCCGGTGCGCCGGCGTCGAACGTCACGACGACCAGGCCGCCGTCGGCGTAGGCCTTGGACTCGAGGATCGTCGGCAGCGTCGTCTTCAGCCACGCGTCGGCGTCGGCCAGCGACGTCGAGCCGTCGTGCGCCGGGCCGGGCAGGATGTAGGAGAACGTCGGGGCGCTGTCGGTGTCGGCGACGTCGGTGGCCAGCGCGTCGAGCTCGGCGACCGACTGCCCGCACGTGGGGTCGCCGGTGACGGCCCCGAAGCGTAGGAACGGGTTGCGCGGCGCCTGGTCGGACGGCCGCGAGCACGGGTTGTCGCCGGGGTTGAGGCCGGCGGTCGCGCCCTCGACGTAGGCCTTCCACGTGCGGCCGAGGCCGGTGAGCTGGCCGGGCAGCGTCTCGGTCCTGTCGTCGAACGGGCCGGTGGCGTCCTTCTGGCCGCCGAGCAGCGCGACGCCGGTGGCCGCCGGGTCGTGGCCGGCGGCGTGGTACCAGGGCAGCAGCGTGCCCTGGTCGCGCAGCGCGCCGGCGAGGTAGGGCGCGGCGCCCGTGGCGCCGGGGGCGAACGTCTCGGCGTAGGAGTGGCCGGTGAGCGCGACGTACCAGACGTGCTTGACGGTCGGCAGCTGGGGCAGGGCCGGCGGCGTCGCGGGCG
>DATDMD010000186.1:0-8013 GCA_036518975.1 Baekduia sp.
GTGCGAGAGCGCGCTCTACATGATCCGCGGCAGCATCGAGATCCGCTTCGGCGACCAGCTCGAGGAGGCGCTGCAGGTCGACACCGGGGACATGCTCTACGTACCGCCGCGCGAGACGCACACGGTGCGCAACCTGTCCGACAGCGGCGCGGCGAGCGAGGCCAGGACGCCGGTCAGGCCGAGGTCCAGCGGGCCGCCGACCTCGATGATCCGCCAGCCGCGCGTGACCACTCCGGCGTCGTCGCCGACGAGGTCCTCCAAGCACACGAGCGAGCGCTCGTCGCCGACCTCGGTCAGCGACCAGAAGCCGGTCCCCGACGGCGGGACCGCGACGCCGTCGACCGCCGGCGCCAGCCGGACCACCGCGTAGTCGCCCTCCAGCACGCGCAGCCTCATCGCGCCCTCATCGCGCCCACGGCACCTCGACCGCGTCCTCGGTCGGCGAGTTGCGCGCGACCACGTACTCGACGTCCTCGGTCTCGGACATGTTCTCCAGCACGTGCGTCTCGTGCGGCGGGACCCAGAGCATGTCGCCCCGGCGCAGCTCGACGACGTGCTCCAGCCGCTCGCCCCAGCGGATCCGCATCCCGCCCTGGAGCATGTAGCAGGCGCTCTCGCAGTTGGCGTGGTAGTGCGGCCGGGACCGCGCGCCCGCCGGCAGCCGGAAGATCCCCATGAACAGGTTCTCGCTGCCGGTGGTCTCGCGCGACACCTCGTGCCCGCCGACGACGCCGCGCGGCTCCTCGTGTGGTGCGACGTCGGGGCGGATGACCTTCATGACCTAGAACATCATGCCCGTGAACTGGCCTCCGGTCACGTTCAGCACCTGGCCGTGGACGTAGTTGCTCCACGGCGAGCACAGGAAGAAGACGCCGCCGGCGGCCTCCTCGGGCGTCCCGGGCCGGCCCAGCGGGATCAACATGTTGGCCATGCCGCGCAGCTGGTCGGGGATGCCGAGCTGGACGGACTCGCCGTCGATCTCCATCGTGTTCTCGTCGTCCTTGGACGCGGTCAGGCGCGTCTCGATGAAGCCGAACGCGACCGCGTTGCAGTTGACCTTGAACTGGCCCCACTCCTTGGCCAGCGTCTTGGTCAACCCGACGACGCCGAGCTTGCCGGCCGCGTAGTTGGCCTGGCCGGCGTTGCCGAACATGCCCGAGGTCGAGGACACGTTGACGATCTTGCGGAAGACCTCGTCGCCCGCCTCGCGCTCGGCCTTGGCCGGCTCGCGCAGGTGCGGCGCGGCGGCGCGGATGACCTTGAACGGCACGGTGAGGTGGATGTCGAGCATCCGGTTCCACCAGTCGTCGCTCATCTTGTGGATCGGCGCGTCCAGCGTGTAGCCCGCGTTGTTGACGATGATGTCGATCCGGCCCCAGGCGTCGACCGCCGTCTGGACGAGCTGGTCGGGCGCGTCGCCCTTGGTCAGGTCGCCGGCGAAGACCGCGGTCTCCCCGGCGATCTCGCTCGCCGTCTGGCGCGCCACGTCGCCGTCGAGGTCGTTGATGACCACCTTGGCGCCCTGGCTGCTCAGCAGCTCCGCGGTCGCCCGGCCGATGCCGCGGGCCGAGCCGGTGACGATCGCCACCTTGTCGTCGAGGACTCCCATGCGCGTCTCCTTCTCCAAGAACGTGAATCCAGCCTCAAGTTGCGCGGCGGATCCTAGCTGGGGTACCGTCGCTCCGGGTTCCAGGAGGAGGAGGCCGGTGGTGTCGCAGGACGCCAGGACGGCGGTCGTGGACGTGCTGCGTCCGACGATCGGCGCCCTGACCGACGAGGTGCTCGACAGCGTGGTCGCGGCCGTGCCGCCCTTCCGCGAGTGGTCGAGCGGGCGCCCGCTCCTGCGCGATGGCGTACAACATGGCCTCGTCGGCTTCCTCGACGTGCTGGAGCGCGGCCGCGGGGGCGAGGACCACGACCGCCTCGCGGCCCGCGACGTCTTCTTCGACCTCGGGCGCAGCGAGCTGCGCGCCGGGCGCGGCATCGGGTCGGCGCTGGCCGCCTACCGCGCCGGCGGCCAGGCGGCGTGGCGCGCGATGGTGGCCACCGGCCACGGCGCGGGCGTCGAGCCCGCCGAGCTCTACGCGCTGACCGACGCGATCTTCGCCTACATCGGGCGCCTGTGCGCGGCGACCGTCGAGGGCTACACCTACGAGCAGTCGCTCGGCGCGCTGGAGCGCGTCGACGCGCGGCGCCACCTGGTCGAGCTGGCGATCCGCGAGCCGCCGGCCTCGGCGCCCGAGCTCGCCGGCGCGGCGGCGGACGCGGGCTGGCGGGCGCCGGCGACGGTCGCGGTGCTCGCCTTCGGGGACGAGCGGACCGCCCGCGTCGCGTCGCGCCTGCCGGCCGACGCGGTCGTCGCGCGCGTGGACGGCACGGGCTTCGCGCTGGTCGGCGACCCCGACGGGCCCGGCCGCCGCGCCACCGTCGTCCAGGCGCTGGCCGGGCTGCGCGCCGGCCTCGGGCCGACCGTCGCGGTCGCCGACGCCGCGGCGTCCGCGCGCCTGGCCCGGCGCGCGCTCGCGCTGCTGGACCTCACGGGCGCCGCCGGGCCGGTCTGCGCCGACGACCACCGCGTCGACCTCCTGCTGCTCGGGGACCCGAGCGCCGCGCGCGCCCTCGTCGACGCCGTCCTGGACGGCCCGCTCTCGCTGGCGCCGGCCGCCGCGCGCGAGCGCCTGATCGAGACGCTCGCCGTCTGGCTCGAGTACCAGGGCGAGGTGCGGCCGACGGCCCGGCGGCTGCACGTCCACCCGCAGACCGTCCGCTACCGCGTGGCGCAGCTGCGCGAGCTGCTGGGCGACCGCCTGCAGAGCGCGGACGGCCGCCTCGAGCTCGAGCTGGCGCTGCGGGCCAGGCGCCTCAGCCGATGATCGCGCGGATCGCCGGCACGTCGCCGCTGGCGTAGCCGTTGCGCGTCGGGTGGTAGCTGTCGGCGGTGTGGAACAGCGTCAGCCCGTTGGTGAAGGGGTTGCTCGCGCACACGTCGTGGCCCGACCAGTACGGGTTGACGTCGGCGTAGGAGTACCCGGCCGCCAGGGCCCGTGCCCTGATGGTGGTGTTGAGGGAGTCGACGAGCGTGGTCAGCGACGTCTCCTCCGACGACGACACGCCGGTCGCCGCCAGGCACGTCCTGGGCGGGTTGGCGAACGGGCGGCCGTAGCCGAGCACGACGACCCTCGCGGACGGCGCCTTGGCCCTGATCGCCGCGTAGGTGGCGTCGAGCTTCGCCGGCAGCTGCGTGTTGATCTGGTTCTGCGACGTGGCGATCTGCGATGCGCAGCCCAGCGTGGTGCACGCGATGATCAGGTCGGTGAACCCGATGTCGTTGCCGCCGATCGTCAGCGTCACGAGCCTGGTGTCGGACGTGATCGAGGTGACCTGCGAGTTGATGACGTCGCTCGTCACCGCGCCCGCGCAGGCGACGAACGTCAGCGCGAGGGACTTCTGCTGCGCCAGCAGGTACGGGTAGGCGTACGTGTTGCGGTTGCAGGTGGAGTCCAGGTTGGTGCTGTTGGCACCGTTGCCGGCCGAGTAGCTGTCGCCGAGGGCGACGTACTTGTCGGCCGCGAGGGCCGAGCCGGTGAGGGACAGGACGATGAGCAGCGCGCCCAGGATGGGGGCGACGCCGCGCGCGAGGCGCTTCATGAGATGGACACTCCTCCGAGGGTTGGACCCGGCACTTCGGGCGATCACCGTACTCGGCTAGCGATAAGTGAGACTTCGCACGCGGATCACGTCCTGTGCGCCGCACATTGTGCGATCGCACAACGCGATCAGGTTCTGTCCCGCAGGAGCCCGAGAACCGGCACAGACAGGAGGATCGCGGCCGCGCAGACGCCCCAGACCGCCTGGTAGCCCTGCGTCCCGTGGAAGACACCGCCCAGCAGGCCGATCGCGACGCCGGCCAGCAGCGGCCCGAGCGCGGTCCCGATGCCGCGGCTGACGCTGTACAGGCCGGTGGTCAGCCCGTGGTCGTCGTCGCCCATCAGCGGGATCAGCAGCGCGTAGGGCAGCGTCATCACCACGCCGCCGCCGAAGCCGACGATCGGCGTCACGGCGCCGACGGCGACCGTGTTGTCCACGAAGAACGGGACGAGCATCCCGAGGCCGTAGATGAGCAGCGACACCCGCAGCACCGGCAGCGTCCCGAAGCGGTCGGCGAGCCGGCCGCTGATCGGCGTCGCGGCCGCGATGAAGACCGCGGTCACCGCGACGGCCACGCCAGCCCGGCCGGTCGAGACGCCCAGGCCGACGGTCAGGTAGAGGATGATGAAGGTCTTGGTCGCGCCGAGCGAGAGCTCCCAGAGCCCGTTGGCCACCATGAACGCGCGCAGGTCGCCGCGCGTGGCGACGAGGCGGCGCAGCTTGCGCAGGTCCTCCCGCAGCCCGGTCGAGGTGCCGGGCGTGTGCTCGGTCCCGTCGCGCGGCAGCAGCGCCAGGAAGATCGCGATCGCGATCGCGGTCACCACCGCGCCGAAGACGAACGGCAGCCACCGCACGAGCGACAGCAGCGCGCCGCCCGAGGCGATCGCGACGATCGTCCCCAGCCCGCGCCACAGCGCCTGCGTCGACTGCGCGCGTCCGGTGATGTCGTTGTCGACCAGGTCGGGGTACAGCGCGCGGTAGGGCTCGTAGGCCACGAAGTAGGCGGCGAAGAAGACGACGACCGCCACGAGCGCGTAGGGCAGCGAGTCGGCGAGGCCCATCAGCGCCAGCGCGACGACCAGGACCGGCGAGCCCCAGACGACGAACGGCAGCCGCGACGAGCGCCGGTCGCTCAGCGCGCCGGCCGGCACCGCGAGCAGGAGCGCCATCACGCCCTCGACGGCGATCAGCAGGCCGACGAGCGTCGACGACGCGCCGAAGTCCCGGGCGAGCACCGGGAGGTACGTCGTGGCGACCGTGGTGGCGAGCGCGTAGGCGAACGTCGGCAGCCCGAGGACGGCGAGGAGCTGGGCCTCGCCGGGCCTGAGGGCGCGATCGTGGCGCTGCTGCTCTGAGGAGGATGGGGAGGAGGCCACCTGCACCTCAAAGCTACCCGCGGGCGGCGCGCTTTTGCACCGGCGTTGGCGCCCGTCCGACCTCAGAGGGCCAGGACCTTGGCGAGGATCTCGCGCATGATCTCGTCGGTCCCGCCGCCGATCGGCCCCAGCCGCGCGTCGCGGGCCATGCGCTCGATCTCGTACTCCTCCATGTAGCCCGCGCCGCCGTGGATCTGGAGGCACGTGTCCATCACGTCGAAGCACGCGCGCTGCGTGGCGAGCTTGGCCATCGTGATCTCCTTGACCGCGTCGCCGTCGGTCTCCACGAACCGGCGCAGCGCGTCGTAGGTCACCACCCGCGCCACGTGCGCGGTCGTCGCCACGTCGGCGAGCTTGTGGCGCAGCGCCTGGAAGCCGGTCAGCGGCCGGCCGAACGCGTTGCGCTGCCGGGCGAAGGCGACGGTCTTGTCGTAGGCGACCTGCATCGCGCCGACCGCGCCGAGCGCCATCACGAGCCGCTCCCACTGGAAGTTGGCCATGATGAGGTAGAAGCCCTCGTTCTCGCGGCCGAGCAGGTTCTCCTCGGGCACGAAGGCGTCCTCGAAGCTCATCAGCGCCGTGTCGGACGCGTGCCAGCCGAGCTTCTCGATCTTCGACGCGCTCACGCCCTCCTGGCGGTCGACGATGAAGAAGCTCAGGCCGTGGTGGCCGCCGTCCTCGGTGGTCTTCACCGCGGTGACCCAGAAGTGCGCGCGCACGCCGTTGGTGATGAACATCTTCGAGCCGTTGAGGACCCAGCCGCCGTCGACGCGGCGGGCGTGCGTCCGCAGGCCGGCGACGTCGGAGCCCGCGTCGGGCTCGGTGATCGCCAGCGCCCCGATCTTCGCGCCGGCGATCGCGGGCGCGAGGTAGCGGCGCTTCTGGTCCTCGGTCCCGAACCGCGCGATCGGCGGCGTCGCGATGTTGACGTGGGCGCCGACGCCCGCGGCCACGCCGCCCGAGCCGCAGTGCGCGAGCTCCTCGGCCAGGACCGCGTCGTGCAGCACGTCGCCGCCCTGGCCGCCGTACTCCTCCGGGTACTTCAGGCCGAGGAAGCCGTGCGCCGCGAAGCGGTCGAACACGTCGTCCGGGAACCAGCGCGCCGCCTCCCACTCCGCCGCGTGGGGGCGCACCTCGGCGAGCACGAAGCCCCGGATCGACTCCCGGAGCGCCTCGTGCTCGTCGCCGAAGGGCGGCTGCGACGCGGGCAACGCCTACAGCCCGTAGGAGCGGCCGATGACCTCCAGCATGATCTCGTCGGTGCCGGCGCCGATCCGGTTCAGGCGCATGTCGCGCCAGACGCGCTCGACCCCGTACTCCTTCATGTAGCCGGCGCCGCCGTGGATCTGGATGCACTCGTCGGCGACCTCGACCGCGATCCGCGCCGCGTAGAGCTTGGCCATCGAGATCTCGCGGACGGGGTACTCGCCGTTCTGGAAGCGCCAGGCCGTCATGTACACCATCTGCCGCGCGGTCTCGATCTTGGTGGCCATCTC
Organism: Baekduia sp.; assembly: GCA_036518975.1. Taxonomy (GTDB): domain Bacteria; phylum Actinomycetota; class Thermoleophilia; order Solirubrobacterales; family Solirubrobacteraceae; genus Baekduia. Next base: position 6,521 of record DATDMD010000186.1, read on the forward strand.
GGCGAACTTGTGGCGGATGACCTGGAACTTGCCGATCGAGCGGCCGAAGGCCTGGCGCTCGAGCGCGTACTTCAGGGTCATGTCGAAGCAGCTCTGCGCGCCGGAGACGCAGCCCGCGGCGCCGATCAGGCGCTCGCCCTGGAGCTCCCAGCTGATGTGGTAGAAGCCCTTGCCCTTCTCGCCGAGGACGGCGGAGGCGGGCACCCGCACGTCCTGGAAGGCGAGCAGCGCGGTGTCGGACGAGTGCATGCCGAGCTTCTGCAGGCGCTTCTCGCGGATGACGCCCGGCAGGTCCATCGGGACCAGGAAGAGCGTGATGCCGCCGTGGCCGGCGTCCGGATCGGTCTTGGTGACGAGGACGATCACGTCGGCGCGGTGGCCGTTGGTGATGTAGGTCTTGGAGCCGTTGATGACGTACTCGCCGGCGGCCTCGTCGTAGACCGCGCGGGTCTTGATGCCGGCGACGTCGGAGCCCGCGTCGGGCTCGGTGATCCCGAGGCACAGGATCTTCTCGCCCTTGATCGCGGGCACGACCCACTCCTGCTTCTGCTCCTCGGTGCCGAACGCGAGGATCGGCGGCATCGCCATGTCGGTGTGGACCGCGACGCCCATCGCCAGGCCGCCGGAGCGCGCGTGGACCATCTCCTCGGCGAGGACGAGCGACGTGTAGTAGTCGCCGCCCTGCCCGCCGTACTGCTCGGGCTTGTCGAGGCCGAGGAAGCCGAGCTCGCCCATGCGCGGGAAGATCGAGTCGGGGAAGGTCGTCTCCTCCCATTCCTCGGCGTGCGGCGCCAGCTCCTTGGTGGCGAACGCGCGGATCGACTCGCGGAGCTGCTGGTGCTCGTCGGTGAAGATGAAGTGCTTGCGCGCGGCCCCGTGGTCGGGCTTCAGCACGTCGGCGGTCGTGGCCATGGGCGGACCGTAACGGCCGCCGGGCCGAAAGTAAACAGTGGTACGTCCTACTTTCAGCTGACGTGGACCTCGGTCCCGACCGTGAACGCGGACGCGCACGTCTCCCCGACGTGCTGACCCGCCTGCTCCACGGTCAGCCGGCCCGCGCCGACCTCGACCATCGCCACCACCGCCAGGCCCCGCAGCGACGTGAGCATCCAGGCCACCGGGATGTCGCTCCGGATCTCGCCGCGCTCCTGGGCGTGCGCGAGGTAGTCCTCGAGCGGATCCGCGCCCGCGTCGTGCCCGCGGCCCGCCAGGGTGCGCTCGCGCAGCTCGGGGTGGGCGTCGAGGAACCGGTACCGGTCGCCGATGGCGATGATCCGCGTGCCCAGCTCGCACAGGAGGTGGCGGGCGTTGTCGGCCTCGCTCAGGACCTGGCGTACCGTCTCCGCCGACTCGCGCAGCACCTCCTCGTACAGCGCGTCGATCAGGTCCTGCCGGCGGGGGAAGTGCCGGTAGACCGTCGTCCGGCCTAGGCCGGACGCGTCGGCCACCTCCTGCATCGTCGCCTGTGGACGCTGCGCCAGGAGGGCCACCGC
>DATDMD010000187.1:0-8860 GCA_036518975.1 Baekduia sp.
GATCATCTCGCCCGGCGCGACGTCGCGCAGGTAGGTCGCGCCGATGATGTCGAACGCGCACGACTCGGACGCCACGCAGTAGCGGTCGCCGATCTGGCCGAGCGCCAGGGGCCGCAGCCCGGCCGGGTCGCGGAAGGCGACGACCTTGTCCTTGGTCATGACGACCGTCGAGAACGCGCCCTTCAGGCGCGGCAGCACGTCGGCGACGGCGTCCTCGAGCTTCTCGGCCGGATGCGTCGAGATCGCCGCGGCGATGATCTCCGAGTCCGACGTCGAGGAGAACTGAACGCCCTGCGCGCGCATCTCGGCGTGCAGCTCGACCGCGTTGATGAGGTTGCCGTTGTGGGCCAGCGCCAGCTCGCGCCGGCCGCCGCTGCCCGCGCTGCGATGCACGGGCTGCGAGTTCTCCCACTCGTTGGAGCCGGTCGTCGAGTAGCGGACGTGGCCGATCGCCAGATCGCCGGCGAGCGCGCGCAGGTCGTGCTCCTTGAAGACCTGGTTGACGAGGCCCAGCGCACGCTGCGTGATGATGTAGCCGCCGTGGTCGGCGGCGGCGATCCCGGCCGACTCCTGCCCGCGGTGCTGCAGCGCGAAGAGCGCGAAGTAGGCCATGCGGGAGACGTCGTGGCCGGGAGCGTAGATCCCGAAGACGCCGCACTCGTCGCGCGGACCGTCGCGCTCGTCGAGGTCGGAGTTCTGCTCGGTCATAGGACCGCCCGAGGGGCACGCGGCGGCAGACCGGAGGGTAGCAACGCGGTCGGCTAGTCCAGCCGCGCCTCCTGCAGATCCAGGTCGCGTTCGACGGTTCTCAGCGCATCCTCCGAGATCTCGCCGCGGGCGTGGAGCTCGTGGAGGGCCGCGCGTTCGGAGCGCAGGAGCTCCTCGCGGAGGCGCTGGAAGGTCTCGACGTGCTCGCGCTCGGCGCTGCCGTCCTCGCCGTGGGCGGCGCGGGAGTGGCCCAGGCGTGCCTCGTAGAGCTCGCGCAGGTGGCCGGTCGCGCGGTCGTCCTCGCCGGGCTCGTCCTCCATCTCCTCCAGGCGCGCCAGCGCGGCCTCCGCGGCGGCGGCGCGGGCGCGGGCCTCGTCGGCGACGTCGTCGGCCTCGTCGCGGCCCAACCCGGTGGCCTTGATCAGCGCCGGCAGCGTCAGCCCCTGCAGCAGGAGGCCACCGACGATCACGCAGAAGACCGTGAAGATGATGAGCGAGCGCTGCGGGAACGGGTCGCCGCCGTCGATCCCGACCGGGATCGCCAGCGCGGCCGCGAGCGACACCGCCCCGCGCATCCCCGACCAGCCGGCGACCAGGCGCTCGCCCGGCCCCATCGCGGGCGGCTCCTCTTTCGGGTCGCCCGGGATCAGCCGGCGCAGGAGCGGGCCGACCGAGAACATCCAGACGATCCGCAGGCCCAGGACGACGACCAGCGTCACCAGCACCGTCAGCGTCACGCGACCGGGCGCGAGGCCGTCGATCCCGCGCGCGACGTCCCGGATCTGCAACCCCATCAACAAGAAGAGCACCGACTCCAACATGAACGTCAGCGCGCTCCAGAAGCCCTGCGCCTCGATCCGCGCGGTCGCGCTGAACAGCCCCTCCGAGCGCGCGCCGAGGTACAGCCCGACCGTGACCGCCGCGAGGATCCCGGACACGCCGATCGCCTCGGCCGCGATGTAGGCCGCGTAGGGCGTGAAGAGCGACAGCGTGATCTCGATCGGCGCGTCGTCGACGCGGCCGCGCACGTGCTTGACCACCCAGCCGGCGGCCAGGCCGATCGCCACGCCGCCCGTGCCGGTGGCGACGAGCTGCCACGCCCCGTCGAGGACCGAGAACGCGCCGGACACGGTCGCGCCGATCGCGAGCCGGTAGAGCACCAGGCCGGTGCCGTCGTTGACGAGCGACTCGCCCTCGATGAGCGCCGACAGCTGCGGCGCGACCCGCAGCCGCTGCAGGATCGAGACGGCCGCGACCGGATCGGTCGGCGCCAGGACCGCGCCGAGGACGAACGCCTCGGGCCAGCCGAAGCCCGGCACGACGAGCTTGACCGCCACCGCGACCGCCACCGTCGTCGCCGCCACCAGCCCGATCGCCAGCACGCCGATCCGCCGCGCCTGCTGCCGGAGGTCCCGCGGCGACGCCGTGAACCCCGCGCCGTAGATCAGCGGCGGCAGGAACACGAAGAAGACGAGGTCGGGCTCGAGCTGCACCGACGGCAGGCCCGGCACGAGCCCGACGAGCACCCCGCAGACGACCAGCACCACCGGCGCCGGCAGGCCGACGCGGCGGGCGATGCCGGCCAGCACCGTCACGGCCCCGAGCAGGCCGACAAGGATCTCCGCGGATCTCACTGTCCCGGCGTACCCGCTGGGCGCCCGGGCCGCTCACCCGGCGCCGCGCGCCGCCTACGGGAAGAGCCGCGCCAGCGCGCCCGACGCGTCCCGCAGCTCCGACAGCGCCCAGCGCTCCGTGAGATCGGACACGGAGACGACGACCTCGTCGCCGCCGACCGTCCCGAGGATCGTCACCGGAACCCCGCCGCCGCCGTCCGCGCCCAGCGCCTCCAAGACCTCACGCGCCCCCGAGACGACGAAGCCGCCCGAGCGCTCGCCGAACAGCGTCGTCCAGACGTCCTCGGCGTCGCCGAGGTCCAGCGCCGCGCCCAGGCCGCCGGCCAGCGCCGACTCGACGACCGCCAGCAGCAGCCCGCCCTCGGCGACGTCGTGGGCGCTCGACAGCGACCCGGAGCGCACGGCCGCACGCACGGCGTCGAGCGTGCGGATGACCGCCGCCACGTCCACCGACGGCAGCCCGTCCGGCAGCGCCTCGCCGCGCAGCTTGGACAGCTCGCTCGCGGCCAACGACGCGTCGTCCACGCCCCAGCCGACCAGGGCGATCGCGTCACCCTCGCGCGCGAACCCGAGCCGGCCCGCGCGCGTCGCGTCGGGCAGCAGCCCGACCATGCCGACGACCGGCGTCGGGTAGATCGGCCCGTCGGCGCCCTCGTTGTAGAGCGACACGTTGCCGCCGACGATCGGCGCATCCAGCGCGCGGCACGCGTCGCCCAGGCCGCGCACGGCCTCGGTCAGCTGCCACGCGATGTGCGGCTTCTCGGGGTTGCCGAAGTTGAGGTTGTTGGTCGTGCCCAGCGGCTGGGCACCCACGGCGGCGAGGTTCGCCGCGCACTCCAGGACGTTGCCGACCGTGCCCCAGTACGGGTCGGCGGCGACGCGGCGGCCGTTGCCGTCGATCGACGTCGCGATCGCGGGCGCGCCCTCGCCCATGTCGTGCAGCCAGAGCACCGCGGCGTCCGCGTCCTCCGGCCGGCGCACCGTGCGCGACTGGACGATCGAGTCGTACTGCTCGAACAGCGGCCGGCGCGAGGCGAGGTTCGGCGACGACAGCAGCGCGATCAGCGCGCCGCGGACGTCGTCCTCCAGCCCCAGCACCGCGCGCGGCGCGGGGTAGAAGCCAGCTGCCGGCTTGACCGGCGCCAGGTCGTACAGCGGCGCGTCGTCCACGAGGCCGGAGACCGGCATGTCGCCGACGACCTCCTCACCACGCAGGATCCGGAAGCGGTTGCCCTCGGTGACGACGCCGATCGCCGTCCCGCCAACCTCCCACTTCTCGCAGAGCGCCAGGACCGCGTCGACCTTCGCCGGCTCGCAGACGCAGAGCATGCGCTCCTGGGACTCCGACACCATGATCTCGAACGGCTCCATGTCGGCCTCGCGCAGCGGGACCTTCGCGACGTCAAGATCGAGGCCGACCTCGCCCTTGGCCGCCATCTCGGACGCCGCGCTGGTCAACCCAGCCGCGCCGAGGTCCTGCAAGGCCACCAACAACCCGGACGCCAGCAGCTCCAGCGAGCACTCCAGGAGCTTGGACTCCTCGAACGGGTCGCCGACCTGCACCGACGGGCGCTTCGAGTCGTCTGCCACGTCCAGCTCGGTCGACGCCAGCACCGACGCGCCGCCGATGCCGTCGCGCCCGGTCGACGCGCCGAACAACACGAGGACATTGCCAACGCCGGCCGCCGCGCTGCGCACCATGTCGTCGGTCCGCGCCAGCCCGATCGCCATCGCGTTGACCAGGCAGTTGGTCTCGTAGGGCGCCTCGAAGACGACCTCGCCGCCGACGGTCGGCACGCCGATCGAGTTGCCGTAGTGGCCGATGCCCGCCACCGCGCGGTCCAGCAGGTAGCGCGAGCGCTCCGAGTCCGGCTCGCCGAAGCGCAGCGAGTCCAGGATCGCGATCGGCCGCGCGCCCAGCGCGAAGATGTCGCGCAGGATCCCGCCGACGCCCGTGGCCGCGCCCTGGAACGGCTCCACCGCGGACGGGTGGTTGTGCGACTCGACCTTGAAGGCGACCGCCCAGCCGCCGCCGACGTCCACGGCGCCCGCGTTCTCGCCCGGCCCCATGACGACCGCCGGGCCCTCGGTCGGCAGCGTGCGCAGGAGCTTCTTGGAGTGCTTGTACGCGCAGTGCTCGCTCCACAGCAGCGAGAACATCGCCAGCTCGACCTGGTTGGGCTCGCGCCCGCCGAGCTCGTCGCAGACCATCCGGTACTCGTCGCGCGTCAGGCCGAGCGCGACGGCCTGCTCGACGCCGGGGGCAGCCACGTCCGCGGCCTCAGGCGACGGCGACACGGGCCATCCCCTCGAAGAGCTTGAGCCCGTCCGCCGAGCCGCCGGTCAGGACGTCGACCGCGTGCTCGGGGTGCGGCATCAACCCCATCACATTGCCCTGCTCGTTGACGACGCCCGCGACGTCGTCCTGCGAGCCGTTGAAGTTGTGGCCCGGCGCGTAGCGGAGCACGACCTGCGCCGCCGGCACGTCGCCGAAGAAGCAGCCGGTCTGGTGCTTGGCCGGGATCGACAGCACGTCGCCCTCGGAGCACGTCGACGTGAATGGCGTGCTCGCGGTCTGGACCACGAGGTCCACCTGGCGGCAGACGAAGCGCAGGTCCTTGTTGGGCAGCAGCGCGCCCGGCAGAAGGCCCGCCTCGCACAGGATCTGGAAGCCGTTGCAGATGCCGAGCACCGGCCCGCCGGCGCGCGCGAACGCGATGACCGACTCCATCACCGGCGAGAAGCGCGCGATCGCGCCCGCACGCAGGTAGTCGCCGTAGGAGAACCCGCCCGGGACGACGATGCCGTCGACCCCATGAAGGTCGCGGTCGCCGTGCCACAGCGCGACCGGCTCGGCGACCTTGCCGACCGCGAGGCGCGCGTCGGCGTCGTCGCACGTCCCGGGGAAGGTCACCACCCCGAGCTTCAAGCCCCGACCGCCTGGATCTCGTAGTCCTCGATCAGCGGGTTGGCCAGCAGCTTGCGGCACATGTCGTCCAGCTGCGCCTCGTCCTCGACGTCGAGCTCGACGAGCCGCCCGACGTGCACGTTGGCCACGCCCGCGAAGCCCAGCGCCGGCAACGCGCGCTCGACGGCCACGCCCTGCGGGTCCAGGATCCCGGCCTTGGGCCGGATCAGCACGCGGGCTCTCATGCCGCGGTCCGCGACAGCCACGCGTCGAACGGCTCGCCGCAGACCAGCTCGTAGGCCTCGACGTACTTCGCGCGCGTGCCCGCCACGACGTCCGCCGGGATCTCCGGCGCCGGCGGCGTCTTGTCCCAGCCGGTGCCCGACGCCCAGTCGCGCACGAACTGCTTGTCGAACGACGGCTGGCCGTGGCCGGGCTCGTAGCCCGCGGCCGGCCAGTAGCGCGAGGAGTCCGGCGTCAAGGCCTCGTCGCCCAGGACGAGCTCGCCGGCTTCGTTGATCCCGAACTCGAACTTCGTGTCCGCCAGGATCACGCCGCGCTCGGCGGCCGCGTCGGCGGCGAAGGAGTACAACTCGATCGAGACGTCGCGCAGGCGCGCGGCCAGGTCCGGATCGCCCAGGATCTCGCCGGCCTGGTCCAGGTCGATCGCCTCGTCGTGCCCGACGTCGGCCTTGGTCGACGGCGTGAAGATCGGCGTCGGCAGCTTCTGGGACTCGCGCAGCCCGGGCGGCAGCTCGATGCCCGAGACCTTGCCGGTCGCCTGGTAGTCCTTCCAGCCGGAGCCGGTGATGTACCCGCGCACGACGCACTCGACCGGCAGCATCTTGAGCTTCTGCACCGCCATCGCGCGGCCGCGGACCTCGTCCGGAACGCCCTCGGTGGCCGAGATGTAGTGGTTGGTGACGATGTGCCCCGTCTTGTTGAACCAGAACGCGGAGATGCCGGTCAGCACCTTGCCCTTGTCCGGGATCCCGTTGGGGTGGACGACGTCATAGGTGGAGATGCGGTCGGAGGCGACCAGCAGCAGGCGGTCACCCAGGTCGTAGATCTCGCGGACCTTGCCGCTGGCGACGAGCGGCAGGTCGAGGTCGGCGGCGGCAGTCACGCGCCCCAAGGTATCGAAGGGAGCGGCGCCTTTGAGCGCAGGATCAGGCGGACTTCGCGGAGATCGAGCGCACCATCGTGCACGGATCCGCGGCGACGCCCGGGAGCGCCTGTTCACCGGTCAGGCCGCGGAGCACGATGTCGAGGTAGCGCTCCCACGCGGCCTCGGGCAGGAGCAGGCCCTCCATCGGGCGGATCGCGGCGCCGAGCATCTTGGTGGCGGTCGAGACGTCGCCGGGCTCGATGCCCGGGCGCAGGTCGCCCGAGCGCAGCGCCGGCTCCATGACGCGCTCGACGGCCGCCATGATGCGGTCGGTCAGCGCGGGCGGCGGGACGAAGCGCGACGCCACCGCCTCGAAGAACGCCTTGTTGACGGCCTGCGTGTCCATGCTGTGGCGCAGGAACGCGCGCAGCGGCGCGAGCGGGCAGTCGGTCTCCAGCAGCGAGCGATCGACCGCGTCCTCCACCTCGACGACGAAGCCCTCGTAGACGGCGAGGACCAGCGCCTCCTTGGTGGGGAAGCGCCGGAAGAACGTCGCCTTGCCGACACCGGCGCGCCGGGCGATCTCCTCGACGCCGACGTCCATGCCGCTCTCCGCGAACGCCTCACGCGCGGCTTCCAGGATCAGCTCCCGGTTGCGACGGGCGTCGGCCCGCAGCGGCAGGGCGTCGGGGGTCATGGACATGTGCACAACGGTACCAACTTCGGTCAGCAAGTGGACCATTCGGTCCGGAAATACGGACCGACCGGTCCGGAAAGATGGCACCGACCGGTCCGCTTGTGTTACGGTCATGCGGACCGCTTGGTCCGCTTCATTCTCCGACCCACCAAATCACTCCCTCATGACCGACCTCTCCCCCACCGCCAACCACGTGACCGAGGACTCCCCGGTCGCCCGCCACTGGCTCGTGACGGTCGTCGTGGTCTGCCTCGCGCAGTTCATGGTGATCCTCGACGCGACGATCACGAACGTCGCGCTCCCCTCGATCCAGTCCGACCTGAAGTTCAGCTCGGCCGACCTCCAGTGGGTCGTCAACGCCTACATGCTGGTCTTCGGCGGCTTCCTACTGCTCGGCGGCCGCGCCGGCGACCTCCTCGGCCGCCGCAAGCTGTTCCTCGTCGGGATCAGCGTCTTCACTTTCGCGTCGCTGCTCGACGGCCTCGCGACGTCGCCCGGCTGGCTCGTCGGCGCTCGCGCGCTGCAGGGCCTGGGCGCCGCGCTCGTCGCGCCGGCCGCGCTCTCCATCATCACCACGACCGTGCCCGAGGGCCCGGACCGCGCCAAGGCGCTCGGCGCGTTCGCCGCGATCTCCGGCGGCGGCGGCGCCGTCGGCCTCCTCCTCGGCGGACTGCTCACCGACGCCCTCTCCTGGGAGTGGGTGTTCTTCGTGAACGTCCCGGTCGGGATCGCGACGCTGCTGCTCGCGCTGCGGTTCGTGCCCGAGTCCCGCGCCGATGACCGCGAGGGCGGGTTCGACCTGCTCGGCGCGACGCTCGTCACGTCCGGCCTGATCGTCCTGACCTACGCCATCGTCAAGGCGCAGGACTTCGGCTGGGGCAGCCCCCGCACGCTCGGGCTCGGCGCGTTGTCGATCGGGCTCCTGGCGCTGTTCGGCTGGACGCAGAACCGGCGCGCCGCGCCGCTGGTCAAGTTGTCCATCTTCCGGAAGCGGACGCTGACGACGGCGAACTTCGTGACGCTGTTCCTGCTCAGCGGCATGCAGGCGTTCTTCTTCTTCGGCTCGCTGTACTTCCAGCAGATCAAGGGGCTCAACGCGCTGGAGTCCGGCGCCGCGTTCATCCCGATGACCGTCGGGATCATCGCCGGCTCGGTGAGCTCGCAGAACCTGATCCGGCGCTACGGCGTCAAGGCCGTGCTGCTCGGCGGCATGGTGCTGGGCACGGCCGGGATGCTCTGGACCGTCCAGCTGACGCCGGACAGCAGCTACTGGACCGGGTTCCTGCCCGGCCTGGCGCTGATGGCGCTCGGGATCGGCCACGCGTTCGTGCCGCTGACGCTGATCGCGACCGGCGGCGTCGAGCCCGACGAGTCGGGCCTGGCGTCCGGCCTGTTCAACACGTCGCAGCAGGTCGGCGGCGCGCTGGGCCTGGCCGTCCTGTCGACGTTCGCCAACCAGGCGACCAAGCACGCGAGCGGGTCGCACGCCGACGCGCTCGTGCACGGCTACACGACGGCGTTCGCGATCGCCGCAGGCCTGCTGGCCGCGGCCGCGCTGGTGGTCGGCGTCACGCTCCGGGCCCGCGAGGCCAACGAGAGCGCGGCGGCGGCCGACGGCGTCGAGAGCGTCTTGGCGACGGCGTAGTCCCAGCCGCCCCAGGGAGAGGCGCGTGGCGGTGGCGGCCGTTCAGGCCGTCGCCGCCACCGGCGCCGCCTCCGTCAGGAGGTCGAGCCGGCTCACGATCTCGTGGGCGTGCTTCGTGTAGTGCGACAGGTCGAAGAGCGCGTCGAGGTCCTGGGCCTGG
>DATDMD010000188.1:0-3059 GCA_036518975.1 Baekduia sp.
CGGAGTCCGTCAGGTCCTTCCACGTGCCCGCGACGCCCGGCACGACCGCCTGGCCGCCGAGCCGGCCGTCCGTGCCGACCTCGCGCGCGACGCGCGTGACCTCGTCGGCGAAGGACCGCAGCTGGTCGACCATCGTGTTGATGGTGTCCTTGAGTAGGAGGATCTCGCCGCGCGCGTCGACCTCGATCTTCTGCGACAGGTCGCCCTGGGCGACGGCCGTCGTCACGAGCGCGATGTTGCGGACCTGACCCGTCAGGTTCTCCGCCATCGAGTTCACCGACTCGGTGAGGTCCTTCCACGTCCCCGACACGCCCGGCACCTCGGCCTGGCCGCCGAGCTTGCCCTCGGTACCCACCTCTCGCGCGACCCGGGTCACCTGCTCGGCGAAGACCGACAGCGTGTCGGTCATCGCGTTGATCGTGTCGGCGAGCGCCGCGACCTCGCCCTTGGCGTCGACGGTGATCTTCTGGGTGAGGTCGCCCTTGGCGACAGCTCCCGCGACCTGGGCGATCCCGCGCACCTGGTCGGTCAGGTTGCGCGCCATGAAGTTGACGTTCTCGGTCAGATCGCGCCATGTGCCGCTGACGCCCCGGACCTCGGCCTGGCCGCCGAGCTTGCCGTCCGTGCCGACCTCGCGCGCGACGCGCGTGACCTCGTCGGCGAAGCCGCCGAGCTGGTCGACCATCGTGTTGATGGTGTCCTTGAGCTCGAGGATCTCGCCGCGGGCGTCGACGGTGATCTTCTGGGTCAGGTCGCCCTGGGCGACCGCCGTCGTGACCTGCGCGATGTTGCGGACCTGGCCCGTGAGGTTGGCCGCCATCGAGTTCACCGACTCCGTGAGGTCGGCCCACGTTCCCGAGACGCCGGGGACGGCGGCCTGACCGCCGAGCTTGCCGTCGGTGCCGACCTCGCGCGCGACGCGCGTCACCTCGGAGGCGAACGAGGAGAGCTGGTCGACCATCGCGTTGACCGTGGTGCCGATGCGGGCGAACTCGCCCTTGACCGGCTGGCCGTCGATCTCCATCGCCATCTTCTGGCTGAGGTCGCCCTCGGCGACCGCGACGATGACGCGCGCGACCTCTGTGGTGGGGCGCACGAGGTCGTCGATCAGGCCGTTGACGATCGTCATCCGTTCGCGGTAGTCGCCCGTGGCGCCGTCAGCCCGGGCGCGCTCGGTCATCCGCCCCTCGCGGCCGATCTGCCGCGCGACACGGGCCAGCTCGGTCGTCTGCCCCTGGCTGCGCTCGGCCAGGCGGTTGAAGGCGATCTCCAGCTCGCCGAGCAGGCCCTTGCGGCGCGCCGGCAGCCGGCGGGAGAAGTCGCCGTCGGCGGCCGACTCCAGCGCCTGCAGCAAGCGACGCAGCGCTGCCGGGTCGAGCTCGCCCTGCTCGTCGTCTCGTCGCTTGCGAGAACGGCCCTCGTCGGCAGCCAGGGTCCTGGCCATCGATCCTCCTTGGGGTGGTCAAGCCGGCGCCCCACAGCGCGCGGCTGTCGGGCCGATACCCACTATTGCGGCTGACCAAACGAGCTGCCTCGATCCCGTCAGCGCCCGGTCGTGTCCCCCTCGGGCTCGGCCTCCTGCTCGGGGTCGATCTCGACCGGCGCCTCGCTGAGCGTCCGGCGGGCGGGAATGCGAGCGGCCGCGGCGTCGAGCCGTTCGCGGACGACCTTGGCCGAGCCGCCGACGACTGAGCGCTCGGCCGCCGACATCTCCGGCCATCTCGCGCGGAGCTCGGTGAGGCAATCGGCCGCACGGTCCAGCGCGTCGCGCGCGCTGTCGTGCGCGCCTTCCTCGATGGCATCCTCGGCGGTGGAGATGTCGTGGCCGGCGTCGGCGGCGAGCTTGAGCAGGTCGTCCATGGCAGAGGCGATGCTACGTGGCAATCTCACGCACATGACGCACGGTGCGTTCTACCTTCCATGAAGCGCTACACGCTCATCGGGGCAGACAACCTCGCCTACGCGTCGGCCACCGCCGGCACCTTGGGTGGCCATCGGACCGACCGCATCTACGGGACGCTCGGCTGCCCCGGCGCCGCGCGCGCGATCGCCCGCGGTGGCTACGTGGCCAACCGCGTGTTCTTCGCCGACGAGCCCGCCGCCGTCGCGGCCGGCTATCGCCCCTGCGCGACCTGCCTGCCCGACGCGTACCGAACCTGGAAGGAGCACCGCGCCATGCCACTGACCCACACCACCGTCGCGTCCCCGATCGGCGAGCGCGTCCTGCTCGCCGACGGCGACGCCCTCTGCGAGATCCGCTTCGACATCGCCGACATCCCGCCCGACTCCCCACGGGTCGACGGTGGCGTGCTCGGCGACGCCGCCCGCCAGCTGCGGGGCTACGCCGACGGCACGCGGACGGCGTTCGACCTGCCGCTGCGCCCGCGCTTCGGCGGCGCCTTCGAGCGCCGCGTGTGGGCGCACGTCGCCGCGATCCCCTACGGCATGACCGCGACCTACGGCGAGATCGCCGCCGCGCTCGACGCGCCCGGCTCCGCCCGCGCGGTCGGCGCCGCCAACGGCCGCAACCCGCTGCCGCTGGTCGTCCCGTGCCATCGCGTCATCGGCGCGCGCGGCGCGCTGACCGGCTACGCCGGCGGCCTGGACAGCAAGCGGCGCCTGCTCGAGCACGAGGGCGCGCTGCTCGCGATGACCGGCTGACGACGCCCGCACCACCCGGGGGCGCGTGTGTCTATCCTCGAACCCTCCCCGATGTCGTACGAGCCGTCCCTCCCTGTCCCTGAGCGTGAGCGCTGGCCGCTGGCCGTCGCGCTCGTCGCGCTGCTCGCGGGCGCGGGGTTGCTCGGCGTCGCACTGTCGGGCGCGCTCCATCGCGGGGCCGCGCTGCCGGCGCCGCCGGTCGCCCCTGCGGTCGTCGTGGTCACTCCGACGCCCGCGCCGGTCGGGGCGACTCCCGTCGCCGACACCGCGACGCCCGCGCCGGCCGCCGCCGCGCCCGCGCCGAAGCCCACGAAGGCCCAGCGCGCCGACGACGTCCAGCGCTTCACGTCCAACGAGCTCGCCCACGTGCCGGCCTCCTGGGTCTCCGGGTTCTACGA
>DATDMD010000189.1:0-2917 GCA_036518975.1 Baekduia sp.
TGGCCGGCTTCGCGGGCGCGCTGCGGCCGGTCGGCCTCGGGCTGAGCGACGTCGTCCGCGTCGACGTCGCGCCGCTCGCCGACACCGGCGGGCGGGGCGCGTCCGGGTTCGCGCCGGAGGTCGCCGCCGTCGCCGACGGCCGCGCCGACGCCGCCTACGTCAAGGGCGCGCCGGGGCTGGAGGCGGCGGCGCGCGCCGGCCTGCGGATCGGGATCGACCTCGACGACCTGCCCGACCGCCGCACCCGCGTCAACAACGGCACGCCGCGGCCGATCACGGTCCACGCCGCGCTGCTGGAGGAGCGGCCGCGCGACGTCGCGCGGTTCGTCGCGGTGCTGCTGGCCGCCGCCGACTGGGCGGCGGAGCACCCGGCCGGCGTGGCGGAGATCCTGGCGCGCGAGACGCACGCCGCGTCGGAGTTCGTCCCCGGCGCCTACCGCGCCGACTACCACCGGTCGCTGCACCTCTCGCTGGACGGCGACCGCCTCGCGCTGCTCGAGCAGCAGAAGGACTTCCTGTACGCCAACGGCTTCCTGGAGTCCGACGTCGACCTGGACGCCTGGGTCGACCACACCACCTTGGCCGCCGCGCGCGACCTGACCCTCGAAGGAGCTCGCTGACCCACCATGGCATCCGACTACCTGTGGTACATCATCCCCCGCGACGGGGCCTATCCGTGGGAGCCCGAGGGCACCCGCGCGGTCGACTTCGACTACCTGAAGCACCTGGCGACCGGCGTCGAGCGGCTCGGCTTCAGCGGCGCGCTGCTGGCGACCGACATCCACGACGTGTGGGTGCTGGGCAGCGCGCTGGCGGCGCACACCAAGCGCCTTCGGCCGCTCCTGGCCGTGCACCCCGGCCTGATCTCGCCGACGCTGCTGGCCAAGATGGCGCTGACCTTCGACGACCTCTTCGACGGGCGGCTGCAGATCAACGTCGTCAACGGCGAGACGCGCACGCTGAAGCAGTTCGGGCTGGAGGTCGAGCACGACGAGCGTTACGCGCTGGCCGGCGAGTACTGGGAGATCTTCCGGCGGTTGACCGCCGGCGAGGTGGTGGACTTCGAGGGCCGCCACCTCTCGGTGCGCGGCGCCGGCTCCAGCTTCGGCCTGCCGGTCGTCCAGAAGCCGCACGTCCCGCTGTGGTTCGGCGGCTCGTCGGAGGCCGGGATGCAGATGGCCGCCCAGCACATCGACCGCTACCTGTCGTGGGGCGAGCCGCCGGCGAAGGTCGCCGAGAAGATCGCGCGCCTGAACGAGCTCGCGGAGGGCCACGGGCGGACGATCGGCTACGGCATGCGCCTGCACCTGGTCGTGCGCGACACCGAGCAGGAGGCGTGGGACCATGTCGACCGCATCCTGCGCGCGACGTCGTCGGCGACCTACCAGCGGATGGCCGCGTCCAACGCCGGCAGCGACTCGGTCGGGATGCAGCGGCAGTTCGCCAACCACCGGGGGCAGGTGCCCGACCGCGCCAAGGACCTGGAGAGCTACCCGAACATCTGGCCGGGGATGTCGCTCCTGCGGCCCGGTCCGGGGACGGCGCTGGTCGGCTCGACCGAGCAGGTCGTCGAGCGGCTCCAGGAGTTCGAGGCCCTCGGGGTCGACACCTTCATCTTGAGCGGCAACCCGCTGCTGGAGGAGGCCTACCGGGTGTCGGAGACCGTGCTGCCGAAGCTCGGCGTGCGGCCGGACGCGGGCGTGCGGTCGCGCGACCACCAGGCCATCGTGGACGTGCCGGTCGCGGCCGGCTGAGCCTTTCAAGTCAAGGACATCGAGAAGACCATGAGCACCATCAAGATCGGGGTCCACGCCAACAACCCGGCGTTGTTCCTGTTGTCGCACCTGGACCTCGCGCAGCGCGCGCTGGCGCCGCTGGGCGTCGAGGTCGAGTGGCACCGCTACACCGGTGGGACGGAGACCGGCAGGAAGCTCGTCGACGGCGTCATCGACGTCGGCGGGACCGGCGCCACGCCGCCGATCGTCGACCAGGCCAACGGGCTGCCGGTCGTCTACCTCGCGCACTCCGACCCGCGCCCGGCGCACGGGACGCTGCTCGTGGCGCCGGGCTCGGACGTCGCGTCGGTCGCCGACCTGCGGGGCCGGCGCGTCGCGCTGGGCATCGGCTCCTGGCAGACGCTGCTGCTCGCGGTCGCGCTGGACCGCGCGGGCGTGGCGTTCGACGAGGTCGAGGCCGTCGAGTCGGGTCCGGATTCGCTGGAGCAGCTGCAGGCCGGCGAGCTGGGCGCCTGGATCGGCCAGGGGCCCCAGCACGTGCGGGCGGTGGAGTCCGGCGCGGCGGTCGAGCTGGTCCCGGCCAGCGACCTGATCGCGAACCCGTCGCTCTGGTACACGCGCCGCGACGTGGCCGAGCGCCGGGGCGCGGAGCTGGGCGCGATCGCCGGCGCGCTGGAGGACGCGGGCCTCTGGGCCGCCGCCCACCCGGGCGCGGCCGCCGAGCTGTTCGCCGAGCACGAGGGCGGCGCGCCCGAGGCGTGGGAGGCGTTCGTGCGCCGCATCCCGTGGACGGTCAACCCGATCGGCGCCGCGTTCGTCGCCGAGCAGCAGGCCGGGGCCGACGTCCTGGCGCGCGTCGGCTTCCTGCCGCGTCCGGTGACGATCGCCGAGGCGACCGTGGCGGAGCTGGCGTCCTACGTCGAGGCCGGCCTGGAGGCCGCGCGCGAGGCGCGCGGGACGGAGGCGGCGGCGCCGGTCCGGTAGACATGGAGGCATGACAGACGTCCTCGCCCGGAGGATCCGGGTCGCCCGCGGCGCCGAGCCGGCGGATCTGGTGGTGCGCGGCGGGCGGGTGGTCGACGTGCTCACCCAGCAGGTGCGGGAGGGCGACGTCGCGATCGTCGACGGCCGGATCGCGGCCGTCGGCCGCGACCTGGCGGGGCGCGCGGTGGTCGAGGCGG
>DATDMD010000190.1:0-2834 GCA_036518975.1 Baekduia sp.
CGTCTCCGTGGTCCTCGGCGACCCGTCCGAGGCCGCCCGCGACTCCGACTCCATCAGCCTGCTCAAGTACGGCCTCGCCCGCTACCACGTCGTCACGGCGATCACGAAGGGCCAGGTCGTCGGGCAGTCGGCGCTGAGCCACCGTGACGAGCGGGTCGACCTCGTCGCCGGCGCCACCGTCCGGCGCACCACCCGGCGCGGCGACAAGCTCGTCGTCACCGCGACCGGCGCGCCCACGACGATCGACGGCCCGCTGCCCAAGGGCGCGCGCGTCGGGACGGTCACCGTGACCCAGCGCGGCAAGGCCGTCGCGCGCGTCCCGTTGCAGACCGCCGACGCGGTCGACGCCGCCACGTTCTTCGATCGCCTGCGCGACTGGCTCGGAAGCCCGGTGACCCTCGTGCTGCTCGGCGCCTTCGCGCTCTGTAGCCTCTACCTCGTGCTGCTTCGGCGGCGCGCGGTGCGGCGCAGGCAGAGGCGGCGCACCGGCAGAGGGGCACCCGTCGCGTGATCATCACCGTCACCCTGAACGCCGCGATCGACAAGTCGCTGTCCGTGCCGAACTTCCGGCTCGGGCGTCGGCATCGAACCGTGGCGCAGCGCACGGCCGCCGGCGGCAAGGGCGTCAACATCGCCCGCGCGCTGAAGACTCTCGGCCAGCCGGTGATCGCCACGGGCTTCGCGGGCGGGCCGACCGGCACGCGGATCGTCGACCAGCTGACCGAGGAGTCGATCCTCAACGACTTCGTGCGCATCCGCGAGGAGTCGCGCACCAACACCGCGGTCTATGACCCGACCAACGGGCAGCAGACCGAGATCAACGAGCGCGGTCCGGCCGTCACGGCCAACGAGATCGGGCTCTTCCGCGACAAGCTGCTCTATCTCGCCCGCGGCGCCGACATGGTGGTGATCGCGGGCTCGCTGCCGCGCGGCGTCGAGCCCGACATCTACGCCGGCCTGATCCGCGAGCTGCGCAAGGCCAACGTCCTGACGGTCGTCGACACCGACGGCGAGCCGTTGCGCCACGCCGTGCGCGCGGAGCCCGACGTGATCTCGCCCAACGTCCTGGAGGCCGAGGAGCTCGTCGGCCACGAGTTCAACGACGACGAGGACCGCCTGATCGCCGTCGGCGAGATGGTCGAGCAGGGCGCCCACGAGGCCGTCATGACGCTCGAGGACGGCTGTGTCGCCTGCATGCGCGTCGACGGCCAGCGCCAGCGCTTCCGCGTGACGGTCCCGACGCGCGACGCCGTCGCCGGCGTCGGCGCGGGCGACGCGTTCCTGGCCGGCTACGTCGCCGCGCGCTACGCCGGCAAGGCGCCGGCCGACTGCCTGGCCTACGGCGTCGCCTGCGGCGCGGAGTCCACGCAGCACCTCGGCGCCGGTCTCGTCGAGCCGCGCGAGGTCGACCGGCTGCTCTCCGAGGTCGACGTCGTCGCCGTCTCGGCGCCCGCCGAAGTTGGCTGACAGCCGCTCGTAGCGGCATGCCGTTCGGTTCCGTACGAAGCCGTTGCTACTCTCTGAAATGCGTGTTTGGTTGCCGCCACACCACGCCGCAACTCCCCATCCTGGACCCCGCTCGCGCGGGGTCTTTTCGTCCGGCCCCAGACTTAGGATTCGCCAATGGAGATCGAGATCGGCCGCGGGAAGAAGGCCCGTCGTGCTTACGGATTCGACGACATCGCAATCGTGCCCTCGCGGCGCACGCGCGACCCTGACGACGTCGACATCTCCTGGAAGTTGGGGGACTATCGCTTCGAGCTGCCCCTGCTGGCCTCGGCGATGGACGGCGTCGTCTCCCCCCGCACCGCGGGGCTGATCGGCAAGCTGGGCGGCCTCGCCGTCCTCAACCTCGAGGGCATCTTCAGCCGCTACGAGGACGCCGACGAGCAGCTGGAGCGCATCGCCTCGCTGCCCAAGGAGATCGCGACCCGGGAGATGCAGGAGATCTACCGCGCGCCGATCGACGAGGACCTGATGGTCCAGCGCATCCGCGAGATCAAGGACCAGGGCGTCGTCACCGCCGCCTCGCTGACGCCGCAGCGCGTCATGAAGTACTACGAGAAGGTCCTCGACGCCGGCCTCGACATCCTGATCATCCAGGGCACCGTCGTCTCGGCCGAGCACGTCTCGCAGACGACCGAGCCGCTGAACCTCAAGGAGTTCATCGCCGATCTGCCGGTCCCGGTGGTCGTCGGTGGCTGTGCCAGCTACCACACGGGCCTGCACCTGATGCGCACCGGCGCGGCCGGCGTGCTGGTCGGCGTCGGCCCCGGCGCGGCGTGCACCACGCGCGGCGTGCTCGGCGTCGGCGTCCCGCAGGCGACGGCGATCGCCGACGTCGCGGGCGCCCGCTCGCAGCACATGCTGGAGACCGGCGAGTACGTCCGCGTGATCGCCGACGGCGGGATGCGCACCGGCGGCGACGTGTCGAAGGCGATCGCCTGCGGCGCCGACGCCGTGATGGTCGGCTCCCCGCTGGCCCGCGCCCACGAGGCGCCGGGTCGCGGCTTCCACTGGGGCATGGCGACGTTCCACCCGACGCTCCCGCGCGGCACGCGCGTGGCGACGGTGCAGAACGGCACGCTGGAGGAGATCCTCGTCGGCCCCGCGCGAGAGAACGACGGCACGTTCAACATCATGGGCGGCCTGCGCACCTCGATGGCCACGACCGGCTATCAGGACATCGCGGAGTTCAACCGGGCCGAGCTGATGATCGCCCCGTCGCTGCAGACCGAGGGCAAGCAGCTGCCGTCCTCGCAAGGCGTGGGCATGGGCTCGCGCGGCGCGGCGGTCGGCGCGCACGCCCCGAGCGGCTCGTCGCCGGCGGCCGA
>DATDMD010000191.1:0-3112 GCA_036518975.1 Baekduia sp.
TGCGTGGACATCGCTCCTGGCCCTAGGCCGCCGCCGCCGGCGATCAACTCGCTTGGCGGCGCGCCCGCGCGGCCTACTGGCGTGCGGATGGACGACGCGGCCTTCATCGACCTGGCGGCCACCGAGGCGCACCTCGCGCGCGAGGACGCCGAGCGGGCGATCCACGCGACGCTCCAGACGCTCGGCGAGCGGATCGACCGCGAGCAGGCACGCCAGCTCGCCGCCGAGCTGCCACCGGGGATCGCGCCGTGGATCGCCACGACGACGCCCGCCGAGCGCTTCGACGCCGACGCGTTCGCCGAGCGCGTCGCACGCCGCGCCGGCCTCGACGACCAGGTCGCGCGCCGCGCGGTCCCCGCCGTCCTCGACGCGGTCGCCCACGCGGTCTCGCGCAAGGAGTGGGACGACCTCGTCGCCGAGCTGCCCTCCGGCTACGCGCCGCTGCTGCCGCGCGGGCGCTCGGTCGACGTCGCCGACCTGGAGACGCTGCTGCGGCTGGTCGCCGAGCAGAGCGGGCTGGACCGCGCGGCGGCCCGCCGCGCGCTGGAGGCGACGCTCGAGACGCTGGCCGAGCGGATCGACGGCGGCGAGGTGGACGACCTGATCGAGCGCCTGCCGCCGGAGCTGCACCCGGCGCTGCGCCGCGGCCGCGAGGCCTCCGCCGGCCGGGCCACGCGGATGCCGCTGGAGGCCTTCGTGCGCCGCGTCGCCCAGCGCGAGGGCGTGGCGGACCTGCAGGAGGCGGCGCGCCACCTGCGCGCGGTCTTCGGCGCGCTGCGCGCGACGCTCGGCGAGGAGCTGCTCGACGTCAAGGCCCAGCTGCCCGAGGACTACGTCCGCGCGCTGGCCCTCGCGCCCTGAGCGGCGGCAAGGTCAGATCCGCCGCCACTCGTGGCCGGGGCGCAGCACGCGCGCCGCCGCCTCCGGCCCCTGCGACCCGGCCGCGTAGCGGGCGAGCGGCGCGCCGCCGTCCGCCCACGCCTGCAGGACGGGATCGCAGATCCGCCACTGGGCCTCGACCTCGTCGTCGCGCGGGAACAGCAGCGGGTCGCCGCGCAGGACGTCGAGCAGGAGCCGCTCGTAGGCCTCCGGCGACTGCGAGGGGAACTCGGCGCCGTAGAGGTACTGCATCAGCACCGGCCGGACGCGCATCGCCTGGGTCGCGCCGGGCACCTTGGCGGAGAGCGTGAGCGACACGCCCTCGTCGGGCTGGATCGCCAACACGAGTTGATTGGGTCGCACGCCGATCGAGCCCTGCGCGGCGAACGGAAGGTGCGGCACCGCCTTGAGCGTCACGACGATCTCGGTCGCCTGGCGCGCGAGGCGCTTGCCGGTGCGCAGGTAGAACGGGACGCCGGCCCAGCGCCAGCTGTCGACCTCCAGCCGCAGGGCCGCGTAGGTCTCGGTCTCCGATCCTGGCGCGACGCCCTCCTCCTCGCGGTAGCCGCGCACCGCCTCGCCGCCGACCACGCCGGCGTCGTACTGCCCGCGGACCGCCGCGGAGGGCGACGGCGGCGCGATCGCGTGCAGCACCTTCGCCTTCTCGTTGCGCGCCTCGTCGGCGGCGAAGCGCACCGGCGGCTCCATCGCCACCAGCGAGAGCAACTGCAGCAGGTGGTTCTGGACGAGGTCGCGCAGCGCGCCGGCGCGGTCGTAGTAGCCCGCGCGCGTCCCGATCCCGAGGTCTTCGGCCGCGGTGATCTGGACGTGCTCGACGAAGTTGCGGTTCCAGATCGGCTCGAAGAGCTGGTTGGCGAAGCGCAGCGCCAGCACGTTCTGGACGGTCTCCTTGCCGAGGTAGTGGTCGATGCGGAAGACCTGGCGCTCGTCGAAGACCGCGAGGATCCGGCGGTTGAGCTCGCGCGCGTCCTCGAGGCTCGCGCCGAACGGCTTCTCGACCACCAGCCGCACGTCGGCGCCCTCGGCACGCGCGAGGCCGTGGGCGCCCAGCGCCTCGACGACCGGGCCGAAGAAGGCCGGCGCGGTGGAGAGGTAGAAGCAGCGGTCCAGCGCCGCGCCGTGCTGGTCGTCGAGCGCGCGCAGCCGGCGGCCCAGCTCCGCGTAGGTGGCCGGGTCGGAGAAGTCGCCGGCGACGTGGTGCACGTCCTCCATCAGCGCGCGCAGCAGCGCGGGGTCGGGCCCGCGGCGCGAGAACGCGCGGATCGCCGCGGCGGCCAGGTCCCGGAAGCCGGCGTCCCCGAGCGGGTCGCGCGCCACGCCGACGACGTGCAGGCGCGCGGGCAGCTCGCCGTCGTGGGCCAGGTTGTAGACGGCCGGCAGCAGCTTGCGCCGCGCGAGGTCGCCCGTCGCGCCGAAGACGACGAGGACCGCGGCCGGTACGGAGGGCATCGGTCCCTTGCAGTAGGACGGATCCGGCCTAGGACCAGCGGTGGTGATCGTCCACCTCGTGACCGACCAGCCGCTCGACGACGACGCCGAGCGCACCGACGTCGTCCGGCACCTGGCGCTCGCGTTCCCCGGCGTGGTCATCGAGCTCTGCGCGGTCGCCGCGGGCGACACGCTGGCGGCCGGGTTCTGCGTCGCGCAGCTCGCGTGCGCCGGCGGGCCGGAACGGCGGCTGGTCGCGTGCTGGGTCGGCGAGGACCCGGCTCGCGGCGCGCCCGGCCCGTGGCCGGAGGGCGCCGGCCCGCGCCTGTGCGTCGGGCGCGGCGTGGCCGGCACGCTGATCGTCGGCCCCAACGCCGGCTTCGGCTGGTCGCTGGCGCTGCCCGACCTGCGCGGGCTCTGCTTCCTCGACGTGGCGCTGACGGGCCGCGACACGTGGGGCGGGACGGTGGCCATGGCGGTCGCGCACGCGCTCTGCGGCCACCCGCACGCGGTGGCGGGCGTCGTCGACCTCGACGCCGTGCCCGCGCCGCCGGCGGCCGCCGTCGCCCGCGTCGACCGCCACGGGACGCTGAAGACCACCATCATCGGCCTGCCCGCGCGCCCCGGGCAGACCGTCGACGTGCGGATCGGCGCGATCGCCGCGCCCGCGCTGGTCAGCGACGGCGCCACCGAAGCGCCGCGGCCGTCCGAGGGCCAGCTGCTGCTCGCGCCGGCGACGTCGGAGTGGCCCGCCGCGGCGGACCTCGGCCCGTCGCGCTACGCC
>DATDMD010000192.1:0-32750 GCA_036518975.1 Baekduia sp.
CCAGCCGAGCCAGCGGCCGCAGCGGCCGAGGTGGTCGAGCGCGTCGCGCATCTGGCCGATGTCCACCAGGTCGAGCGCGACGTGGTGGAGGTGGCCGTAGCCCTTGTTGACGAACGCCAGCGCGTGGTGCTCGCTGCCGCCCGCGGGGCGCAGCCAGACGCCGTCCTCGCCGAGCCAGTCGGTGAGGACGAGGCCGAGCACGTTGGTGTAGAAGTCGACCTGCTCGTGGATCCGACCGGTCAGGAAGTTGACGTGCCCGAGCTTGCGCGGGTGGCCGGGACGGAGGCCGGCGGGCCCGGCCGGACGGGCGTGCGCGACGCGGCGATCGGCCGGCGCGCGGTAGGGCAGCAACCGGATGGCGTTGCCCTCGACGTCCTGGGTGACGAGCGCGTCGCCCTCGCGCTCGCACGGCGCGCCGTGAGCGGCGAGGCGCGCGGCGGCGTCGTCCAAGGTGATGTCCTTGGCCAGCCGCCAGGCCACATAGCGGTGCCCGAGCTCCGCGGCGCCGGCGACAGGCTCCAGCGCCAGCGCGACGTCCTCGTCGTCGCACGCCAGGTCGACGCGCGCGGCGGTGCGGGCGCGCTCGGCCAGCCCGAACTGCTGCGTCCAGCGCGCCGCGGCCTCGTCGAGGTCGGCGACGCCGAGGGCGACGTGGTCGAGGCGGCCGATCACGTGGTCACCTTGACGGGCAGGCGCTTGACGCCGTTGAAGAAGTTCGAGCGCAGGCGCTCCGGCGGGCCGGTCAACTCGATGTCCTTGGCGCGCGCTAGCAGCTCCTCGAACACGACGCGGACCTCCAGGCGGGCGAGGTGCGCGCCGAGGCAGTGGTGGATGCCGCCGGGGCCGAACGCCATGTGCGGGTTGGGCGAGCGGGTGAGGTCGAACGCGTCGGGGCGCTCGAAGACCTCCTCGTCGCGGTTGCCCGAGACGAACCAGGTCGTGACCTTGTCCCCCGCCTTGATCTCGGTGCCGTTGAGCTCGGTGTCGACGGCGGCCGTGCGGCGGAAGTGGTGGACCGGCGTCGCCCAGCGCAGCATCTCGTCGGCGGCCGCGCGGCGCAGCGCCACGTCGTCGCCCATGGCGCGCAGCCGCTCCATCTCCTCCGGGTGCTCCAGCAGCGCGAGCAGGCCGTGGGTGATCGTGTGGCGCGTCGTCTCGTTGCCGGCGGTCGCGAGCAGGATGAAGTACACGTCGAACTCCTGCTGCGTCAGGGGCTCGAACGCGAGCTGGGTGATGATGTCGTCGCCCGGATGCTCGCGGCGCTGCTTGGCCAGGCGGCGGCCGTACTCGAACATCTCCAGCGCCGCGGGGCTGGAGAACGGCAGGGTGCGGTGGGACTCGTCGGGCTCGACGGCGTACTCCGGGTCGGCGTTGCCGAGCAGGCGGTCGCCGAGGTCGATGATCACGCGGCGCTCGTCGTGCGGGACGCCGAGGATCTCGGCGAAGACCGACATCGGGACCTCGGACGCGATCTCGTGCACGAAGTCGAACTCGCCCTTGGGGAGCGCGCGGTCGATGACCTCCTGCGCCACGCCGCGGACCTTGTCCTCCCAGATGCCGACGGCCTTCGGCGTGAAGCGCCGGTTGATCAGCCCGCGCAGCTCGTCGTGGCGGGGCGGGTCCATGTCGAGCATGGACTTGCGCGCGGCGATCTGGTCGGGCTCCAGGTCCTCCAGCGACGTGCCGCCGATCTCCGACGAGTAGATGTCCGGGTTGCGGTGGACGAACCGGATGTCCTCGTAGCGCGTGACGACCCAGAAGCCCGGGCCGTCGGGCTCCGGGTTGAAGTGGACGGGGTCGTCGCGGCGCAGCGCGGCGAAGGCCTCGTGGGGGACGCCGGGGACGAAGACGTCGTGGTCGGCGAGGTCGATGTGGTCGAGCGTGGGCATGCGGTGGTCGGTCTCCGTCGTCGGCCTAGAGGTGGTGCAGGTACTCGGTGAGCTCCCAGTCGGACACCCACGCGCGGTGGCGCTCGATCTCGAAGCGCTTGACCGCCAGGAAGTTCTCGAGGATGGGCGCGCCGAGCGCGGCGGTCAGGACGGTGTCGGCCTCGAGCGCGTCGAGGGCCTCCTCGAGCGCGCGCGGCAGAGCCGCGCCGGCGGTGTCCGGGTCGGCGCGGTAGGCGTCGCCGGCGACCGGCGCGGGCGGTGTGAGCGCGCGCTCGATGCCGTCGGCGCCGGCGGCGAGCAGCGCGGCGATCACGAGGTAGGGGTTGGCGGCGCCGTCGCCGACGCGCACCTCGATGCGCGTGCCCGCGCCGCGCTCGGGCGGGATGCGCACGAACGTGGAGCGGTTGTCCCAGCCCCAGTTGGCGTGCGTCGGCGCCAGCGAGTCCGGCACGAGGCGCCGGTAGGCGTTGATGGTGGGGTTGAGCAGGGCCATCAGCGCGGGCGCGTGCTCGAGCAGCCCGGCGGTGAAGTGCCGCAGCTGCGCGTCGACCCCATCAGGTTGGTCGGGCGCGGCGAACGCGTTGCCGCCGTCCGGGTCGCCGAGGCTCAGGTGGACGTGGAAGCCCGAGCCGCCCTGGTCGTTGAACGGCTTGCCCATGAACGTCGCGACGAGGCCGTTGATCGCGGCGACGTCCTTGACGGCGGACTTCAGGCGGAACGCCTGGTCGGCGGCGGTCAGCGCGTCGTTGTGATGGAGGTTGATCTCGTACTGGCTGTTCATGAACTCGTGGTTCATGGCGAACGCGCCGAGCCCCATCTGGTGCAGGTCCTCGGTGAGCCGGCGGACCAGGCCGCCGGGGTCGACCTGCGGGCCGACCGTGTAGACCATCGACAGGCGGTCGACGAGGCGGGAGACGCCGCCGGGCGCGTCGGCATCGGGCTTGAGCAGGAAGAACTCCAGCTCCGGCGCGACGACCGGGTGCAGGCCCTGGGCCGCCAGCGCGTTGATGATGGACTTGAGCGTGCCGCGCGGGTCGGCGATCGGCCGGTCGGGGTCGGCGGGCGCGAGGTCGGTGAGGCACGACGCGACGCCGGGCTCCCACGGGTGGCTGACGAGCGTCGAGACGTCGGGGCGCGCGACGAGGTCCGGATAGCCCTCCTCGCCGCCGAGCACCGGCGTGTGCTGGAGGTCGGTGCCCATCACCGCGGAGCAGAAGCACAGGCCGTGCTCGGTCAGGCGGTCCAGCTCGGCGGCCGGGACGTCCTTGCCGCGCGGGACGCCGTGCAGGTCGGAGTAGAGGATCCGGACCGACGTGATCGGCGGCGCGTCGGGGTCGGTGTGCTGGGGCGCGGCGTGCGGTCGCGCGCTGGTCACCTGCTGGTGCATGTTGCTCTCCTCGCTCATGCGCTGATGCTCCTGTCGCGTTCGCTTTGACTCTCGTCACCCGCGCGTGCGCGCGCGAGGAAGCCGTCGAACAGCGCGAAGGCGTTGCTGTACGCCTGCTCCGCGTGGTGCGCGCCGGCGTCGAGCAGCGCGTCGGGATCGTCGACGCCGTGCGCGGCGATCTTCGCCCGGTCCTTGTGGCTCCACACGCGGACGATGTCCAGGGTCGACTCGGGATGGAACTGCGTGCCGAAGTGCCGGCCGTGCTGGAAGGCCTGCGGCGCGACCTCGGTCCACGCGAGCAGCTGCGCGCCGGGCGGCGTGATGAAGCGGTCGTAGTGCCACGTCAGCCACGGGCCCGCCGGCACGCTGTGCGGCGCGACCGTGTGGATCGTCTGCCAGCCGAGCTCGGCGCGGGGCGCGCGCTCGACGGCGCCGCCGAGGACCTTCGCGAGCATCTGGCCGCCGAAGCAGAGGCCGAGGACCGGGATGTCGCGGGCGACGGCCTCGCGCGTCAACGCCTCCTCGGCGGCGACCTCGGGGCGGTCGACGTCGTTGGGCGACGCGGCGGCACCGAGCGAGGCGAGCAACGTGTAGGCGTCGAGCGCCGGAAGCGGCTCGCCGGTCGAGGCGTCATGGACGTCGAACGGGATCGCGCGCGCGTCGAGCCACGCGCCGAGGACGGCCGGCGGCCCGGTCCGGGCGTGCTGGAGGACGAGGGCGCGCGTCATGCCACCGGCTCCCGCGACGCGCCGAGGGCGGCGGGGTCGGCGGCGACAGCGGCGCGGATGTCCCGCGCCTCGGCGCCGGCCGCGAGCTGGCGGCGGTACCAGCCGAGGCGCTTGGTCGCGTTGAAGGCGATCGCGGCGACCAGGCGGCCGTCGCGGACGCCGATCGCGACGAGGCGGTCGCCCTCGGGCGTCGACTCGGCGATGGCGATCTCGTCGGCGGCGCCGGGCAGCCCGACGGCCTGGACCTTGCGGTCGTACTGGTCGGACCAGAACGTCGGGACCGACGTCTGGGCGGCGCGCTCGGCGGGGTCGTCGACCAGCGCGTTGCGCCCGGCGAGCGCGCCCTGCTCGGCGGCGTTGGTCCAGTGCTCGACCCGGACGACGTCGTCGGGGTCGATCGGCGACGGCCAGCAGGCGAGGTCGCCGGCGACCAGGACGTCGGGGTCGTCGACGGAGGTCAGCGTGCGGTCGACCACGACGCCGCCGCGGTGCATGGTCAGGCCCGCGCCGGCGAGCCACTCGCCGTTGGGGACGGCGCCGGTGGCGATCAGGACGGCGTCGGCCTCGAGGCTCGTGCCGTCCGCCAGCTCGACGGTCGTCACCTGGCCCGGCCCGCGCAGCCCGCGCACGCCGGTGCCGAGGCGGAACGTCACGCCGTGCTCGCGGTGCAGGTCGGCCATGCGCGCGCCGAGCTCCGGGCCGAGGGGCAGCATGGGGTGGTCGGCGATGTCGACGACGGTGACGTGGACGCCGCGGTGCGCGGCGGTCGCGGCGACCTCGCAGCCGACGAAGCCGGCGCCCACGACGACCAGGCGGCCGCCGGCGCGGAGGGCGGCGCGCAGCGCGAGCGCGTCGCCGAGGTCGCGGAGCGTGAAGACGCCGTCGAGCCCGGCGCCGGCGCCGTCCCAGGTGCGCGCGCGGCTGCCGGTGGCGAGGATGACGCGGCCGTAGGGGACGCGGTCGCCGTCGTCGAGGACCACGGCCTTGGCGGCGCGGTCCAGCCCGGTCGCGGGCGTGCCCAGCCGCCACGCGACGTCGTCGAGGGCCGCGGTCCCGGGGAGCGCGCAGTGCGCCGGCTCCTGCTCGCCGCGCAGCAGCTCCTTGGAGAGCGGCGGGCGCGTGTAGGGCAGGTGCTCCTCGGCGCCGATGACGGTCAGCGGGCCCTCGTGCCCGCCGGCGCGCACGGCCTGCGCGGCGCGCAGTCCGGCCAGCGAGGCGCCGACGATGACGATGGGCAAGGCCATGTTGTCGACCGAGAAGTCCTAGTCCTCGATCCGGATCGCCGCCATCGGGCAGACCTGGACGGCCTGCTCGACCTCGGCGCGGCGCGACTCGTCGACCTCGTCCTTCCAGGTCAGGACGTCGTCGTCGCCGAGGTCGAAGACGTCCGGCGCGGCGAAGACGCACTCCCCGTGGGACTGGCAGAGGTTCATGTCGACGTGGACCTTCATGCGGTGGTGCTCCTTGTGACCATGCGCTCGGCCTCGTCCTCGGGGACGGCGAGTGCGACGTGCAAAGTGTTGGCGGAGGTCTCGGGCTGCTCGCCGGCCTCGGTCAGGTCGACGTCCCAGTCGACCACGGTGTTCTCCAGGCGCGTGAGGCCCGTGATCTCGACGGCGACGACGTCGCCCGGCGCCATCGGCCGCGAGTGGGCGGGCGTGCCGGTGAGGACCACGTCGCCGGGTTCCAGCGTGATCAGGCGGTTCAGGTCCGCGAGCTGGTAGGCGACGCCCCAGATGAGGTCGTCGGCCGTGGCCTGCTGGACGGTCTCGCCGTTGAGGGTCGTCGTCAGCGTGAAGGCGGTGGGGTCGAACTCGGCGGCGGGGATGAGGTCCGGGCCGATCGGCAGGAACCCGTCCTGGCCCTTGACGCGCAGCATCGAGCCGCGGTCGGCGTGGCGGAAGTCGTGGAGGCCGACGTCGTTGGCGACGGTGTAGTGCGACACGTGGTCGAGCGCCTCGTCGATCCCCACCCCCTTCATCCGCCGGCCGATCACCACGGCGAGCTCCCCTTCGTAGTTGAGGAACTTGGTACCCCGCGGCCGCCGGATCTCACCGCGATGGTGGTTGACCGTGGACGGCGGCTTGACGAAGTACGACGGCTCCGGCGGCGTGCGCGCGGCGTACTCCTCGATGCGCGAGCGGTACGTGAGGTGGACGGCGAGGACCTTGGTGGGGTTGACCGGCGCGAGGAACCGGGCGTCGGCGGCGGAGATGGCCGCGGCGGCGCCACCGGGAGCCGCGCCGCTCTCGGCGTCGTCGCCCAACCCTCGCTCCGCGGCCCACTCGGGCGCGGCCGTCGGGTCCAGCGCGATCGCGCCGGTCGCGGCGTCGCGGAACCCCCAGCGGGGACCCGCGGGGGTCTGCAGCAGCGTGCTCCTCGTCACGGCCATAAGGAA
This sequence comes from Baekduia sp., assembly GCA_036518975.1. Classification (GTDB taxonomy): domain Bacteria; phylum Actinomycetota; class Thermoleophilia; order Solirubrobacterales; family Solirubrobacteraceae; genus Baekduia. The sequence continues at coordinate 6,403 of DATDMD010000192.1, forward strand.
TGGATACATTCGCCAGGACCCACTTGTCAAGGTAAGATCTCCGACGACCCATGGAAGCCGCCAGCGCCAGCGCCCGCCTGACCGCGATCGAATCGCACTCCGTCGTCACGCTCGCCTACGAGCAGATCCGGGCGATGATCGTCTCCGGCGAGATCGAGCCGGGGACCCGGTTGGGCCAGGTCGACCTCGCGGACTCGCTCGGGATCTCACGCACGCCGGTCCGGGAGGCGCTGCGCCGCCTGGTCGGCGAGGGGCTCGTGACGACCAAGGCCAACCACGGCTTCCGGGTCGCCGACCTCGGGCTCGAGGCCGTCATGCGCCACCTCGAGGTCCGCCTCCTGCTCGAGCCCGGCATCGCGCGGCTCGCCGCGGCGCGGCGCACCGACGAGGACCTCGCGTCGATCATGGGGTCGATCGAGGACGAGGCGTCCGCCGCCACCGCGATCGACGCCCACGACGCCTCGCGCGCGTTCCACCTGCACGTGGCCGCGGCCACGCACAACGAGGACCTGCGGCAGACGATCGAGCGCCAGTGGATCGTCGAGGTCGGCCGGCGGCTGCTCGCCCGCCGTGCGGCGGAGGCCGACTGGCAGCCGTCCGACGTCGCCGAGCACCGCGGCATCGCGGCCGCGATCCGCGCCGGCGACGGCGATCAGGCGGAGGCGCTCATGCGCTCGCACCTCGCCGCCGCGCTCGGCCACTGGCGCCCGAAGGGCTGAGCCCCGCGCGCAGGCCCCGACGACCTTGCTCAGGTCGCCGGGACTACGGCCCGCCGTCAGGAAACGTGGCGGACGTGGCTATAGGACCGCGTCCCGGCGACCTCTTCCGCGATAGGTCGCCGGGACCGGTGCGGCCTGACCATCGCAACCGGCCGCAAACGCATGACCGCTCACCTTCCGCAGCGCGCGAGCGATCCGCGCAGAACCCATTCGCAAGCATCCTTGGACCGTCTCACCGGTCCATCGCGTCCGGACTCCTTTATGTGCCGAAGGTACACAGTGGTGGCTCTCGAACGCAAGTCCGTACCTGCCAATCCGGCAAGCGGACGTCACGCTTGCGGGCACCTTTGGTCAACGCTGCCCAAGGCGCTCCGCAGCGCTGATCGATCATACCCGCGCGAAGCTCACCGCCACGGTGAACGACCCGTGATCGCGGGCCCTGCCGTGGAGCCTCAGGCCACCGCAGCGCCGCCGCCCGCGACGGGCCCTTCGGCACTCCACGGGAAGTCGATCCAGCGGTCGGTCCGCCGCCACACGTAGTCGCACTTCACGACCGACTGCGACTTCTCGTAGAGGACCGCGGTGCGGACCTCGGCGACCTTGCCGGCACAGAACGCCTGGACGACCTCGAGCGTGCGACCCGTGTCTGCGACGTCGTCGACGATGAGCATCCTGCTGTCGCCGAGGTCGATGAGCTCCGGCGCCGGAGGCAGGATCAGCGGGACCTCCAGGCGCTGGTCGACGTCCGTGTAGAACTCGACGTTCATCGCGCACGAGTTCTTGACGCCGAGCGCGTAGGCGACGGCACCGCCCGGCAGCAGCCCACCGCGGGCGATCGCGAGCACGATGTCCGGCACGTAGCCGCTCTCGACCACCGCCTGCGCGAGCTGCCGCGCCGCCTCGCCGAGGTGCTCCCAGCTCATGACCTCCCGCTCGGGCGGGGCGACGGACGCGTTGGGCACGGCCTCCATGCCAGAAGCGTACTCGCTGCCCCTCCGAGATCGACAGGCAACCTGAACACCACCTGCTAAACCCTAGGTATCTCCCGCCCGCTCGCCCTCCCCAGCCCGCTCGCGTCCCGCAACTACCGCCTCTATTTCAGCGGCCAGCTGATCTCGGTCCCCGGCACGTGGCTGCAGACGGTCGCGCAGGCGTGGCTGGTCCTGCAGCTGACGCCCTCGGGCTCCGCCCTCGGGATCACGGTCGCGCTGCAGGCGCTCCCGGTCCTCCTCCTGGGCCCGTACGCCGGCGCGGTCGCCGACCGCTCCGACAAGCGCAAGCTCCTGCTGGCGACCCAGGCGAGCCAGTCGGCGCTCGCGTTCATCCTCGGCGCCGCCGCCCTCACGCACACCGCGACGCTGCCGCTCGTCTGGGTCCTCGCCCTCGGCCTCGGCCTCGCGCGCGCGATCGACGTCCCGACGCGGCAGACGTTCGTCTCCGAGCTCGTCCCGCGCGAAGCGCTCCCGCGCGCGATCTCGACGAACTCGACGGTCGCGGCCGCGGCGCGTATGGTGGGCCCGGCAGGCGCCGGCGCGCTGATCGCCCTCCTGGGCACAGGCGCGTGCTTCTTGATCAACGGCGCGTCGTTCCTCGCGCCCTTGGTGGGTCTCACGCTCATGGATGTGTCTCAGCTTCATCGTCCAGACACACCTCCGCAACGCACACCGCGTGCCGTCCGTGCTGGCATGACGTACGTGCGCTCCCGCAAGGACCTCCTGGTCCCACTGATCATGATGGCCTTGGTCGGGACCCTGGCCTACGAGTTCCAGGTCACGATCCCCCTGCTCGCCCGCGACACGTTCCACCTCGGCGCCACCGGCTTCGGCCTGCTGTACGCCGCGATGGGCGCGGGCTCCGTCGTCGCCGGCCTCACCGTCGCGGGTCGCGTCGCGCCGCGGGTCAAGACGATCGGCGTGGCCGCCCTGCTCTTCGGCGCCGCCCTCGCCGCCGCCGCTGCGTCGCCTTCACCGGTGATCGCCGCGGCGTTCCTCAGCGTCGCCGGCGCGGCGAGCGTCGTCTTCTCGTCCACGACGAACTCGACGCTCCAGCTCCGCGCCGAGCCGGCGATGCGCGGTCGCGTCGTCGCCCTCTACATCGTCGCGTTCATGGGATCCACGCCGATCGGCGGCCCGCTCGTCGGCGCTATAGGCCAGTTGTCAGGGCCTCGTGCCGCCCTTTTGAGTGGTTCTCTCGGCTGCTTCGTAGCCGCGGGACTGGCGATGGTCTACGGCCTGCGCCCCGGCCACTCCTTGGGATTGCGGCCACAACGCCTGGGCACAGCGGTGCGGGCGGCTGCACTTCGCCGGGTCAGATAGATCAAATCACCCTTTCCGCTGAGTGTCCCAGTGCGTTAGCGTCGGCGCCGTGAGTGGGAACCGCAACGAGGTCGCGCGTCCTGGCGACCGTCCGGACGCGTCGCATCCGGCCCATCAGGGTAACGATGGACGCGGCACGGGTCGACGCTCGTTGACGGGACATCTCGGAACGCCTTGTCACGGCCAGCTCTACACCGGGATCAAGTGCGTTGACGGGTTTGCACACGTTTTCGTGTCTCACCGCTCAACATCAGGCAAAGTGGTCCCGGGCACTCGAACACACCCGTAGGTTCGGGGCCCACGCGGAAGAATGGAGATTGCAGATGGACGCCAAGATGCAGCTCGCCGCAAACCTTCGCCGGCTGCGCAAGGAGCGCTGCTGGTCGCAGGAGATGCTGGCCCACTTCGCGGGCTTGCACCCTACGGAAGTGAGCCGCCTGGAGCGCGGTTTGCGCGAGCCACGCCTCCGCACGGTCATGCAGGTGGCGGCAGCACTGAGGGTGCCGGTTCAGGATCTCATCGCCCCGGTCGAGACGCCTGAGCCCGAGCCCGTGATGTAGCGGACGCGGAGCTCGTCCCCCGCCCGGCGGCACGTCGCCGGCGCATGGAAGCTTGCAGAAGCACTGCAAGCTCCTCAATCCCGGAACCGGAGCGTCGATGTACCGGGAGGACATGCCGCAGGGCAGGGGACTGAGTGCGCCGTTCGGGGAGCGGCGCCGACAAGGCAAGCAGGCCGGGCAGCTCAAGAGCCGCGGCCTCGTCGTCGATCTCGGACCCCAGCAGCGCGCCCGCCGCGCCGCCCGCGCCGCGGAGCAGCTGAGCCGCACGGTGGTCGAGGGCCTCGAGGAAGGTGTCATCGTCACCGACGTCGACCTGGGCGCGGTCTCGTGGAACGCCAGCGCGCTCACCATCCTGGAGCTCAGCGCTGAGGAGCTCTCCAGCGCCCGCGCGCCGTTCAAGCGGGATCTCCACATCGTCGTCGCCGACGGCCGCACGCTCGCGCCCGGCGAGTCCCTGGCGCGCATCGCCCAGGAGGAGGGGCGGCCCGTCGAGGCCACCTCGAGCCGCACGCGCGACGACGGCACGCTCCAGCACTTCCACGTCCGCGTCCGTCCGCTGAGCACGTCGGCGCCCGCCAGCGCGGGCGTGGTCCTCACCTTCGCGGACGTCACAGCGAGCTTCGCCACGCAGCGCACGCTGCGCGAGGAGCGCGATCGCGCGCAGCGCTACCTCGAGGTCGCCTCGACGCTCGTCGTCGTCCTCGACGCGCTCGGCCGCGTCGAGCTCATCAACGGCCAGGGCTGCGAGCTGCTCGGCTTCGCCGAGGACGAGCTCTGCGGCCGCGACTGGTTCGACATGGTCGTCCCCGCCGCCGACCGCCTCGACGCGCGGCGCGCGTTCGCCCGCCTCGTCTCCGGCGTCGAGCCGCCGCGCGACTCGCTGGAGACGTTCGTCCGCACCAAGGCCGGCGACGACCGCAAGATCGCCTGGCGCAACTCCGCGCTGCGCAACGACGAGGGCGAGATCATCGCGGTGCTGCGCTCCGGCGAGGACGTCACCGAGCGCCGTCGCGCGGAGGCCCAGGTCGCCTACCTCGCCTACCACGACGCGCTCACCGGCCTGCCCAACCGCACCCAGCTCGAGGAGCAGCTGCGGCTCGACCTGGTCCGCGCGCGGCGCTCGGGCGAGGCGATCGCGCTCCTGTACTTCGACCTGGACAACTTCAAGCTCGTCAACGACTCGCTCGGCCACGCCGCCGGCGACGACGTGCTGCGGGAGACCGCGCGCCGCGTCTCCGACCTCGTCCGCGGCGGCGACGTCCTGGCCCGCCAGGGCGGCGACGAGTTCCTGTTGTTGATGCACTGCTCCGGCGCCGACGCCGCCGCCGAGGCCGCGCGGCGCGCCGCCGAGCGGATCGCGACCGCGCTGGAGCGCCCGTTCGAGATCTCCGACGCGGAGTTCCACATCGGCGCGTCGATCGGCGTCGCCATCTTCCCCGAGCACGCGCAGGACTCCGAGTCGCTGCTCAAGCGCGCCGATGCCGCGATGTACCAGGCCAAGCGCACGGGCTCCGGATCGGTCGCGCTCTACGAGCAGGAGGAGGGCGACGCGCGCGCCCGCCTGAACCTCACCACGCGCCTGCGGCGCGCGATCGGCGACGGCGAGCTGCGCCTGTACTACCAGCCGATCGCCGGCCTGGCCGACGGCGTCCTGACCGGCGTCGAGGCGCTCGTGCGCTGGGAGGACCCCAAGCACGGCCTCGTCCCGCCCGGCGACTTCATCCCGATCGCCGAGGAGACCGGGCTGATCGACCCGATCGGCGACTGGGTCGTGGAAGAGCTCTGCGCGCAGGCGACGCGCTGGGCCGATGCCGGCCACCGCCCGCGCCTGTCCTTCAACCTGAGCCCGCGCCAGCTGCGCCGGACCGACCTGGTGGCCTCGATCGCGCAGCGCATCGTCGCGCACGATCTGCGCCCGCAGCAGTTCTGCGCGGAGCTGACCGAGACCGCGATCATGAGCGACGCGCACCGCCACCGGTCGCTGCTCGACGAGCTCCACGAGGCCGGCGTGCAGATCGCGATCGACGACTTCGGCGCCGGCCACTCCTCGCTCGCCCGCCTGCGCGACCTGCCGGTCCAGGTGCTGAAGGTCGACCGCGCGTTCCTGGACCGCGTGCCCGACGACCACGGCAGCGCCGCGATCGTCGCGGCGATCCTCGCGCTGGCCGACGCCCTCGACATGTCCACGATCGTCGAGGGCATCGAGACCCGCGAGCAGCTCGAGTTCCTGCGCCAGCACGGCTGCCCGTTCGGCCAGGGCTACCTGCTGGGCCGTCCCGTCCCCGCCGACCAGCTCGTGTTGGAGCAGGCGCTGGTGCACCCGTGAGATCGCTGCAGCAGGTCACCTCCGAGCTCGACACGACGTGGGTGATCGTCGCCGGCGTGCTCGTCATGTTCATGCAGGCCGGCTTCGCCTGCGTCGAGATGGGCTTCTCGCGCGGCAAGAACGCCGGCACGGTCGTGGCCAAGGTGCTGGTGAACTTCTCGGTCGCGTCGCTGACGTGGTGGATGGTCGGCTTCGCGCTGGCCTTCGGCGGCGGCGCCGCGCTGGCCGGCGACTCGGGGTTCTTCCTCGGCCACGGCAGCGTGCTCAGCCCCGGCTCGCCGATCCCCGGCCCGGTCGACGGCGCGGGCTCCGGCTTCGCGTTCTTCCAGCTCGTCTTCTGCGCGGTGTCGCTGGCGATCGTCTGGGGCACGACGCTCGAGCGCATCCGCTTCATCGCCTACCCGATCTACGGCGTCGTGTTCGCCGGCGTGATCTACCCGCTGGTCGCGCACTGGATCTTCGGCGGCGGGCTGTTGGACAAGATCGGCCCGGGGATGCAGGACTTCGCGGGCTCGACCGTCGTCCACCTCACGGGCGCGACGGGCGGGCTGGCGGCGCTGCTCCTGCTCGGCCCGCGCGACGGCAAGTACGGCCCGGACGGCCGGCCGCGCGCGATCCCGGGGCACTCGATGCCGCTCTTCGGGATCGGCGTGCTGATCCTCTGGCTCGGCTGGTTCGGCTTCAACCCCGGCTCGACGCTGGGCACGCACGGCAACCGCTTCGCGGAGGTCGTCGTGGTGACGAACCTCGCCGCGGCGGCCGGCGTCGTCGGCGCCGCGGTCGCGGCCTACACGCTGACCCGCAGCCTCGACGTCGGGATGGTCGGCAACGGCGCGATCGCCGCGCTGGTGGCGATCACGGCGCCGTCGGGCTTCGTGGAGTCCTGGGCCGCGCCGGTCATCGGCCTGGTCGCCGGCGTGCTCGTCGTCGTCTCGGTCCTGCTGATCGACCGCCGGCTGGACGACCCGATCGGCGCGCTCAGCGCCCACGGCGTGGCCGGCATCTGGGGCACGCTGTCGTGCGGGCTGTTCGCCTCGCCGCGCCTGGTCGCGGGCGACGCCGGCATCGGCGACCCCGGCCTCTTCTACTCAGGCTCGTTCACGCAGCTCGGCGTCCAGGCGCTGGGCGTGACGATCGCGTTCGTCGTCGTCTTCGTGCTGTCCTACATCACGTTCGCCGCGATCAAGGCCGTCTTCGGCCTGCGCGTCACGCCCGAGGAGGAGGCCGCCGGCCTCGACATCGTCGAGCACGGCATGTACGGCTACCCGGAGCAGTACGTCGACACGTACGACCTGGAGCCGAGCGTGCCGTAGGTCCCCGTTGCGCTTCAGAGCTTGTTGACGGCCTTGGCGCTGAGGATCGTGAGGACCGGGACCGTGACCTGGCTGAAGCGCTTCAGCCCGGACGCGTACTGCAGGTGGAAGATGTAGCGGCCCTTCAACACCAGGATGCCGTCCTTGCCCAGGTAGTAGCCGTCGTTCCAGAACGGCTCGGCCAGCTTGCGCGTCTTCATCGTGCGCCGCGCCTTGTGGATCTGGGCGCTGAACTCCTTGCGGGCCGCGGTCGGCGAGCCGAGCGTCGCGATGCTCGTCGACGCCACCGTGCCGACCGTCGCGTCGCTGAAGTCGCACAGCGCGAGGCGCCCCTTGGCGCCGGTGAGCGAGGGGTTCGCGACCGTCGTGCCGCTGAGCCTCAGGTGCGACATCCCGACCGGCGACCCGATGTCGGTCCGGGAGATCAGCCTGCAGTGCTTGGAGACGCCGGCGCTGGCCGTCGCCGTCAGCAGGAGCGCGCCGAGCAGCGCGCCGGTGAGCATGATCGCGAGTCTGGACACGCCGCCAAGTATGACCTAGACCGCGTGCCACCTCAAATCGCTTCAGGGTTCGCGGCGTTCCCCGTGCCCGGCCCCGGGACGTTGCGGAACGCGAACGGCGCCGGCTCCCGCGCGGGCTGGACGAACCATGCCTCGCCGGTCCCGCCGCCGGTGATGATCCGCAGCACCGTGGCGGCCACGGTCTCGGCCGGGATCAGCTGCACGCCCTGGGCGGAGAGGATCTCGCGGATGGGATCGACGATCTTCGACTCGGCGAACGCCGGGCAGAGCGCGTTGTAGGTGATGCCGTCGACCGCCAGCGCCGGGCCGAGCGACCGCGCGAGGCCGACGACCGCCGCCTTGTTGGCCGCGTAGATCGGGTCGAACGGGACGCTGGTCAGGCCCGCCAGCGACGCGGTCGCCACGATCGCCCCGCCGCCGCGCGCCTTCAGCGCCGGCAGAACCGCGTGCGTCCCGTAGACCACGCCGTCCAAGTTGATGCCCATGACCTTCTTGTAGCGGTCGGCGTCGAACTCCGGGCCGACGCCGAAGCCCGTCGACACGCCCGCGTTGAGGTGGACGATGTCGACGCCGCCGGCCAGGTCGACCGCCGCGGCGACGAGCGCCAGGTTGTCGTCGAACGACGACACGTCGCACGCGACGAAGTGCCCGCCGACGGTCTCGGCCACCGCGCGGCCGCCGTCCTCGTCGACGTCGGCGACGACCACCTCGACGCCCTCGGCCGCCAGCGCGATCGCGGTCGCCCGGCCCAGGCCGGACGCGCCCCCGGTGACGAGCGCGACCTTGTCGCGCAGCTCCATCAGGCGACCTCGAGGACGAGCTTGCCGACGTTCTCGCCGCGGAAGAGCATGTTCAACGTGTCGGGGAAGTCGTCGATGCCGCCGCGGACGACGTGCTCCTTGGTGACGATCTTCCCCTCGCCGATCCAGCCCGCGATCTCGGCGCCCGCCTCGGCGTACTGCCGGGCGTAGTCGAAGACGACGAAGCCCTCCATGCGCGCGCGGGAGACCAGCAGCGCCATGTAGTTGGACGGCCCGCGCATCGCGCCGTCGTTGTTGTACTGGCTGATCGCGCCGCAGATCACGACGCGGGCCTTCAGGTTCAACCGGGTCAGCGCGAGGTCCAGGATGTCGCCGCCGACGTTGTCGAAGTACACGTCCACCCGATCCGGGGTCGCGGCGCGCAGCGCGCCCTGCACGTCGTCGCCGCGGTAGTCGACCGCGGCGTCGAAGCCCAGCTCGGAGACCAGCATGTCGCACTTCTCCGCGCCGCCCGCGATCCCGACCACGCGCGCGCCCTTGAGCTTGGCGATCTGCCCCACGATCGTCCCGACCGCGCCCGCGGCGCCGGACACGAGCACCGTCTCGCCCTCGCCGCGCAGCGCCCCGACGTCCAGGAGCCCGAAGTACGCGGTCATGCCCGTCAGCCCGAGCGCGCCGAGGTAGGTCGCCAGCGGCGCCGCCGTCGGGTCGACGCGCAGCACGCCCTTGCCGTCGGAGACCACGTGCGACTGCACCCCGAACGTGCCGACGACGTGGTCGCCGGCCGCGAACTTGGGGTGGTTGGACTCGGTGACCTCGACGATCGTCCCCGCGCGCATGACCTCGCCGATCCCGACCGGCGGGATGTAGGACCGCGCGTCGTTGAGCCACCCGCGCATCGCGGGGTCGAGCGAGAGCATCCTGGTGATCCCCGCGAACTCCCCCTCGCCCGGCGCGCGCACGTCGACGTCGACGTGCTCCCAGTCGCTCGGCTGGCACTCGCCCCGCGGGCGCGCCGCGAGCCGGATCTGACGGTTGCTGTGGGACATGGGTACGGCACAGTACTTCGCGTCCTCGCAGGCTGCACCACGACGAAAACTGGGTACTGACCGCGACACGCGTCACTCGCGCGTGTTGACAGCCGACGAAGACACCTTGATCCCCATCGGGAGGGACTCGATGCACCGCAGCACCTTGGGATGGACGGCGCGCCGCGTCGGCGCGCTCGCGCTGACGCTCGCCGCTCTGCCCGCCGCCGCACAGGCCGCGACCGCACCCGCGGTCACCACGGGCGGCACCTCGAACCGCGCACAGCAGACCGTGACGCTCGCCGGCGTCGTCGACCCCAACGGGGCGCCCACGACGGTCCAGTTCCAGTACGGCACGACCAACCGCTATGGGTCGACGACGCCCGTGCAGACCGTCACCGGCGACGGCAAGCGCACCGTCTCGGCCGACGTGCCCGGCCTCGCGCCCGCCACGACCTACCACTACCGCTTCATCGCGACCAACAGCAAGGGGTTGGCCAACGGCGCGGACAGGACCTTCAAGACCAGCGCCCAGCCGCTCGGCGTGACGCTCACCGCGACGCCCAACCCGCTCGGACCGGGCGGCTCGGCGACGCTGGCCGGCCAGCTCACGGGCACCGGCAACGGCGGCCGCCAGATCGTGTTGCAGTCCAACCCGTTCCCCTACACCCAGGGCTTCAAGCCGGTGGGGAACAAGCTGATCACCGACGCCGCCGGCAACTTCTCGTTCAACGCCCTGCCGGTCGCGTTCAACACGCAGTTCCGCGTGGCGCTGCCCGACAAGCCCGCGGTCGTCAGCCCGATCCTGGTCGTCAGCGTCGCCGTGCGCGTGTCGACGCACGTCGGCGCGCACACCGTCACGCGCGGGCACAAGCTCACGTTCTCGGGGTCGATCGCCCCGGCCGTCGACGGGACGCCGATCGCGATCCAGAAGCTCAACTCGAAGAACCACTGGGTGACGATCGCCGGGACCGACGCGCGCCACAGCGACGGCGGGAAGTCCGCCTACAGCAAGCACGTCACGATCAGCCGCGGCGGCAGGTACCGCGTCTACGCGGGCGTGACGAACGGCAGCTACGTGCCGGCCACCGGCTCGACGATCACCATCCACACCAAGTAGGTCGGGCGTAGAGTCCGGGCGGTGATCGACGATCTGCTCACGCACATCGGCCTCGACCATCGTCCGGACACCGACGCCGCGGGCCTGCGGCGGGTGCATCGCGCGTTCCTGGAGACCGTCTCCTACGACGGGATCACCGCCCAGCTCGGCGAGCACCGGCCGCTGGATCCGGAGGCGCTCGTCGAGCGGATGCTGAGCACCGGCCGGGGCGGCTACTGCTTCGAGATCAACACCATCCTGCTCACGCTGCTGCGCGGGGTCGGGTTCGCGGTGCAGCGGCGCGAGGCGCTCGTCGGCGAGCGCGGAGCGCACGCCGGCGGCGCGCCGACCAACCACTTGGCGTTGGTGGCGACGGCCGCCGGCGGCGAGCGCTTCCTCTGCGACGCGGGCTGGGGAGAGGGGCCGTTGGAGCCCGTCCCGCTGATCGCGGGCGCGCACGTCCGGGGGCCGTTCACGTGGTTGTTGGAGCGCGAGCCCGGCGACGACGCGTGGTGGCTCGCGCAGCATCCGTGGGGCTCGACGCCGGGCTTCCGGTTCGGCGACGCGCCGGTCCCGCTCGCGACGTTCGCGCCGCACCACGAGCGCATGGCGGCCAGCCCCGACTCGAGCTTCGTCCAGACGCTGGTGGTCCAGCGTCCGCACGCCGACCACATCACGACGCTGCGCGCCCGGACCCTCTCCCGCAAGGGCCCGGGCGTCGACGAGCGCACGGTGCTCGAGACCGAGGACGACCTGGCCGCCACGCTGAAGGACGTCTTCGGGATCGACCCCGAGGCGCTCGGCGCCGCCCGCGTCGCCCGCCTGTGGGCCAACGCGGGCGCGCAGCACGAGGCGTACCTCAGGCGGGCGAGTTCTCCGGCGTCGGCTCCGCCAGGACCGCCGCGCGCTGCGTCAGTCTGAACGAGTTGCCGAACGGGTCGCGGAAGCCGCAGTCGGTGCCGTAGAAGTACTCCTCGGGCTCGCTGGTGAACTCGACGCCGCGCGCCTTGAGATCGCGGTACGACGCACGGCAGTCGTCGGTCTGGATGATCAGGCCGTTCAGACCGCCACGCGCCATGAGGGAGCGCACGTCGGCGTCGACATCGGGCCGCACCGCCGGGTCGATCAGCGAGATCTCGAAGTCGTCGCCGGGCGCCGCGACCGTGACCCACCGGAAGTCGCCGAACGTCGTGTCGTTGCGGAGCTCGAAGCCGAGCTTGTCGGTGTACCAGGCGAGCGCTTCGTCCTGGTCGCCGACCATCGCGCAAAGGATCCCTGCTTTGAGATTGGGCATGGGCTAGAAGCTACGCGTCGCGCCCCCCGTTCGCTTCTCGAAACCTGCTGCTGTCCGGCACCGCGCGCGGCCGCTGCCACTCGCGCCGGAAGCACGACGGGATGCGGGCCATCAGCGCCTCGGCCCGCGCCTGCTCGCGCCAGGCGCTCGGCGCCGTCCCGACCGTCCGCTTGAACGTCGCGCTGAACGAGCCCAGGGACGTGTAGCCCACCGCGAGGCAGACCTGCGACACCGTCAGGTCGCTGAGCCGCAGGAGCTCCTGCGCGCGCTCGATCCGGCGCGTCTGCAGGTACTGGTGGGGCGTCTCGCCGAACGTCTCCTTGAACGTCCGGCTGAAGTGCGCGACCGACGCGTGCGCCCTGCGCGCGAGCTCGGCGACGTCGAGCTCGGGGTCGGCGTAGTCGGCGTCCGCGGCGTCGCGCGCGCGGAGCAGGTGCCGCGCCGGGGGCGCGGGCTTGACGGTGGTGGCGGCCATCCGCCCTACATGCAACACCGGCGCGGCCCGCCGCGCAACCCCGGTCAGGACGCCGTGCCGTGGCCGTGCAGCCGCGCGAGCTTGAGCGCGAGCTCCAGCGACAGGAGGTCTTCGGTCGCCAGGTCCAGATCGGTGAGCGCTTCGATGCGGTCGAGCCGCTGCCGCAGCGTGTTGGTGTGGATGTACAGCGCGCGGGCGGTCGCGGCCAGCGCGCCGCGGTCGCCGAGGTGGCGCTCCAACGTCCTCAGCAGCTCTGTCCTGCGCCGCGCGTCGTAGGCGGCGAGCGTGGCGATCGCGGCGGCGTGGCGCTCGTCGGGCGCGTACCCGGCCGGGAGCTGCGCCAGGTAGCGGTAGGCGCCCAGGTCGCCGTAGCCGCGCGCGCCGCCGGCCGGCGTCGTGGCGCGCGCGACCTGCGCGGCGCACGTCGCCTCGTCCAGCCCGCGCCGGTCGCCGCCCAGCCCCCGGCGCGGCTCGGAGCGCCCGCCGGCCAGGCGCTCCTCGCACGCCACGCGCTCCAGCTCGGCGTCGATCCGCATCAGCTCTTGCTCCGGGTCGCCGCCCAGCGGGAGCAGCGCCCGGAGCCGGTCCTCGCCCGGATCGCACAGGGAGCCCGGGACGACCCGCCGCAGGCGCGCCTCGGCGCGCGCGGCCGCGTCGTGCCAGTGCTCGTCGGGCTCGCCGGCGAGCGGCTCGAGCACGGCGACCACATGGGGTCGGTCGAGGTCGTGGCCGGCCGCGCGCGCCCGGGACTCGGCGGCCTGGTGGCGGCCGTCGGCCAGCGCGTCGAACAGGTCGCGGACGAGGTGCTCCTCGGTCAGCCGCTCGACGAGGTCGGCCGTGCGGAGGGCGAGGGCGAGGTGGTGGGCGACGGCGTCGAGCACGTGCTCGTCGGCGGCCGCGAACGGGCGCGCGCGCTCGGCGACGAGCATCCCGACGTCGGCGTCGGCGGCGGCCAGCGGGGCGACCAGCGCGCGCTCGCCCGGGCCGGCGCGCAGCGCGTCGGCGAAACGCGGCGGGCGCACGCGGCGCAGCGGCTCGCGCGGGCTGGAGTAGGCGGGCTCCAGGCGGCCGCCGTCGTCGTCGACGAGGTGCAGGCGGCAGCCGTCGGCGTCCAGCAGCCGCCGCACGCCCACGCAGGCGACGCGGTAGAGGTCGGCGCGGCGCGTGGCGGCCGCGATGTCCTGGGTCAGGGCGACGAGCGCGGTGAGCGTGGCGACCTCGGCGCGGGCCGCCTCCAGCAGGTCGTGGTCGTGGTCGAGGTCGGTGCGTTCTTCGGTGACGAGCATTCGCCGCGCAACGCTAGGCCGGCATGGATCGTTCGCACATGGCCCGGCGGTCGGAGATGCGCCCACTGCCCATCGCCCTGTGGTGGAACCGGCTCGCTGAGCTACCTTCGAGCCCATGGACATCGTCATCGCCGGAGGCCACGGCCAGATCGCGCTGCAGCTGGAGCGGCTGCTCGCCGACGAGGGCCACGACGTCCGCGGGCTGATCCGCAACCCGGACCACGCCGCGGACCTGGAGGCGCAGGGCGCCAAGGCGGTGGTCGCCGACCTCGAGGCGCTCGAGGTCGACGACCTGGCCGACGTCGTCGGCAGCGCCGACGCCATCGTCTTCGCCGCGGGCGCGGGACCGGGCAGCGGGCCGCAGCGCAAGTGGACGGTGGACTACGCGGGCGCGGTCAAGTTGATGGAGGTGGCGCGCCGCAACGGGATCGACCGCTACGTGATCGTCTCGTCGGTGGGCGCCGACCCCGAGGCCGAGGACGACGGCGGCTTCGGGACCTACCTGCGCGCCAAGGGCCAGGCGGACAAGAAGCTCACCGAGTCCGGGTTGGCCTACACCATCGTCAAGCCGGGCGGGCTGACCAACGACCCGCCGACCGGCGCGGTCGTCGTGAACACCGGCCGCGGGAAGATCACCCGCGGCGACGTCGCGGCGGTCCTCGCCGAGGTCCTCGACACGCCCGGGACCGCGGGCCTGGCGTTCGACGTCAACAACGACGGGACGCCGATCGCGGACGCGATCGCGGCGCTCGCCGAGCAGCGCCGCGCGGCCAAGGGCGGCGCGTAAGCGACCTGACCCAGCGCGTGTAATGCATAGCCAGTCTATGTAGACTGAGCTATGCAATGCCGCGACGACCCGCTCAGCACCAGACCGACACGCTCGCCGCCGACCTCGAGGCGGCGCTCGTCGACCTCTGGTCCGGGCTGATCGCCCCTGCCGGCGACGACCTCAGCCGCACGTCGGCCTCCGTCCTGAACATGCTGCGCGAGCGCCCGCACCGGATCACGGAGCTCGCCGCCGCGCAGTCCGTCGCGCAGCCGTCGATGACCGTCGCCGTCCAGCGCCTCGAGGCCCGCGGCCTCGTCACGCGCGAGCGCGCGACCGACGACCGCCGCGCGACGAACGTCGTCCTCACCGACGCCGGCCGGGCCAAGCTCGCCGAGCGCCGCGCCCAGCGCGCGCGCTTCCTGGACGAGCGCCTCGCCGCCCTCACCCCCGCGCAGCGCGCCGCGCTCGTCGCCGCGCTGCCGGCCCTCCACGCCCTCACCCCCGGAGACCCCGCATGACCAAGTCCTCCAACTCGCTCCTCCACCAGCCGCGGTCGGTCTACGCCGTCGCGTTCGCGTGCGTGGTCGCGTTCATGGGCATCGGCCTGGTCGACCCGATCCTCCCGTCGATCGCCGCGAACCTGAACGCCAGCCACTCGCAGGTCGAGCTGCTCTTCACCTCCTACTTCGCCGTCATGGCCGTCGCCATGCTCGGCACCGGCTTCGTGTCGAGCCGTATCGGCACGCGCCGCACGCTGCTCGCCGGCCTCGCGCTCGTCGTCGTCTTCGCCTCGCTGGCCGGGATGTCGAACACCGTCGCCCAGCTCGTCGGCTTCCGCGGCGGCTGGGGCCTGGGCAACTCGCTGTTCGCCGCGACCGCGCTCAGCGCGATCGTCGGCGCCGCGTCTGGCGGCGTCGCCTCGGCGATCATCCTCTACGAGGCCGCGCTCGGCCTCGGCCTGGCGTCCGGCCCGCTGCTCGGCGGCGAGCTCGGCGCGATCTCCTGGCGCGCGCCGTTCTTCGGGACCGCCGCGCTGATGGCGGTCGGCTTCATCGCGATCTTCGCGTTGTTGAAGGACATGCCCAAGCCGGCGCGCAAGACGTCGCTCGCCGAGCCGTTCAAGGCGCTGAGGCACGGCGGCCTGCGGACGATCGCGGTCACCGCGTTGTTCTACAACTTCGGCTTCTTCACGCTGCTGGCGTTCGCGCCGTTCCCGCTGCGGCTCGGCGTCCACGAGCTCGGCTACGTGTTCTTCGGCTGGGGCGCGATGCTCGCGCTGTTCAGCGTCGTGGTGGCGCCGCGGCTGCGCGCCCGGACCGGGACCGTCCCGCTCCTGGGCGGCGCGCTCCTCGTCTTCGCGGTCGTCCTGCTGGCCATGGGCATCGGCGTCGACTCCCGCCCGCTGCTGATCGCGGCCGTCCTGGTCGGCGGCGCGCTGATCGGCCTGGTCAACACCGTGCTGACCGAGGCGCTGATGCGCGTGGCGCCGGACATCGAGCGCCCGGTCGCGTCGGCCGCGTACTCGTTCGTCCGCTTCGGCGGCGGCGCGCTGGCGCCGTGGCTGGCCGGCAAGCTGTCGGAGAACGGGAACGAATCGCTGCCGTTCTACGTCGCGGCCGCGGTGGTCGCCCTGTCGATCGTGCCGCTGGCGCTGGGCCGCCACCTCGTCGCGCACGTCGACGCCGACGAGGCCGCGGCGCACGCCCCGGCCCGAGTCGCCCCGGTGCCGGTCGCCCGCCCGCTCGGCGCGGCGGCGCCGGTCCTGCTGGCCGTCGACGCCTCGCCCGGCGCGCCGGCCGTGACCGCCGCGGCCGCCCGCGTGGCGCTGCTGCGCGACCGCCCGGTCCACGTCGTCCACGTGCTGGAGACCGACGTGGTCGGCGACGACGCGGTCGCCCGCGAGTCCGGCGACGAGGCCCGCGCGACGCTACGGGCCCGCGTCGCCCAGCTGCGCGCGGCGGGCGTGGCCGCCGACGGGGAGCTGCTGCGCAGCACCGGCCGGCACGCGGACGTCGCGACCCGGATCGCCGCCGCCGCGGCGGAGGCCGGGGCGCCGGTCATCGTCCTCGGGCGCCCGACCGAGACGGCGGCGCTGAGCCGCGACGTGACCGACCTCGTCACGCGCGAGGCGCCCGCGAGCGTGCTGGTCGTCAACCCGGCGCCGGCGCCCGCGGCGGCGTAGTCCTACAAGAACCTCCGGGAGAGGAAGAAGCGGCGGCCTGGGGAGGCCGCCGCTTCGCATGCCGTAGGGTCCGCGGGCCCATGGCCGCGCCGTCGCCCGAGAAGCCGTCGCTGCCGCCCGCGGTCCGCTCGCTGCTGGAGGCGGGCGGCTCGCTGGTGCGGCGGTCGTCGTCCGGGCGCGTCGGGATGGGCCGCGCCGCGGCGGTCGCGCGTGCCGGCGTGCTGCCGCGCGCGCTGGGCCGGCTGGCCGCCGAGCTGGAGGCCGCGCAGGCGGAGTCGGCGCAGCCCGTCGCGTTCAAGGACATCGAGAAGGTCCTGCGCGGCGCGTGGGGCCGGCCGCCGGACCGGGTGCTCGACGCGCTGGACCCCGAGCCGCTGGCGGTGACGCCGAGCGCGCAGGTCCACCGCGGCGTGCGCGACGACGGGACCGCGGTCGCGGTGAAGGTCCTGCGGCCGGGGCTCGCGGCCGCCGTTCGCAATGACCTTGCCCTGCTCGACGTCCTCGGGCCGCCGCTGCGGCAGGTCTTCGGCGCGATGGACGCCGGCGCGGTGCTGCGCGCGGTCCGCGAGACGGCGCTCGACGAGCTGGACCTGGAGCACGAGGCCTCGACGCAGCGGCAGGTGCGGCGGGTGCTGCGGAGCGTGGACGGGCTGGTCGTCCCGGCGCCGGACCTGGAGCTGAGCGGGCCGGACGTTCTGGTGAGCGAGCTGCTCGCCGGCCCGACGCTCGCGACCGCCCTGCCGGACGACCCGGCGGCCGTGGCCCGCACGCTCGTGGAGGCGCACGTGATCGCCGCGCGCGCCGGGCTGGTGCTGACCGACCCGCGGCCCGGGCACGTCGTCCTGTGCGACGACGGAAGCGTGGGCCTGCTCGGCGCCGGGCTCGCGCGCCCGGTCGACCGCGCGCGGGTCACCGCCGCGCTGGCGGCGCTGGTCGCCTGGCGCGCGGGCGACCAGGACGGCTGCGCGGCGGCGGTCGCCGACGGGCTGGGCCTCCTGCCCCGCGACGCCGCGCTCAAGGCCTATGCCTTCTCAGCCGTCGTGCTCGGCACGGCGCTGAGCGGCGACACCCTGCTCGACGACGCCACGGCCTCCGCGATCGGCGACCGCGCGCTGAGCCACCTGCCGGCGGGCCTGCTCATCGCCGCCGAGCTGACACCCCACCCCGAGGACATCGCCGTCGCCCGCGCGATCGGCCAGCTGACCTCGGTGCTCGCCCTGCTCGGCGCGGAGCAGGACTGGGGCGCGCTGGTCCTGGCCGCCGGCGCCGGCAGCTAGCCCCGCGTCGCCGAGTCCAGCTCCAGCTCCGGCTCGTGCTCCGGTCGCCAGCCCGGACCGTGCAGCGCCAGCCCGGCCTTGGTCCGCCATGAGCGGGCGCGGCGGATGTCGTGCCAGAGGTCGAGGTACTCGTGGAACGCGACGCGGACCGGGTTGTGGGTGTCGATGTCGGTCGTCAGGCCGTAGCGGACGCGCTCGCCCTCCGGCTCGAAGGTCCCGAAGAGCCGGTCCCAGATCACGAGGATGCCGGCGTAGTTCTTGTCCAGGTACTGCTCGTTGGAGCCATGATGGACGCGATGGTGGGACGGCGTGTTCAACACCGCCTCGACCGGGCGCGCGAGGCGGCCGACGCGTTCGGTGTGGATCCCGAACTGGTAGATCAGCGACCACGCCTGGGCGAGCAGGACCATCCACGGCGCGAAGCCGACCAGGGGCATCCACAGCCAGAACGGCGCGTAGGTCATCGGCACCCACGTCTGCCGCAGCGCCGTGCTCAGGTTGTAGTGCTGGCTGGAGTGGTGGACGACGTGCGAGGCCCAGAACACGCGCGACTCGTGTGACACGCGGTGGAACCAGTAGTAGGACAGGTCGTCGGCGAAGAACAGCAGGACCCAGACCCACCACGCGCCGGTCGGCAGATGCCACGGCGCGAGCTCGTACAACACGGCGTAGGCCGCGAGGATCGCGAACTTCCACCCCACGTTGATGATGACGTTGCCGATCCCCATGGTGATCGACGTGCGCGAGTCCTTGATGTCGTAGCCGACCAGGCCGTCGGACTCCAGGTGCTTGAACGACAGGAACTCGACGACGAGCAACAGGATGAAGTAGGGGAACGCGTAGTACAGGATCTCGGTCATGGCCTACAACTCGGGGATCGAGCGCACGAGGAGCCGGCGGGCGGCCGTGAACGCGTCGTCGTCCCGGCCCTGGTGGACGGCGTGGGCGAGCGCGAGGACGGCGGACGCGTCGGCGACCTCCGCGCCGACGACGCTCGCGTCGAACGACAGGACGCGCTGGCCGGCGACGAGCGTGTTGAGCGCGAGGCGGTAGGCGAGGTTGTCGGAGGCGTCGATGATCGTGTCCCACAGGACGTCGTAGAACGCGGTCCGGGCCGCGGGCGCGTCGACGGCGGCGAGCCTGGTCGCCAGCGCGACGATCTCCGCGCGCTGGGCGTCGTCGCCGCGGCGGGCGGCGAGGCGGGCGGCGTCGGCGCCGACCGAGGCGCGCATCTCGAACATCGCGCGGACGAGGCCGAGCCCCTCGGGCGGCAGCTCGCCGTCGGTCCCGAGCGCGAGCAGGAGGTCGAGGCCGCCGTGGCGGCGCCAGTCACGCACGCGCGTCGCGCCGCCCTGGGAGATCGAGACGAGACCGGCCTGCTGCAGGCGCTTCAACGCCTCGCGCACGGCGTGACGCGACGCGTCGTGCTCCTCGGCGAGCTGGCGCTCGGAGGGCAGCGCGGTGTCCGGGGCGTAGGTGCCGTCGAGGATCGCGCCGCGCAGCGCGCGGTGGATCTCGTCCGAGCGGGTAACTGGTCCAACCAGTGCCATGGACTGGTTGTACCAGCTGGACACGGCGCGCGCAACGTGGTCACAGGCGCGGGAGGATGCGCCAACTACTGCCATGGAGACCCGTTCCGACACCGAGCTGCTCGCGGCCGCGCTGGCCGGCGAGGGCGAGGCGTTCGGCGCCTTCTACCGCCGGCACGTGCGACGGATCGCGGCGTTCTGCCTGACGCGCACCCACGACGCGCAGGACGCCGCCGACCTGACCGCGGAGACGTTCGCCGTGGCGCTGGAGGCGCTCGACCGCTTCGACCCGGACCGCGGCGAGCCGATCGGCTGGCTGTTCGGGATCGCGCGCAACCGCGTGAGCAACGCGCGGCGCCGGGGCGCGGTGGAGGAGCGGGCGCGCAAGCGGCTCGGCATCGAGCGGGTCCGGCTGGACGACGCGGGCCTCGAGCAGGTGGAGGCCACGGCCAGCGCCGAGCTCGTGCGGGTCCAGCTGAAGGAAGGCTTCGACGCGCTGCCCGCCGACCAACGCGATGCCATCGCCCTGCGCGTCCTGTTGGACCACGACTACGCGGCGGTCGCCGGCGCGGCCGGCGTCACCGAGGCGGTCGCGCGCAAGCGCGTCTCGCGCGGCCTGTCCGCGCTCCGCGCCCGACTGGCAGGGAGGACGACGACATGACCGAGCGACACGAGGACTTCTTCGCCGATCTCGAGCGCCAGCTCGTGAGCGCCACCACGGACCGCTCGCGACGGCTGAAGCGCGCACGGGCGCGCAGGGCCGCGACGGTGTCGGCCACCGTGATCGCCGTCCTCGCGGTGGGCGGCGGGCTGGCGGCGGCCGTGACGTCGACCGGCGGCGACGGCCGCAGCGGCGGCACCCCGGCCGCGAGCGTGACCACCCCGACCCCGACGACCGCGACCACCATCCCGCCCGCACCCGCCCACGACGCGTTCGAGACCGCCGTCCTCAACGGCACGACCGTGCCCGGCCTGGCCCGCGGCGTGGCGACCCGGCTGCAGAACGCGAGGTTCAAGATCGGCACGGTCACCAACGCCGCGGCGCAGACCCACGCGAGCACCGCCGTCTACTACGTCCCGGGAGCCCGCGACGCGGCGGCGGCCGTCGCGCGGTCGATCGACGTGCCGGAGAACCGCCTCGCCCTCGCGTCCCGCGGCGTCACGGAGATCGCCGGCGCCCAGGCGCACGTCATCGTGGTGGTCGGCGACGACCAGAACATCTCCCCGCGGCACAAGGCCCACTGAGCCGGAGGCCGCCGCCGGGTAGGTTGACGGCGTGGCCGACGTGACCACGGCCGCCGCGCCGCCGCCCACACCCCTGCAGCAGCTCGTCGCCCGGCCCCGGGCGATGGCCGTCTTCGGCGCGCTGGCGATCGCGTTCAGCTCGATCCTCGTCCGGCTCGCCGACGTCTCGCCCTCGACCGCGGCCGTCTTCCGCTGCGGCTACGCGGTCCCGATCCTCTACTTCCTGGCCCGCGGCGAGGACCGGCGCTTCGGCCCCCGGCCGTCCCGCGACCGCCGGCTGGCCGCGATCGCCGGCGTCTTCTTCGCGATCGACCTCGTCTGCTGGCACCACGCGATCGAGGACGTCGGCGCCGGGCTGGCGACCGTCCTCGGCAACCTCCAGGTCGCGTTCGTCCCGCTGATCGCGTGGCTCGTGCTCAAGGAGCACCCGTCGTCGCGCGTCCTGATGACGCTGCCGCTCATGCTCGCCGGCATCGTCCTGATCTCCGGCGCGCTGGAGTCCGGCGCCTACGGCGACAACCCGACGCAGGGCGTCGTCTTCGGCGTCGCGACCGGCATCAGCTACGCCGGCTTCATCCTCGTGCTCCGCCAGGGCGGCCAGGACCTCCGCCGCCCCGCCGGTCCGCTGGCCGACGCCACGATCGTCGCGACGCTCGGCGCCATCGCGATCGGCGCCGCGGTCGGCGACCTGGACCTCGTCCCGTCCTGGCCCGCGCACGGCTGGCTCTTCACGCTGGCGCTCACCTCGCAGGTGGTCGGCTGGCTGCTGATCTCCGCGTCGCTGCCGCGGCTGCCCGCCGCGCTGACGTCCGTCCTGCTCACGATCCAGCCGATCGGCTCGGTGATCCTGGCCGCGATCATCTTCTCCGAGAGCCCCTCGCCCCTCCAGCTCCTCGGCGTCGTCGCCATCCTTACCGGCCTGGTGTTCACGACGCGGCGCACTACCCTGATCAGCGAGGCCCATTGATGCTCATGAACGTCGTCCGCATCTGGATTCCCGTCGCGATCCTCGTGGCGGGCATCGTGCTGATCATCGTCCGCGGCGGCGACGAGACGTCGATCGAGGGCGCCGCCGCGCTGTGGGGCGCCGGCCTGTCCGTCGCGCTGCTCAACTGGCTGCACCGAATGGGCGTGACGGGTGACGCAGCCCGGGTGGAAGAGGACGAGGCCCGGGCATACTTCGCACGGCACGGTCGCTGGCCCGACGACGTGCCGCCCCGTCAGGGATCCTGACGCCACAGAGCCATACGCGGGCGCTCTACTTCAGGGCACGACGTGTCGTTAACACGGGTACAGGATGCTGACCGACGTCTTCCGCACCGCCGACCACGCGCTGGAGCTCCTGCTCCATCGCGCGGCGAGCGTGAACCCGTGGCTGTGCGTCGTCGGGATCCTCGCCTACATCCTGGCCCAGGCGGTCCGGCCGCGCGGCTGGCACACGATCATCAAGGCCGCGTATCCGGACGCGACGCAGCTCAAGCCGCGCCACACGACCGCGGCCTACCTCGCCGGCGCGGGCCTCAACGGAGTGATCCCGGCGCGCGGCGGCGACGTCGTCAAGCTCTGGCTGCTGCACCGCCGCATCCCGGACGCGCGCTACCCGACGCTCGCCGCGACGTTCCTGCCGGAGACGATCTTCGAGACGCTGTTCGGCTTCGGCCTGGTGATCTGGGCGCTGAGCCGCGGCTTCCTGCCGGTCCCGACGTCGTCCGGCGACCTGCCGCACGTCGACGTCTCGCTGATCATCGAGCACCCGTTCCTGTGCACGATCGGCGCGCTCGTCGTCGGCGCGGTCGCCTACCTGGTCTGGCAGCTGCTGCGGACCCGCGTCACGGACCTCACCGCCCGCCTGCGCCAGGGCGTCCGGATCCTGCACGACCCGCGCCGCTTCGTCTTCGGCGTCGCCTCCTGGCAGGCGCTCGGCCGCCTGATCCGCCTCGGCTCGCTCGCCGCGTTCATGGAGGCCTTCCACCTGCCGGTCACGATCTCGACCGTCACGCTGGTGATGGCCGCGCAGGGCGGCGGCCGGATCATCCCGCGGGCGCCAGCGTCCGCCGGCCTGCGCCTGGCGATGCTGAGCTACGGCTTCGTGGAGACGACCGGGCACGCCGTCGACATCGCGGCGATCACGACGTTCACCTTCGGCGTCGGTGCGCTGCTGATGGTCTCGGGCCTGATCGTCGGCCTGATCGCGCTGGGCGCCGAGCTCGAGACCTGGTCGCCGCGCATCGCGGTCCGCGCGGCCCGCGACGCCGTCCATCGCCAGCGCGCGGCGACGGCCGCGGCCGCGGCGGCCGCCGAGAAGGCGCGGGCCTAGTCGTACATCTCGGGCCGGCGGTCGCCGAAGGCGTGCGCCAGCTCTGTCAGCTGCTTGTCGAGCGCGAGGTCCAGGTCGATGTCGGCGACGGCCATCCCGACGGCGCGCGTCTCGGCGGCCACCCAGCCGTCGGCGCCGACGATCGACGAGCCGCCCGTCCACTCCAGGCCGCGCTCGGTCCCGAGCCGGTCGGCGCACGCGATCGCCATGCGGTTGACGCGCGCCGTGCCCATGGCGACCACGGTCTCCGGCGGCCGCTCGCCGTCCGGGCGCGGCGTCAGCGGCCAGTTCGTCGGGACCGCCAGCAGCTGGGCGCCGGCCAGCGCGACGCAGCGCGTCAGCTCCGGGAACTCCAAGTCGTAGCAGATGATCACGGCCACCTTCCCGACGCGCGTGTCGACCACCGGCGGCGCCTCGGCGCCCGGGGTGAACAGGCGCTTCTCGCCGTCCCACAGGTGCAGCTTGCGGTACACCGCGCGGAGCGCGCCGGTCTCGTCGACGACCGCCGCCGAGTTGTAGGTGTTGCCGTCCGGGCCCGCCTCGCAGAAGCCGCCGACGACGACCATCCCGCTGGCCGCCGCCGCCTGCGACCACGCGCGCAGCACCTCGCCGTCGGCCGGGATCGCGGCCGCCGCGCACTCCTCGGCGTCCGCGAACCGGTAGCCGGACGTCACCAGCTCGGGCAGGACCACGACGTCGGCGCCGGCGCCGGCGGCCTCCCGCAGCGCCGCCAGCGACAGCTCCGCGTTGGCGTCCACGTCGCCGAGGACGGGCGCGAGCTGCTGGACCGCGACCCGCGTCACCGCTACTTGATCAGGACCGGCGTCCCGACCGGGACGCGCGTGAACAGGTCCTTGACGTCGGCGACGTGCATGCGGATGCAGCCGTGCGACGCGGCGGACCCGATCGAGTAGTCCTCGCCGGTGCCGTGGATGCCGACGCCGTTGACGATGCCCATCCAGCGCGCCTTCAGCGGGTTGGCCGCCGAGCCGCCCTCGACCGTCGTGCCCTGCAGCTCGCCGGCCCACGGCGAGTTCGGGACCGACCACACCGGGTCGACCTGCTTGTCGGTGATGTGGAAGAGGCCGGACGGCGTCGGGTACGCCGGCTGGCCGACGGCCACCATGTAGGACTTGCTGAACTTGAGGCCCTTGAAGAGGCGCAGCTTGAAGTGGGACTTGTCCACCGTGATGACCGTCCCGTACAACTTGGCCAGGTCGTTGGCGTTGACCTTCGGCGACGTCTTGACCAACTTGGTGTGCAAGGTGCGCGGCGCGTTGACGCCGTCGTCCAGCGCGGCGTCGACCTGCGTCGCGACCGCCTTCTGGTCCAGCGCCCGGCCGTGCGCGGCCCGCTTCCGGTAGATGTGCGTCAGCGTGATCTTGACGGTCGCGTTGCGCGGGGCCTTGGCGACCTTCGCCGCGATCCCGGCGACCCACGCCCGCACCGCCAGCTTGGAGTGCGTCAGCTTCAGGCCGACGTCGCCGGGCTGCTTGGCGCGGATCGCGCGCTTGGCGGTCGTGAGCGCGTCGAACTGCAGCTTGGCGTCCTGCACCGGGTTCAGCGTCCACGGCTTGCCGGCGGCGCCGAGCACGAGGTTCGCGTTGACCTTCGTGCCGATCGCGCTCTCCAGCCGCGCCTGGGCGTCGGGGAGGGTCAGGCCCGACAGGTCGACGCCACCCGCGGTGACGCCGGCGGGGACGTTGGTCGGATCGACCTGCGGCTTCTTGGCGGCCGAGGCGGCGGCGGGCGCGAGCGCGGCGAGGACGGCCGGCAGGACGAGCAGGACACGGGTGCGGGACGGCATAGGGCCGAGGAGGGTACCGAGCCCTCAGCCCCTGGCGCGCAAGCGACGCTGCGCCCTAGTTGGCCGCGCGAGCGAGCCCCTGGGCGCGCTCGCGCCCGGAACCTCGCCCCTTGGGCGAGCGTTCCGCGCCCTCGTTCCGCGCGAAGAACTCGTCGATCCAGCGCCAGGTCGTCGGCGCCGCACCGCGGCCCGTGAGCACGCCGAGGTGGCCGCCCGGTCCCGTCTTGCACTGCACCTCGAACGATCCGGTCAGCAACGTCGCGACGTGGTGGACGGCCGCGCGCGGCGCGAGCGTGTCGGCGTTGCCGGCCACGGCCAGGACCGGGACGCGCACGTCGGCGAGGTCGATGTCGTCGTCGCCCAGCGACAGCCGGCCGTCGGCCAGGTCGTTGACGCGGAAGAACTGGTGGTACAGCTGGCCCATCGTCCGCCCGGGGTAGGCGTTCATGTTGTCGAGGAAGTGGTCGACGGCCTCGACCTGGGCCAGGAAGTCGCGGTCGTGGAGGTTGGCCGCGATCGCGACGGGCTTCGTCAAGTGCTTGTCCAACGTCGAGAGCTGGAACGCGCGCTTGACCATCGGCGCCGGCGCGCCGCCCAGCGCGCGGTAGACCGCGGTCGCGAAGAGCCCGTTGGTGATGTTGGCCACGCCGCGGAGCGGCGCGAACAGCCGCAGCTGCGCGAAGTCGAACGGGCTGGCGACGGCGGCGATCGAGTTGACGGGCAGGTCCGGGCGCGCCGCCAGCGCCAGCAGCGACATGATGCCGCCCAGGCACCAGCCGACCACCTGCACGGGCTGGCCGCCGGCGTGCGCGCTGACCTGCTCGATCGCGCGCGGGAGGACGTCCTGGACCCAGTGCTCGAGGCCGAGGTCGCGGTCGCTGAACGCGATGCTCCCGTAGTCCACCATGTAGGTCGGGTGGCCGAGGCCTACAAGATGCTCGGCCAGCGAGCAGCCGCGGCGCAGGTCGAAGCAGATCGGCGGCGCGGCGAGCGGCGGGACGAGCAGCACCGGCAGGTGGCGCGTGCGCTCCTCGCCGGCCAGGTAGTGGTACAGGGTCCCGTTGGGCGCCTCGTCGACGACGTGGGCCGGCATGCGCCTCAGGTCGGCGACGCCGCCGCGGACGAGCAGGTCGAAGGCGTTGGCCGCCGCGTGGGCGACGCCGCCGGGTGAGGGGATCAGCTTGAGCATCTAGGGGCGCCGGGGAGTCTGGCGCATCGCGAACTCCTCCAGCGTCGCGACGAAGCGCTCGGGGTCCTCGACCTGCGGGCAGTGGCCGACGCCGTCGAGCAGGACGAGCGTCGCGGCGGGCAGCGCGTCGAGGACGTGGCGGGCGCCGGCGTTGGCGACCATGCGGTCGCGCTCGCCCCAGATGAGCAGCACCGGCACGGTGATCGCGTCCAGCGCGAACGCGTCCAGCCGCAGCTCCGGCAGCAGCCGGCGGCCGTTGGCCAGCATCTGCGCCACGGACTCCCGCGTGCGGGGGTGCGGCGTGAACTATCTGACGACCTCCGCCGCCGCCGAGCG